>NZ_QTMW01000077.1:0-15776 GCF_003604005.1 Bacteroides sp. OF03-11BH | reverse complement strand
TACCAAGTACTTAGAGTACTTAGTATATTAAATTATACAAATAAAATTACCTTAATTATAGCATATATGAGAAGAAAAATAAAATATCTCATGCCTGTAATGCTGGCATGTTCTATGATGCAGTTCTCGTGTTCTGACTGGACAGATCCAGAAAGCATCAATATACATACTCCTTCTATGGAGGAACAAAATCCGGAACTTTATGCTCAATACCTGGAATCTCTCAACAACTTTAAAGCAACAGACCATCAGGTAGTAATTGTTTCAGTTAATAATGTAAGTACTGTAACAACCTCACGCAGTCAACATCTTACTGATATGCCTGACAGTCTCGACTATATTTGTCTAAACAATACAATGGAAGTAAATCAGGCAAATATATCTGAGATGAAGGAAGTACGTCGATTGGGTACAAAAGTATTGGGATTAGTTGATTTCGATGCTATAGAAAGTGCATGGAAAAAGATTCTTGAAGAAGAAGCAGCCAACGCTGTACCTAATCCCGAATCTGATGAAACAGAAAATGGAGAAGAAGGAGAAGAGACTGTCGACGATGCAACACGTTTTATTGAATACTGCAAAAGTGAGATCACTAAACAAATCGCCGCAAGTAACGCTTTAGATGTAGATGGAATTGTAGTGAATTATACAGGCTTCGACCTCAATTCGCTTGTTGAAGAGAATGAAATTGCCGCTGAAACAGCACGTCAAGGAGCATTCTTTGACGCGGTAGCTAACTGGAAAGTTGCGAATACTAATAAGGACTTGCTTTTCAAAGGTTACCCGCAGAACGTTATTGGTAAAAGTCTGCTTTCTGATTGTAAATACATCATTGTCAATGCGCATGGAGCAAAAAACCAATACGAGATGTCTTATCTCATACTCATGGCATCAGCAAAAAACGTACCAACCGACCGCTTCATCATGGGAGTAACAACGCCTTATCTTACCAATTCGGGGAGTTACAATGGTGAACTCGGAGATGGCTCATCTGCCATCATTGGAGCTGCTCAATGGGCAGTGGCAAAGACGCCTGACTACACCAAAGCTGGAATTTCAATTGATGCAGCGGAAAAAGACTATTTTAATGCCAGCAATGTATACCCAACCTTAAAAGAAGCTATAAGTATATTGAGTCCAACCGTTAAATAAAAAACTGCCTTATGAAATTAAACAATTTAATATTTACAGCTCTTGCCGGTTTCTCAATAATTCTTGCCGGTTGCCAGAACAACGATGAAAATGAACAGCATTATGACAATAAACTCTTCATTTCGGCATCGAACTTTACTAAGGAAATACTGTTCAAAGCTGGTGATACAAATGTAGAAACTGGTCTTTCAGTAGCCATAGCAAAGCCTGAAGAACATGATATCAAAGTGACTATGTCACCTGCTCCCGAACTTTTATCAACTTATAAACTGGCATATTACGATGAAACTGCAGTACTTCTTTCTGAAGAACATTATTCAATGCCAGAAACTTCGACTACCATCAAATCAGGTAGTATAGTTAGTCCAGAATTGCCTATTGAATTCATTAATACAGGAGAACTTGATATCAAAACCACTTATGTGCTTCCAGTCACTATTAAATCAGTGGAAGGAATCGGCGTTTTGCAAAGTGCTAAGACATATTATTATGTATTCCGCGGAGCATCACTTATTAATGTGGTATGTAATATCAGTCGTAATCGTGCTTATCCGGACTTCAAGAATGACTCCAAATTCAATAATCTAACGGAGAATACGATGGAGATACTGTTCAAGGCCAATTCATTCCCTAATACTCTGAACACGTTGATGGGTATCGAAAGCAATTATTTGCTCCGTATCGGTGACGCAACCATTCCGAATAACCAACTTCAAGTAGCTACTTCTGTTAACAATTGTACAAGCGCAGACCTTCAACTTGAAAGTGGCAAGTGGTATCATGTAGCTGTCGCATTCAATAAAGGTAATGTCAAAGTATATATCAATGGCGTAGAAAAGCTTTCCGGTTCAACGGGAAAGAGTTCTGTTAGTCTTGGTGCTAAACATACCAATGAGGAAGACGGCTCACGTTGTTTCTGGGTAGGTTATTCCTATAAAGATGACCGCTATTTTGATGGCGTCGTTTCCGAAGTACGAATCTGGAATCGTGCATTAACAGCAGAAGAAATTCAGGCAACAAATCACTTCTACACAATAGAACCTGAATCGGAAGGGCTCATTGCATATTGGAAATTCGACGAAGGTTCGGGTACAGTAGCTAAAGATTACAGCGTGAGTGGCTATGATTTGACAATCGAAAAAGAACCTAAATGGGAATCTGTTTCATTGCCTCAATAATAAATCATTTAACTAAGAATTGAATATGAATATGATAAACAATATCAAATATGCTTTCCTGCCAGTGGTAATGTTCACTATGGCAACCTTCACATCTTGTGAGGAAGACATTGAAATAGGAAACAAGATAGATGAATCTTCTTATTTGGCATCGACTCAACTGAGCGGATTATTATTGGACGAAAATACGAATAAAAACAGTTCGGTAATCGAGCTCCGAAATAATGAATATAGCACTAATGTGGTATTCCGTCTTTCTAAACTACCTCAAAAAGGAGTAGATGTTCAAATAGCTGTCGAGGAATCATATGCAGCTATATACAACACTATCCATGAAACGGATTTCGAAGTGTTTCCTGCCGCTAATGTGAAAATCGCAAATAATGGTACTTTTGTACTTGCCCCAGATGATAAAGTTACCCCAAGCGTGAAAGTTACACTGACTGCGTTTGATGGAATGGAAGAGGATAAAACCTACATAGTACCTTTGACAGTAACATCTTCTACTGAAGGAGTAACATTTACTGAAACGTCCAAGCATATGGTGCTTCTCGTTCAAGATTATCGCAACAAACCTAATACTAACAAAGGAGAAGATGCGGTACAAACAGTTCTTTATTTCGAAGTTAATGATACTAACCCGCTCAATGCCCTTGAGTTTCTGACTGAAAGTGGTAAATATTTTTTCGACCATATCGTACTTTTTGCTGCTAATATCAATTGGGATCCAGAGAAACAACGAGTATATTTAGCGAACAATGAAAATGTTCAATTCTTGCTCGACAATAATGATAAGTATCTACAACCATTGCGTAAAGCTGGTATGAAAATTATTATCAGCATCCTTGGTAATCATGACGAAGCTGGTGTCGCTCAACTTTCGGATATGGGAGCTAGGGAATTCGCCCGGGAACTAGCAGCTTATTGCCGTGCTTATAATCTGGACGGCGTCGCTTTCGATGACGAATATTCGAACTCACCAGACCTTTCAAACCCCTGGCTTGCAAGCCCATCAGCTTATGCAGGTTCACGATTAATGTATGAATGTAAAGCTGTCATGCCGGAAAAAATTGTCTCGCTCTATAACCTTGGCAACATGTATTCAAGTAGTCTCCAAGTTATCGATGGTATCGAACCTGGTCAGTATTGCGATTATGCTGTAGCTGACTATGGTGGTGCTGCTGGGCCAGGTACCGGTATGACATTGAAACAGTGTGCTGGTATGTCAATAGAACTAAGACGAGGCAGTGGCAACTCAAGTGAATCTACAGCGCGTTCTAGAAAAGAAGCTGGTTATGGATACTACATGTTCTTCGCACTTGACCCATCATTATATGGTTCACAAGTATATAGATGCCAATCCGTTTGTAAAGGTTTGTACGATGAAACATTAGTTTATCCAAGTTACTATTATAAAAAGAATAGTACAGAACGTGAAGCTATTAACTGATTAATGTATATTTTACCTTAAAAAGAATAGATATGAAATTATTTAAGAATTTAATGATAGTGTTATCGGTATCCCTCCTACTATGGGGTTGTTCTGATGATGATGAATCAATCAATAATGGTAATTCAACAATCTCACTATCGACCAATATACTCCAAGTGGATAAAAATGGAGGGGATGCTACAGTTACTGTAACAAGCTCCGATAACTGGCGGTTGTCAGGAATATGTGATTGGGCACATCCGTCAATAACTTCAGGTAAAGATGGTGATGTAGTTACTTTTACCATCGATCCTAACAAATTAGATGAAAAGCGTACTGCAACCTTCAAGTTTTTCACAGGTTCTTCAGTTGTGCCACTACAAGTAGAGTCTCAACCTGCATATATAATGGATTTACTTTCTGACGAAGCTCTTTCTATTACTAAAGAAAAAAGTACTGTGAGAATTCAACTTAATACCAATGTGGCCGACCCAACGATAACATATAGTGACGGTGGTAAAGAGTGGCTGACATTCGATAGACGTAATGAATTCGGTGGCAAAGTAACTTTATCATTCACTGCTGCCGAGAACAAGACATATAAAGATCGTAGTACAAAAATTACAATCTCAAGCCCACTCGTTACTGAAAGTGTCAATGTAGATATTAATCAAAAACAAACAGATGCAATTATCACCGAAAGTAACACTTTAACATATGATCTAACAGCACGAACTATCTCTTTTAAAGTGAAATACAACGTCAATTACGCTATTTCCATAACAAAAGGGAAAGATTGGATTACTGGTCAATCAATTTCCGAACCACAAAAAGGCGATGATGGTTTGACTACGGTTACTGTTACTTATAAACTATCCGCATCACCAGCTTCGCGTGGAGGTACAATTCATATTGCCCAAACCAGTGGTACATTAGTAAAAGATATTGCTATTGTTCAAAAAGATCCGGACGCCAGCCCTGTGGAAATTCCAGATGCCGTTCTTCGAGCACTTTGTATATCTAACGGTTGGGCTCTCCCTATTGATGATACCAAATGTATTATTCTTGAAGAAGGATTAAACGCAACTTCATTCTCTAACACCTCATACTCTAACCAGATTAAAGATTTAACCGGAATAGAGTATTTCCCTAACCTGACTTCATTACGTTTAGGTTATTGTTCAAACATGAAAAAGCTTGATATTTCAGGTTTACATAAGGTATCATCACTCACATTTAATAGCCCTACTATTTGTGAAGAGTATAATTTGGGAGATAATCCAATTACTAGTTTCAATGCAGGAGGTAGCTATGTTTATTCGGAGGCAGAAAGTCTTAAAGTCATCAGTAGTAAACTTGAGTCTTTGGATTTAAGTCTTGTTTCCTGGTATGCAAGTTATGATTATGTTACGTCAATTGATGCTTCGGAATGTCCAGCATTAACAAACTTAAACGCCAATCGTAGCAGCAAAATTAAGACTCTTTATTTAAAGACTGGTCAAGTGATACCAAAGTTAACTAAGAATGATGCAACTACTATTGTTTACAAATAATTAATATATAGAGAAATAATTTATAGAGAATCCCTTTATTTACTCTTTCCAAATCTGTGAATAGAGTCAAATAAAGGGATTATTGCTATCTATTTTTATCTAATGCTAGCTCTTATCTTAAAATACTCTTTTCATCTATAAACAAACCACAACCAGTACTCAAAGACCTTTTTGAATCCAACAATATTGAAATCAACTGATTATATAATCAATGTAACCTTAAAACTCTAAATCATATAAAGATTAAGAGTCATTCAAAAAACAAAACTATTCCACCTGCTCTTTCGGGTAATTCACCAAATACAGTGTCTTTGTCGCCCGAGTAAAAGCTGTATACAACCACCGGAAATAATCCGGAGTCAAATACTCATCTGTCATATACCCCTGATCTAAAAACACATTCTGCCACTGTCCGCCTTGCGCTTTATGACAGGTTATTGCGTATGCATATTTCACCTGCAAAGCATTGTAATGCGGATCGGCTTTCATCTTTTTCATCCGGTCTCTTTTGTTTGGAATATCTATATAATCCTCAAGTACCGTATAGAACAATCGGTCATTGTCTTCTTTCGGCAATGCAGGTGAGTCCGAATGTAAAGTGTCTAATAATAGATTCGCATCCAATTCAAAATCATTCTGATCAGGAAAGCGGAGAGTAACTTCGGCAAAACGAAAACCATATATTTCACGAGTTCGACGAACACGCCGGACAACTGCAATTTCTCCATTAGCTATAAAATCCATCTCCTTATATTTCTCCGTCCAATAGTAATTATTTTTGGCTATCATCAACATATCTCCTGTATTCAATTCATCTTCACGCCAAAGAATTTGAGCACGTATTCCATTGTTATATAGGTTTGCACGTTTATTGGAACGACAGACAACAATCGTCTCATCCATACCATCATGATCGTAGCAATTAGTTAGTTCCTCTATCAGTTCAGTTCCCGGCACCAGTTTAATATCAGGAAAACCTGCTATTTTTATCTTAGGCAGAGAATAACAATCATCCTCTGCTATCAATTGCCTCAACTGTGTGGCATTCCATAATATTCCGGATTCTTGCACCTGACGGACTACTTGAGTAAGATCAATCTCACGTACTTCAAGTCCATACCCCTTCAATGCATCGGAAAAAAGTGCCGGGCTTAACTCCTCTCCTACCGGAGGAAGCTGCGCGGTATCACCCATTAACAAGAGACGACATCCCTGTCCTGAATAAACAAATTGCACCAAATCATCCAATAAACGTCCTGTTCCAAACATACTGCCCGACAGTCCTTCGTTTGAAATCATGGAAGCCTCGTCGACAATAAACAATGTATTGGTAGCTAAATTGTCATTGATCGAAAAGTTACTAAGTTCATTAGAAAAAGATTGTTGTCTATATATTTTTTTATGAATAGTAAAAGCCGGATGTCCTGCATACACTGAAAAAACTTTTGCCGCACGTCCTGTAGGAGCCAACAATACAGATTTCTGCTGCAGCTGATCCATCGTTTTCACCAATGCCCCTACCAACGATGTTTTACCAGTACCAGCATACCCTCTTAAGATAAAGACTTCATCTGCCAGTGTGGACAGCAGAAACTCTGAAAGAGATTTTACAGCAATTTCCTGCTCTAAAGTTGGCTGATAAGGAAAATTTTCCTTAATTTGCCTTTCTAAATAGTTATTTATCATTTTTGTACGAGAAAAAAGTTCGAGGAACTATCGTATTTAAATTTATTTATTCTATTTTTGCGATGCGAATATAACAACTAAAAACATAATTTATCATGAAAACAGTATTTAATATTGTATTGGTGCTTTGTGCTGCTGCACTGATTTACATCTGTTACACCAGCATTATGGGTCCTATCAATTTTGAAAACGCAAAAAAAGAAAGAGAAAAAGCAGTCATTGCCCGTTTGATCGACATCCGTAAGGCACAGCAGGAATACCGTTCGCTGCACCGCGGAATGTATGCACCCAAATTAGACACACTGATTGATTTCGTTAAAAATCAAAAATTGCCGTTCGTTATGAAGATGGGAATGTTAACTGACAAGCAATTGGAAGATGGACTGACTGAAAAGAAAGCCATGGCTATCATCGAAAAAGCAAAGAAAACCGGTAGATACGATGAAGTTAAGAAATGGGGACTTGAAAACTTCAAACGTGACACTATGTGGGTAGCTGTATTGGATACTATCTATCCCAAAGGATTCAATGCCGACTCTATGAAATATATTCCTCACGGAAATGGTGCTCAATTCGAAATGAACGTGAAAAATGACACTGCCAAGTCTGGTGCTCCGGTATATTTGTTCGAAGTGAAAGCTCCATACGAAACTTATTTGAGCGGACTTGACAAACAAGAAATCATCAACCTAAAAGACCTGGATTCTAAACTAGGCAAATATAGCGGCTTGATGGTAGGTTCTATCGATACTCCAAACAATGGTGCTGGTAACTGGGAATAATGATTGATTTTACTAAATCAAAACAATATACTTTATCCATCCGTCTTAGTACGGATGGATTTTCTTTTTCTATCTATAACCCGATTCATGACGATTCGCTTTCAATAATAGAGAAAGAGATAAATGCGTCTTCATCCCTTACAGCAAATCTAAAAACACTCTTTCACGAATCGGATTTCCTCAATCATCCTTACAAACGAGTAAACATTATGATGGCAGGCAAGCGTTTTACGATTGCGCCATTAGAATTGTTTGAAGAGGAACAGGCGGAACTTCTGTTTTATCATAATCATCAGAAAAAAGAAAACGAAACGGTGCTCTATAATATTCTAAGAAAGAATAATGTAGCTGTCATCTTCGGCATAGACAAAAGCGCACAGACCTTTTTGAATGAACAATATCCCGAAGCTCGTTTCTATTCTCAATCTACTCCATTCATCGATTATTTTTCTGTAAAAAGCAGATTGGGAAACAGTAAGAAGATGTATGCTTCTATACGCAAAGACGGCATTGACATCTATTGTTTTGAACGAGGACATCTGCTTCTGGCTAATTCCTTTGAATGTACGCACACAGAAGACCGTATTTACTATTTATTGTACGCCTGGAAACAACTGGAGTTTAATCAGGAACGGGATGAGTTACACCTAACCGGAATACTTCCGGAGAAAGACGTTTTAATGAGTGAATTGAAAAAGTTTATCCTACAGGTATTCATCATGAATCCTGCAACTAATATTGACATGCAAGCCTTATTAACATGCGAGTAATCAGCGGTATTTACAAACGAAGAAGATTTGACGTGCCTCGGACATTTAAAGCACGCCCTACGACAGATTTCGCCAAAGAAAATCTGTTTAATGTACTCAATAACTATATCGATTTTGAAGAAGGAATAACAGCTCTTGATTTGTTTGCCGGAACGGGAAGCATCAGTATCGAATTGGTATCCCGCGGATGCGACCGTGTTATCAGCATTGAGAAAGATCCTGCACATCACTCATTCATCTGCAAAATTATGAAAGAGGTGCAGACAGACAAATGTCTGCCGATACGCGGAGATGTATTCAAGTTTATCAAAAATGGCCGCGAACAGTTCGACTTCATCTTTGCCGATCCTCCCTACGCTTTAAAAGAGTTGGAAACAATACCCGAATTAATCTTTCAGAATAATCTTCTCAAAGAAGGAGGATTATTGGTACTGGAGCATGGAAAAGATAATAATTTCGAAGAAAATCCACATTTCCTTGAGAGAAGGGTGTATGGAAGTGTGAACTTCTCACTATTCAGATAAGATCCAAATACAATTTCATCCTTATTAAAGTAGCGGAGCCAATAAACGCACGATAGACTCCACAGCTTTTTGTCTCCACGAACGTCTGCCCCAATTCTTCAAAAAGATCTGTGTACTTTCGCGCTGGTCCTGAAGAAATATTTCTTTCATTTCAAGGGCAGTTTCTACGTCATACATAAAAGCATTCACCTCAAAGTTATGCTCAAAGCTACGGAAGTCAACATTGGTAGAGCCTACAGTGGAAAGCATATCATCTGAAACCATCAGCTTAGAATGTAGAAAACCTTTCTTATAAAAATAGACCTTAACACCTGCCTGCATCACATCTGCCAAATAAGAACGCGATCCAAGATGAGTTATCCAGTTATCTGCACGTTCCGGTAACATCAAGCGTATATCCACCCCAGACAATGCTGCTGTTTGCATAGCTGCTAATATTGGTTCTGTAGGCAAAAAATAAGGTGTTTGCATATAGAAATATTTTTTTGCACTGGTAATGGCAACAGTCAATCCCTGCATGATTTCTTTCCATGGCCCGATAGGCTCACTCGTGACAATTTGCACTAAAGAACTTCCGCAAGAGTCAATCTTCGGAAAATAACGGGAAGCGGTTATCAACGTACGGTCTACAAAATACCAATCAAGCAAAAAAGCCGTTTGTAAACCATGCACTGCCTTGCCTTCCAACATGATATGCGTATCTCGCCAAATCCCCCAAGAAAAGCCACGCATATAACGTTCTGCCAGGTTCATTCCCCCAACGAAGCCCACGCGTCCGTCAATAACGACAATCTTTCTATGGTTGCGGTAATTCACCCTACTGGTAAATAAGGGAAAACGTACTTTCAAAAAGCTCCTGACTTCAATACCGGCATTGCGCATTTCTTCAAAAAAACGGTTAGGCACATGCCAGCAACCTACATCATCATAGATAACCCGTACTTCAACCCCGTGAGAAGCTTTTTCTATCAGCACATCCCTGACCATACGCCCGATAGCGTCATCTTCAAAGATGTAATATTCCATGTGGATATGCTGCTTCGCTTTTTGCAGTTCACGCAACAATGATTGAAGTTTGGTATATCCTTCGGTATAGACTGCCACACGGTTCCCCTCAAATGGAAACGCTTGATTCGTTTGCTGGAAAAGCTGAATAAGACGGGAGTATTCATAAGGAACGTCCGAACAATCCTGTGCGAGATATTCGGCCATTGGTTTCTTCAATAAGCGGTCGTAGCTTTTTTGCCCAATGATACGTTCGCGACGTTGACTCCGCCCAAAGAAAAAATAAAAGACAAGTCCGACAATAGGAAGGAAAAGTAATATGAGTATCCATGCCATGGTTTTAACCGGATTCCGGTTGTCAAGAATGATGATGACAATCGTACCGATAATGGCTCCAAAATAAAGAATATCAAAAGCCACTATTGCTATCTGGCTAAGCATATAGTTCCAATCAATCATAGGAATCTCCTTTCATACGGATACTAAACAACAAATATAGAGTAAATTCTCGGATTAACAAAGAAGTCCCGGCAACAACATTGAATCGTTGTGCCGGGACTTCTTGTTTTTATTTAAACTTATTACTCTGCTTTAGTGTGGTCTGCCACCTCCAAAGCCACCACGCGGGGCACGAGGCCCACCACCATCAAAACCGCCATGACGCATATTGCCGCGAGCTTCTTTATTTCCAAAAACATTCAGACGATAAGAGAAACGAAGCATGCAGTAGCTATTAATTCCGTTATATTCAGAAACAGAACGCATATCGGCTGTTAACGAACGGCTGATATTAGATTGCTGCCGCAGAATATCATATACTTCAAAACTGATGGTTGCGGCATTGCCTTTCAGGAAGTTTTGGGCAATCTGTGCATTCCAAATAAGTTCATTCTTATTCATACTGGCATCACGATAACCACGACGAGCGTTATTAGTGATATTGGTAGACAACGTCATACTCCAAGGTAAAGAGATATTAGTACTTGCACCATAACCAAATGTATAGGGTTCTTGATTGTTTTCCGGACGCAGTTGATTTCGCTCAAAGTTATAGTTGATTGAACCATTCAAGGTAAATTCAAACCAGTCGTTACGGAAAGTTCCATTCAGATTCTCTCCGAAAGTCAGTGTCGTACTAGTGTTCTTGTCATTTATTTTAGTATCGTCATTAAAAAGATAAGAAACTGCATTGGTATAATTAGCACGGGAGAAAGAATTTATGGTAAACCGCTTGTCTCTCAATGCTGTATTGAATCCAAACATTCCCATCGCATTCCAGTTTCCGTTGATATTCTCCGGTTTAACAGTCACTCCACCAGTACTCTGATTATAAGTAGTGGCATTAGTAATGCTATTTTGAGTCATATTCAAGTTTACATGAGCCATCATGCCACGCTGTTTATCTGCATTATAAGTATTATAAAACAAACGCATAGAATGAGAGAAAGAAGGTTTCAATCCCGGATTACCCTTACGGATATTCAACGGATTAGAGTCATCAGTTACATCAAGCAAATTTTCCATACTCGGCTGGCTTGCACGTCCCCGATAGGTAAAGCGCAACTGGCTGACTTTAGAAAATCTGTAACGAAAATCAACGTTAGGAGCAAAATTGAACACATTTCTTTTTACTACAGTATCTACTTCGGCTTTCTTATAATCCAATCTGGTGTTCTGCGGTTGCAAAGATACTCCAAAGTTCAATCTATATTTCTCGCGGATAATATTTAGTCCTGCATTAATATCATGGTTATAATATTTATATTGAGCATACTTACTCAAATCTCTATCTTTATTCTCTTCATATCCTACAGGCAGACCATCACCAAAATTCCAAAACCAATCCTGTCCTTTATCGGCATCAGGAATCAAGCTGTATGTACTTCTGTCACTTTCACTATATTTATATTGAAATTTATAGCGGAACTGTAAGAAGGTAGCTCTCGCAATCGGTTCGCTATAGGTCAGTTCGGCAGTATAATCATAATTTTTGGTTGGAGAAGTAGTATATTGTTTACGCTCATCATCTTCTTTTTTTGCATTATCATCAAAATAACGCGTCAATGATTCACTAAACTGTTCGCTGTCATTATCTCCATAACTAAATGTACCACGGAAAGTGATGTTTCGTCCCTGATTATTCAATCTACGATTCACTTGCAAAGAAGCATTTGCAGAGAGATTCTGCCCTTCAGATTTTGATTCACTATTACTGGCGTTGACACGAATAGCTTCTAAAGGATCATCCGTACTTCCCCAGAAAATCTTATTCAAAAACTCATTAGGATTAGACACCAAATTAAATGGATCTCCATTAAAAGTTCCCGATTCGGAAATAGAATAACTATTAGACTTTCCATAAGAAACGTTCGGACGGAAAATGATATTTGTCAATGTGTCCGGTTTCCACTCCAACCGAAAGTCTGCATTAAAGTTCGTATTCTTATTGCGGCCTTTACTGTTCGAATTTGAATAAGAATTTCCATTTTGCAGGAAACGTTCCGAGTAGTTTGTAGATGTTGCATCCCGATCACTGAAATTATAACGGGCACTACCTCCCAGTTCCAATTTTTCAGTCTGGGTAGCAAAGTTAGCCCCTAACATCCTGGTAGCAGTCAAACCATTGCTGTTCCGGAAACGAGGTCCGCCACCTCCACCGGAGAATCCCTGATCGTTCACATTATTAGCAGAACCGATTAAAGAGAATTGGCTATTATCGACAAAACGATTCAACATCAAGTTGCTTCCGTAACGATCTTCTGTACCACCGGCAACACTTGCATTACCAAACCAACCTTGATTCATACCTTTCTTCACTTTCAGGTCAAGAACAGTTTCTTCTTCTCCGTCATCTATTCCGGTAACACGTGCCAAATCAGACTTTTTATCGTACGTCTTCAGTTTGTCGATCATGTTGACCGGTAAGTTCTTCAATCCGGTTTTCACATCACCGCCAAAGAACTCTTTACCATCCACCATAATCTTCTTTACTTCTTTACCATTGATTTTGACGTTACCGTCATCGTCTATTTCTGCTCCCGGAAGTTTCTTCACCAACTCTTCGAGCATCGCCCCTTCGGGAGTACGGTAAGCTGTTGAGTTATATTCCAGCGTATCTTCTTTCACGACCACCTGCGGAGCTTCGGCAGTAATCACCGCTTCCTTCAGCATGACAGCATCAGGGTCCAATGTAATGGTTCCCAATTTTTTATCAGTGGCGTTAGCAGATAATTGTACCGGTACGAGCTTGGTTCGGAATCCAATATAGGAAACTTTCAACACATATTTTCCGGCTTTTACTTTGGGGAGAGTAAACCATCCCTGGTTACTACTGGCTATACCGGCGGCATAAGCACTATCAGGTAATGATAGCAATTGAACTGTAGCCTGCGCTGCGGGCTCTTTAGTATCGGATTCCACCACACGTCCCGAAACGGTAATAACCTTATTCTGTGCAAAAATTGAGAAGGTGCATAGCAACATCAGCACCAACCCTGCTGAAAATCTTTTCATTTACCTTATTTACGATTATATTAGTAGCAATAACAATGTCTTTTTGACAAATCGAATCGCAAAAGGTTTAATTGAAAAGAAAATTATCTTTTAAAGAATCGATCAACAAGCGCTTTTTTCAGACCAAACTCCAGACAAAGCACATTAAAAACCAGAAAAGTAAGGAAAGAGGAAGTATCGACGTTTATCACATCTCCTTGCATAACACGCCACAACATACCACCAAAGACGAACAAGAATGTCAAAAAGATAGCATTACGAACAGCCGAATTCCGGATTTGCTCCGTTTCACGGCTTTCATTCTTACTCAATGCAAAGATTATTAACAAGCATCCTGCCATCATCAACAACTTTGTACATTCTTTATAAAACAGCAAGTTAGTATCAGTTACTACTCCCTGCATCACCAAAATAAAAGGGATAAACAGAGCTACCAACAAGACAACATATCCTAAAGGACGACAATATACAGGTAATAATGCTTTCATGATTAAACGTTTTAATGAGACAAAAGTAAGTAAAAAAAGATATTTTATATACATTTGCAGAGTAAAAAAGCAAAAGAATCATGAGTAAACAAGAAGTTATTCTCTGCGAAAGCTTGGAAACGAGCCTCGGTCGTGCCATTGAGCTATGTCCGCATGACAAATTATTCGTCCTTACAGACGAGCATACCCAGCGTCTTTGTCTCCCCTCTCTAAAGGAATCGGGTCTGTTGAAAGATGCTGTAGAAATCTGTATCGGAGCAGAAGATGTGCATAAAACTCTGGAAACACTCGCTTCCGTCTGGATGGCATTAAGCACTCAAGGGGCTACCCGCCACTCTTTACTTATCAATCTTGGAGGAGGGATGGTGACAGATCTCGGAGGTTTTGCCGCAGCTACATTCAAACGGGGCATTTCCTATATCAATATACCAACCACCCTGCTCGCCATGGTGGACGCATCAGTGGGGGGTAAAACAGGAATCAACTTCAACGGACTGAAAAATGAAATCGGTGCTTTCGCTCCGGCAAACAGTGTATTGATTGAAACTGAATTCCTACGCACATTGGACACACACAATTTCTTCTCCGGATATGCTGAAATGTTGAAGCATGGTTTGATTAGCAATACGGCACATTGGGCAGAATTGCTCAATTTCGATTCCTCTAGTATTGATTATGCAGCTCTCAAACAATTGGTAGGCCAATCGGTACAAGTGAAAGAAGATATTGTAGAACAGGATCCCTTCGAACATGGAATCCGCAAAGCATTAAATCTGGGACACACCGTAGGACATGCGTTCGAAAGTATGGCACTGGCAGAAAACCGTCCTGTATTACATGGATATGCAGTAGCTTGGGGAATTGTGTGCGAACTGTATCTTTCTCATCTCAAAGTAGGTTTCCCGAAAGAGAAAATGCGGCAAACGATCCAGTTTATCAAGGATAATTATGGCATATTTACTTTCGACTGCAAAAAATATGACCAACTGTATGCATTTATGACGCATGATAAAAAGAATACTTCAGGCACTATCAATTTCACATTACTAAAAGATATTGGAGACATTTGCATCAATCAGACTGCCGATAAGGACACTATCTTCGAAATGCTCGACTTCTATCGCGAATGTATGGGAATTTAATCCATCCTACATCAGATATACCGCATAATAAAAGGGAATGAAATAGACTTCATTCCCTTTCTCTTCCCAATCCCTATAGATATTATTGCCTATTGTGAGGCAATTGTCCGCACTATTGTTCTAAGTTACTCATTCGATATTGTGAAAGCGACATTCCTGTATGCTTTCTAAAAAAACGTCCAAGCGACGATTGATTCGCAAAGTTCGTTTTAATCGCTATTTCCTGAATGTTCAGGCTGGTATTTTTCAGCAAAGCCTTGATTTCTAATATGATGTATTCAACAATCCAGTCTTTGGCAGACTTCCCGCTTGTCTCCTTAATTACCATAGTCAGGTATTTGGAAGTAATACACAGTTTATCCGCATAAAAAGCCACATCCTTATTCTCCTTAAAATGCTTCATGATAAGCCCAAAGAATTTATTAGCCAACTCTTCTTTACGGGTATCCCTGCGGGCAGTCATCAAGGTAGATTCCTTTTGATAAGCATTGAACAGTTCCAGATACAGGGCAGACGCATTATATTTTTTACTATATTCTCCTTTGTTATTT
>NZ_QTMW01000076.1:0-16671 GCF_003604005.1 Bacteroides sp. OF03-11BH | reverse complement strand
TATTCACAATAGAAGAAGTACCACCAAATTTGACGAAGAACCAAAATTATGGCAAGACCTAGTGAACGCGACAGATACAAATATGGTATCTGCACCAACCGTGACAAGAATGGAGAAGGAACCCCTTGTCCTAAATGTGAAAGTAAAGAAGTACAGAAAGTAAGAGCCGGACAAGACTTCGTATGCGAAGAGTGTAAAGAACCGTTGCGTATGGTTCCGCCTCCTAAAGAAGGCCCTAACAAGAAGTTGATTGGCGGTATTGTCGCAGCTGTTGTAATCCTTGGTGGTGTGGGCATTGGAATCGCCCTTAGCGGTGGAGAGAAAGGAAGCGACCCGATTGGCGGAACAAACCCGGACTCTGTTGAAGTGGTTAATCAACCACAGGAAGAAGTTGAAATGGAAGCTGAAACAAGCGGTTCGGATACCAAAGAATAGGTAGAAGTCGTTGTTTCTGATAAGAGCAACGCAGGGGGGAGCAATAACAGCGGAACAGGCGGTATCGTAACGAAAGACCTCGGTTATGCAGTTTACAAAGGACGTATGAAGAACGGCCTGATGAATGATGAAAATGGAGTATTGACATTTAAGACAACTCATGTTATAGAACCGCGCGACGTGAAGAAGCGTGAAGCTAACGCAGGTGAAAAAGTGGTCGGTATCTTTGAAGACGGTCACCTTATTACCGGTACGTGGTATAAGAGTGATGGAAACAAAGAGGTAATCATTCCGTAATGAGGAATCCGTTTACTCAAATAGTCTACATAGTTCTTTTGCTGTTCCCGCTTTCGGTGTGGGGACAGCAAACAGGAAAATGGGGAAATGGAAAACTACGCCAGACGGTTGTTGCCATTTCCTCCGATGTTCCTTTTGCTACGGCAGCTTACGATTTTACAGAACGGTATCTGACCCAATTGCAAAAGATGTCCGTTGCCGAGCGAAAATTGCAGATGGAGCGTGATAACGTATGGATTACACAAGGGAGTATGGATCTTCTGAATCTCATCAACGAGCAGACATCGATGAACTTTTCCGAGAAGGAAAACCGTTACATCGTATCTCTTATCAATGAGTCTTTCCTTTTGATCGAACTCTCTTTCCCGGCTTCATGCCAATTGCTGACCGGGAAGAATCTGAAGGAGCTGGAAGCCGACTTTGTGAAAGGATTATCTTCTTATAGCTACACTCCATCCTCTTCGCAACCCGTGCGGAAGGAACTTAAAAAGTTGGCGGGAGACTATTATGTGAAAACGGGAGATACCTATTACATTGAAGAAATCAACGGGAATCTTTATTTCGAGGAAAAGGATCGCGCCCTCCGTCCGGTGTTCGGCATGGATCATCCTGCCGAGAGCGTATTTAATCTATTTCTTAGTGAAGACACTCCTGGCAACGTATCCATCCGCATGACCGTACGCCAATATGGACTGAAAAGAGAACAGATGGAAATTCCCGTCCGTTCATGGATATCCTATATGCGTAATCAGGGCTGCGCTCTCTATGTAGGCGTTGAAGCGTTGGAAACCAATGCGGTAAAGGCATATGTCTTTGCGGTGAATACTGTGTTGAAGTATAATCATGTGATGAATGTGGAAATTCCCAACTCCCTCCTAAACGAAGGGAAGGGGAAAGTAGAAGGCGATGTAACCTTGTTTGTCCCCACCCACAATATCTCGTCACTTTTTGAAGAACTTAATTGGGTAAATACTACCCCAAAAAGGCAAATTAAAGTAAAATGAAGAAGATAATTACTTTGTTATTGTTTTGCGGAGCATATTGCAGCCTGATGGCACAGAGTGAAGCCGAAACAAAGGCGCAGATCAATAAGATCAAGCGTTCGCAGTCCTATCTTTCTGCCGAGGCTACCATGCCTACTGAAGAAGAGGCCATTCAGCAAGCCAAAGAACTGTTAGTCAGTGAAATCAATGATTGGGTAGCCAGTAAACGGAAAAGCGGTGAAGTGAAACAAGTTGTTTTGCAAGACATCAATACCTGTACCCAGCGGATGGATATGAAGCGTGGAGTGAGAACTCGCGCGTTTGTATACGTGAAGAAAAATGAGATTGTCCTCATCTATGGTGAAGGACAAATCATGTTGAGTGAAGAGGAAAAAGGAGCCGATTTACACCCCTTGTCTGAAATATCGGAACCGATCAAGATAGAGTCCGCCAAGAAGTCTGCAAAAGATGAGAAAATGGTTTCGACGGTGGAAAAGATCAATCCCGAACAAGAGAGTCTGAATCAGGTTCTTGGGGCAAAAACGATGACGGAGATGAAGCAGGTTTTTGCTTCGCTCAAAGAACAGGATCGGATCTCGTATGGCGTATATGCCCCTGAAACAGTGGCAGAACAATGTTATCTGTTGTTCTATACCCGTACGGGTGAGGTAAAAGGAGTGGTGAAGAAGAATGACAAAGAGCTGAATGACGTCCGGACGAAAGAGGCTACGGATATTGCTGTCTTTAGCGGTTGCGGAGCTTATTGGTTCATTCTTAAATAACAAACATAAGTAGAAAGAGAAGAAGATGAAAAGTATAATTTTGAGTTGGGCATTAGTAGCAGTTTGTACACTGATGACTCTACCTGTGCAAGCCCAGGATGCTGTGAAACTGGAAATTGCTGACGGTTTATATGATGCCGGCTTAAAGGCAAAGATGGAAAAGTCTACCAGCGCATTGCTGACAGAAATCAATAAAGCATTTAAAGAAAACAGAGCATTGAATCTGGTATCTTTAGGACTGACCGATACGGCAGAACGCGGATTGAGCGCGCTATGGGAGAATACACATTTCTATTGTGATGATTCGGAAGTCGTGCAATCCTGTATCCGTAACGGAAACGGGTATCAGGTTCGCCAGATCCCTCTAATGATTAAGCCTGTGGGCGAGACACTGGATGATGAATATCAGGAAGCTGTGATTAACTATGACGCAAGCGGAAACATCACACGTTTCAATTTTACACTAAGCACTACTGTTTATCAGAATGTGATGAAGAAAGGTAAAACAGTGACCGAGATTGCCCGTCGTCAGGAAATCCTTTCCTACGTAGAGCAGTTCCGTACAGCTTACAACGAACAGGATATTCAATTTCTGGATAATATCTTCAGCGAAGATGCATTGATTATCACAGGTTCGGTGACTGAAGTCAAGAAAACCGATGGCACAGGAATTACTTATAATAAAGTGACTTACAAGAAACAAGGCAAGCAGGAATATATCAACAACCTGAAAAAAAGTTTTCGTGCAAACAAGTGGATCAATGTCCGCTTCGACGATGTAAAGGTTGTAAAACACCCTAATCCGAAGATGGAAGGTTTCTATGGAGTAACCGTTCATCAACTTTATGCCAACAGCAGTGGCTATAAAGATGACGGTTATCTGTTTATGTTGTGGGATTTCCGCGATAAGGATCAGGTACAGATTCATGTGCGTACCTGGCAGCCTCGTTGGATGAATGATAATCACACGGAAGAAATAGCCCAGGAAGATATTTTCACTCCCGGTGATTTCGTAATTGATTTATAATTGTAAAAGTACGATGAAACGAATCTATCATATTCTATTATTACTAAGCTGTGCGTTAGTGATAGGGATGAAGGCGAATGCGCAAAGAGTTTTCTTTGTGGAGCCAAAAGAAGACCCCTCCATTACAGCCGACTCCAATCAGGTAAAGATTATCATCCATTCTAATAGCGACAAGCTGGCTATGACTCATAACATGGGTGAGGAAAAAGGA
Source organism: Bacteroides sp. OF03-11BH (assembly GCF_003604005.1). Classification (NCBI taxonomy): domain Bacteria; kingdom Pseudomonadati; phylum Bacteroidota; class Bacteroidia; order Bacteroidales; family Bacteroidaceae; genus Bacteroides; species Bacteroides sp. OF03-11BH. The sequence continues at coordinate 12,936 of NZ_QTMW01000076.1, read as the reverse complement.
GTAAGAACCACGAATGACGACGGGACTTACCGCTATACCATTAATTATAGTTTTCCCGAAGATTATGAGGATGATTTCATAAAATCCACTTTCCTGGTCCGGCTACCCGTCGGGCAGAAAGACTTTATGCTCGTTTTGCGGAAAGGGAAAGGCTATGTGGGGACGTTCAATGAGAACTTCATAACGATTGAAAAGAACAATGACGGACTCTTCCCGCAGTCGAAGGCTGCCAAAGTCACGTTCCTGTCTGCCATGAAAAAGCTGGATATAGAGTGTAACGGCAAGTTGTGTTTTTCCGACGGACAGGCTGTTCCGGTGGGCGATGTCAATTTCTCTTCTTCCGTGAAGCAGGAAGGCGGTGAATTGAATGCTTATATCATAGAATTCATGTTGGATGAAGAGAAAAAGACACCGACATTCATCAAACGCCCTGTATTTAAAATCAAGGTAGGAGTTTCCAATGCCATTGATGTAGACCTCGGAGGTGACTTGGAATTTAAAAAGTCATATAGTTATACCATTGTTAGCAACGTGAAGATTGTTGAAAAAGAAGCTTCCTTTGACGAACTGCTCGCCAAAGCTCAAGCCAAAGAGAAAGAAGCCGATTTCTTTGCTGCCGCCAATGCTTATCAGGATGCCCGCAGCCATGAAAACTGCCCTGTGGATAAACGAGGTGAACTGGAAGCTCAACTGGGTAAGATGAACTCTGCCCGTAAGTTCCTTTTTTATGCGGAGAAATTCGAAAGACAAGGATCAAGAGTAGAACGCAAAGAAGGGTTTACGGCCGATAGCGTATTTATTTACTATCGCGGAGCGATCCGTAGCTATAAGAAAGTGCTGGAATATGCCCCCGGTACAACGGAATTTGAGCGTCGTGCAGAAGAACTGGATGAAAAACTGAAAGCCCACCCAATGAACAGTAAGGTGACAACAGTCACTGTGAAATATCAGGAAATAACCGGCAGACACCCGAATGGTGGTGGAATACCGATCTATGCTTCCAATACTCCCGATAACCCGAAACCCAATAGTGATGACAAACCTCTGGGTACTACCCGGGGCGATGGTTCATTCCGTGTCGTTTTCAAGGATACGCCTCCTCCTTACCTCTACTTCTATGGCGATAAGAAATCATACAAGATAGATAGCACGGCAACTGAGATAGTTTTCTAATCAAATCTACTATAAATTAAACATTTAAACTTTGCAATCATGAGAAACAAACATCTGTTATTAGTTTTCGTGGCTATGTTAGGATTAGCTTTTGTGTATCCGACGTCTTTGAGCGCCCAGAAAGACAAGAAGAAAAAAGAGAAAAAAGAACTCATCTGGGAACTGCCCGAACCATCGGGAGATCCAACCATTGATGGATATCTGCTGTCTTGTGACACCTTGTATCATAAGATTTCAACTTATAGAGACAGCCTTTCTCACTACAAATATCAGGAGGCTTCTTTCTCCGTAGGAGGAAAAAACTATCTTTTCAAATGTATGATTGATTCCGTAAACAATCAGTTCTTGAGTTACGGTATGGGACGTTGGCAGGTAGCACAAGGTATTATGACAGGGGCTGAAATTATTCTCGATGCCACCAGTCTTAGTCTGAATACAGCTTCTGCCGCCCTTGCTCTTCCAAATCTGAAGTTGAAGGCAATCAAATATTTCAAACCAGTCAAGGACTTGGGGCCTCATGTGATCGGTATGGGGTTGAAAGAAATTCCCGCCATCAAGAAAGAGTGTCAGAACACTATGCGTAAGTATGGCAATGCAAAGAAAGCAGCTATCCTTCCTGAAAACATCGATCCGGCTGTCCGCGAACACCTGATGGCTGAACTGGGAATCGACGCAAATACTTTTGAAAAATGGTATTACAAATATATTTTCGTCAATGAAGATATACAGGAAGCTGCCGAAGGAACTGAAAACCAAGTAGTGGAAAAGACGGAAGAAGAAAAAGACGCAGGCAACAAACTGACCGATTACAAGAACTTCGGTGTAGCCGATTTGCCGGAAGGACAAGCTGAACCGTCGGCAGAAGAAGAAATGAACTTATTGAGTTAATCGAAACCGGACTTGTTCTTATACAACTTCTGACCTAAAGAACAGTTTTTGAAATACGAATGGCGCAGTAATGTGGACAAAATCTGAAATCCACCTTACCTGCGTCATTCTTTTTATTTGTTACCTTTATTGAAAACTGCTGTAATCGTGATTCATTTATCGTATGATTTGTTTATATTTGCCTTGATTAAACTTGAATATTATGGAACAACAAGCCAATTATATCCGTCGTATCGAGATACACGGACTATGGGAACGCTTTAATATAGGATGGGATTTGCGTCCCGATGTGAACATCCTCTCCGGCATCAACGGAGTGGGGAAGACTACCATTCTGAACCGTTCGGTGGGATACCTCGAAGAACTTTCCGGTGAAATGAAAAGTGACGAGAAGAACGGAGTGCGTCTCTTTTTCGACAATCCCCAGGCAACCTATATTCCTTATGACGTCATCCGAAGTTACGACCGTCCCCTGATTATGGGTGACTTCACAGCCCGCATGGCCGACAAGAATGTAAAGTCTGAACTGGACTGGCAACTCTATCTCTTGCAACGCCGTTACCTCGATTATCAGGTCAACATTGGTAATAAGATGATTGAAATGCTTTCCAGCACTGATGAAGAAGAGCGTCGTAAAGCAGCTACATTATCTGTAGCCAAACGTCGTTTTCAGGATATGATTGACGAACTGTTCAGCTATACACGCAAAAAGATAGACCGGAAACGGAACGATATCGCTTTCTATCAGGATGGCGAACTATTATTCCCTTATAAACTGTCGTCCGGTGAAAAGCAAATGCTGGTTATCCTGCTGACCGTACTCGTGCAGGACAACAGCCATTGTGTATTGTTTATGGATGAGCCGGAAGCCTCCCTTCATATAGAATGGCAGCAGAAACTGATTGCTATGATACGTGAACTGAATCCGAATGTGCAGATTATCCTGACTACCCATTCGCCTGCCGTCATTATGGAAGGCTGGCTGGATGCCGTGACAGAAGTAAGCGATATATCTACCACCGTAGGGCACAAGCTCGACAAGGATTCTCCCAACTGTAATTTGTAATTCGTAACCTGTAATAGAACAAATGGCAACTTCACTACGAGATAATCTGACTTCTTCTTATTTCAATGCCGCCCATAAGCTTTATCCGAAGAAAGCCCGCCGACGTATCATCGCTTACGTAGAAAGTTATGACGACATCGCTTTCTGGCGCACATTGCTTGAAGAGTTTGAAGACGACGAACACTATTTCCAAGTGATGCTTCCTTCGGCCACCTCCCTGGCAAAAGGAAAAAAGATGGTACTCATGAACACGCTGAATACAGCCGAATTGGGGAGAAGTCTGATTGCTTGTGTGGACAGTGACTATGATTTCCTGTTGCAGGGAGCTACCAATACCTCCCGTAAAATCAACCGGAGCAGGTATATTTTTCAGACTTATACCTATGCTATTGAAAACTATCATTGTTTTGCCGAAAGCCTTCACGAAGTATGTGTGCAGGCTACGTTGAATGACCGTTCCATTTTAGATTTCAACTTCTACCTGAAGAAATACTCCGAAATTGTGTATCCGCTTTTCCTCTGGAACGTATGGTTCTATCGCCAACGGGATACTTATACTTTCCCTATGTACGATTTCCATACTTATACTTCTTTGCGCGAGATTAATCTCCGGCATCCGGAAAAGAGCTTGGAATCCCTTCAACAACGGGTTAATCAGAAGTTGGCAGAGTTGAAAAGGAAATTCCCCCATAACATCAATCAGGTGAATGGATTGCGGACTGAATTTAAAGAGCTGGGCTTGGTGCCGGAAACTACTTACTTGTATATGCAGGGACACCATGTGATGGATAATGTGGTAATGAAACTACTGATTCCGGTCTGCACCGTGCTGCGTCGTGAACGGGAACAGGAAATCAAGCGGCTGGCCGAACACAATGAACAGTTCAGAAACGAACTGACTTGTTATCAGAACAGCCAGGTGAATGTAGAAATCATGCTCAAGAAGAATGTAGCCTACAAAAGACTCTTCCATTATGATTGGCTACGGCAGGATATCAGTGAATATTTGGAAGAAGGAAAGAATAAAGAAGAAAAGAAACAGAGATCATAAATAAAAGAAAAACTAAAAAAGAGAGAGACGATTGCTTATGAAAGAAGTAAAAGAAGTGGTTGATACAGTGAGTGTGGCATTGGCAAACGGGCAACCGGAAGAAGCAGGTAATGTAGTGATGCAAGAAGTGAATCATGCTTTGCTCTCGATGGGAGTGGATGAAGCTATGGCTGATAAGATTGATAACTTTATCATCTTATTGTTTATTATTGGAATAGCATTACTTGCCAATCTGATTTGCCGCAAGATTATTCTGCGTACCGTGGCTAAATTGGTGAGACAGACAAAAGCTACTTGGGATGATATTGTATTTAATGATAAAGTAATGGTGAACATCAGCAGGATGGTGGCGCCTATATTGATTTATATATCTATTCCTATTGCTTTTCCCGAACATGCAGACTCTGCTTTGCTTGATTTTCTTCGAAGACTTTGCATGATTTATATCCTTGCAGTCTTTCTTCGCTTCGTCAGTGCTTTGTTCACGGCTGTGTATCTGGTATATAGCGCGCGTGAGCAATATAAAGACAAACCTTTGAAGGGGCTTTTGCAGACAGCACAAGTCATTCTCTTCTTTATAGGAGCTATCATCATTATCAGTATTTTGATAAAGCAAAGTCCGGTGGTGTTGCTGACCGGATTGGGAGCTTCTGCTGCGGTTCTGATGTTGGTTTTCAAAGATAGTATCATGGGATTTGTCTCCGGCATCCAGCTTTCTGCCAATAATATGCTGAAGGTGGGCGATTGGATCACAATGCCGAAATACGGTGCGGACGGTACAGTGATAGAAGTAACATTGAATACCGTAAAAATACGTAACTTCGATAATACCATCACCACCATTCCTCCTTATCTATTGATTAGTGATTCTTTCCAAAACTGGCAGGGAATGCAGGAATCCGGTGGACGTCGTGTGAAACGCTCTATCAATATAGATATGACTAGTGTACATTTCTGTACGCCGGAGATGTTGGCAAAATACCGGAAGATACAACTGTTGAAAGACTATGTGGATGAAACGGAAAAGGTAGTGGAAGAATATAATAAGGAACATCATATCGACAACTCTGTGTTAGTGAATGGACGCCGGCAAACAAACTTGGGAGTTTTCCGTGCCTATCTGACTAACTATCTGAAGAATCTGCCTACCGTCAATCAAGACCTGACCTGCATGGTACGTCAGCTTCAGCCTACTGAAACCGGTATCCCATTGGAACTTTATTTCTTTTCTGCCAATAAAGTATGGGTTGCCTACGAAGGCATACAGGCAGATGTTTTCGATCATGTGCTTGCCATTATTCCCGAATTCGACTTGCGTGTCTTCCAAAACCCGTCGGGGGCAGACCTGCATCGGATAGGGGTAAAGATAGAAAACTAATCAAACGATAAAACGCTTATAAATTGTAATTACTATGACTACACCGTTATCCAACCAGATTATCCGTGAAATCACTCCTTTGTCAGATAAGGATTGCTTTTACATTGCGGAACGTTATAAAACGGAATTCACTTATCCTATACACAACCACTCCGAGTTTGAATTGAACTTCACCGAAAAGGCTGCCGGAGTAAGGCGGATTGTAGGAGACTCTTCCGAAGTGATAGGTGATTATGATTTGGTATTGATAACAGGAAAAGATTTGGAACACGTCTGGGAACAGAACGACTGCCATTCGAAAGAGATACGGGAGATTACGATTCAGTTTTCTTCCGATCTTTTCTTCAAGAGCTTTATCAATAAGAATCAGTTCGACTCTATCCGCCGGATGCTGGATAAAGCACAAAAAGGGCTTTGTTTCCCGATGTCCGCCATACTCAAAATATATCCGTTGCTGGATACGCTTGCTTCAGAGAAGCAAGGATTTTATGCGGTCATTAAGTTTATGACGATCCTGTATGAACTTTCTCTCTTTGAAGAAGAAGCGCGTACCTTGTCCAGTTCGTCTTTTGCCAAGATAGATATTCATTCGGACAGCCGGCGTGTGCAGAAAGTGCAGGAGTACATCAATACACATTATCAGGAGGAAATACGTCTGGGGCAGTTGGCCGATATGGTGGGGATGACGGATGTGTCATTCAGCCGCTTCTTCAAGCTGCGTACAGGCAAGAATCTTTCCGATTATATCATTGATATTCGGCTGGGCTTTGCTTCCCGGTTGCTGGTAGATTCTACAATGTCTATCGCCGAGATTTGTTATGAGTGCGGTTTTAATAACCTTTCCAATTTCAACCGGATCTTCAAGAAGAAAAAGAGTTGTTCGCCCAAAGAGTTTCGTGAGAACTACCGGAAGAAAAAGAAACTGATTTAGTGTATTCTCTTTTATGAACTCGGTGATTAACTCCCGAGTTCTATCTTCCACTCACCAATCGTTCGTGTGGCACTGTCAAAGTTTACACCTACTTTAACTATTTTCCTGTGATCCGCCTGATACGGAATAGCATACCCCTTGCTGTTAATCTGCGTTAATGCTTCTTCGGGTGTACCATCTATTTTAAATTCAAAAACATAGATGGCATCTTGAAGTTTCACAACCGCGTCTGCTCTTCCGATGGCTGTATCCACTTCCACATCTATATACTGTCCCATCAGCCGGAAAAACAGATAAAAGATAGTTTGGTAATGTTTCTCTTCCTTGTTGTTCAGTTTATTAGGGATAGATGCAAAGAAAGATTTCAGTCTTTCCAGACACTCCTCTAAATGACCGATACGCAAGTCTTTAATAAAGGACACTACATAAAATGTATTCTCTCGTGCAGGCAGATGCACATAAGCGGGCATCAGCGATTCGATAAATCCTTTTCTTACTTCCTTGTTGGGATAAGCCAGTGTATACAGTTGGAAATCCGGATCATATCCCTTAATTGTGAGATAACCGCTTTGGTAGAGCACCGGAAGAGGGTCGGTGATTCTATTGCTGGGCGCATCAAACTGTTCGGCGGTGGCGGTCGTGTTATCCAGTTCCCGGATATCAAAATCGCTTTCTTGCAGAATATCTATCAGGAAAGTGGGAGTACCGGTCGAAAACCAAAAATTCTCATAACTCTTTTGCGCAAATGCATTGAATAAACTAAATGGGTTATAAATGTCTACACAATTCTTACTGAAATGATAACCGTCATATTGTTGTTTCAAATGTACACAGGCTTCCTCGTATGTTTCCTTGTTGGCTTGCGCCATTTGTTCAATATCAATTTGCAATTGCGTACGCAGTTCTTGTTCGGTGATGCCACAGATAGCACTGTAATCATCCCTCATGCTGATATTCTGCAAGTTATTCAACTCGCTGAAGATACTCATTTGGCTGAATTTGCTGATACCTGTCAATAATAAGAAGCGAAGATACTGTCCCTGGGCTTTCAGTGGACTAAAGAAATCCCGCATGATATTACGTATTTCCTTTTGAACTTCATCATTATGATTGCTGTCCAGCATTGGTGAGTCATACTCATCTATTAATACCACCACCTGTTTACCCGTCTGTTTGTAAGCACGACGAATAATTCCTTCAAAACGTAAACTGAAAGTCGTTTCTCCTTCTTCCCGTTGATAAATTTTCTCCCATAAAAGCAATTGGCGGTTAATAACGGCTGACAGCATATCAGCGGTTATATATTTACTCACACTAAAATCAAAGTGTAATACCGGATAAACCGTCCAATCCTTTTCCAGAGCCTCCATAGCCAAGCCCTGAAACAGTTCTTTTTTTCCCAGGAAATAAGCCTCTAGTGTGGAAACCAGCAAACTTTTCCCAAAGCGTCGGGGACGACTTAGAAAATAGACTTTATTTGTATGAGTCAAGCGATAAATCAATTCCGTTTTATCAACATAGACACAATCATTATTGCGTAAATCTTCAAAGTTCTGTATTCCTATCGGATATCTTCTGAAATTCTCTTCCATGACGCATATTTGTTTTTAGCGTGAAACATACACAAAGATAATGATATTTAGTTTCAAGTCAATTATGCCTGTTCTTTTTTTAAGAAAGTCCAACGTTGGATATATACTTAGTGGGAAAGGAGCTATCGGTGTTTCTTTGCGTAATGCATTGAAAAGCGATGAAACATATCTTTGACGACAAACGGGTGGAAATACACTATCAGCCAAAATTTTCACCTTCTCACAACTGTCAGCCGATTAATTTTATGCATAATGAGAGATAAAAGAGTGAAGTTCCGGTCTTAAATTTGCTTATAAACAAGTTAAACTAATAGCGTAAGTGATTGATAATACGTTTGTAACATCTTGTCATCATCTTGCAACGACTCTTTCAATAGATTGTATTTATTTCGTCTTATAGTTGTAATGCTCACCCTCTATCTTTGCCGACGTAATTAAAACGTAGAGCAAAGTTAGATGAAAAAACTATTTCTTATCCGATTTTCAGTGGCGGCCTTCTTTTGCCTGTTGTGTGTACTTCCTGCATTGGCTGCCAATATCAAGATTAAAGGAGCTGTGAAAGACAAACTATCCAAGGAACCTTTGATAGGAGCTACGATACGTTTGCTCGGAACTCAAGCCGGAGCAGTGACCGATATGGAGGGCAATTTCGAATTGAACAGTATGGGCATTCTGGAAGGTATGTATGATATTGAGATTAAATATGTAGGCTACAAAACAGAAGTGCGCCATAAAGTGCGTGTGGAGAATGGAAAACAGGTGATACTGAATCTGGAGTTGGAAACCGATGCACAGGAACTTGCCGATGTGGTGGTTGTAGCTAAGAAGAATAGGGAAAATGAGAATATGCTGTTGCTCGAACAGCAAAAAGCAGTCATTGCCGTACAATCTGTTGGTGTCAGGGAGCTTTCCCGCAAGGGTGTTTCGGATGCAGAAGGTGCTGTGACGAAAGTTGCCGGAGTGTCTAAACAAGACGGAGTGAAAAATGTCTTTGTCCGTGGATTGGGAGACCGGTACAATGCAACTACTTTTAATGGATTTGCTCTTCCTTCCGAAGACCCGGAATATAAGAATATCTCTCTTGATTTCTTCGGTACGGACATTATTCAGTCCGTAGGCGTAAATAAAGCATTCAACGCGGGAGGCAGCAGCGATGTCGGAGGGGCAACCATTGATATCGTATCCAAAGAACTCATTGGTAGCGGTAATCTGGGATTCGGCATTTCCGGTGGCTTGAATACACAAACGGTAGCAGCCGATTTTCTGAAACAGGATGGAGTGAACTTCATGGGCTTTGCTAATCGCACCGAACCTGCCGATGAAAACTCATGGAACTTCAGAAATAAGTTAGACCCTTCCGCTCAACATTTGCAAATCAACCGGAGTTACAGTATTTCCGGAGGTAAACGATTCTATGTCGGAAAAGACAAAAATCCACTTTCTTTCTTCCTGACTGCCGGACATACGACGGACTATCAGTATACGGATGAAATCATACGTAATACAACTACCGGCGGTACGGTCTACAAAGATATGAATGGAAAGAAGTATGCGGAGAATATCAGTCAGCTGGCACTTGCCAATGTGGATTTCGATATGCAGAATCGTCATCACATCAGTTATAATTTGATGATGATTCATGCCAATACCCAGTCGGTGGGCGATTACAACGGTAAGAACTCGATTTTTAGTGACGACTATGAAAACCTCGGATTCACCCGTCGCCAACAAACGAATGATAATATGCTGATCGTTAATCAACTGATGACTAACTGGGGATTGACCAAATCATTAAGTCTCGATGCAGGTGCTTCCTATAATATGGTGAAAGGGTATGAACCGGATCGTCGTATCAATAACCTGACTAAAGCGGAAGACGGCTATACGTTGCTAAGGGGCAACTCACAACAGCGCTATTTCTCAACTTTAGATGAAGACGACTTGAATGTAAAAGCAGGCTTGGTCTATCGTCTGAAAGATAATATAGACGAAATTTCGAATATCCGTTTCGGATATACAGGCCGATTCGTAGATGATAACTTCAAAGCTACGGAGTATAACCTGACCGTAGGACATGTTTCTACCATCCCTTCTTTGGACGACTTCTCGCTTGACGATTATTATAATCAGGAAAACTTTGCTTCCGACTGGTTCAAGATACAAAAGAACTTAGATGAATATACCGTGAAAAAGAATATCCATTCCGCTTATGCCGAGGCTACCTACCAGTTTACTCCCCGTTGGATTGTGAATCTGGGAATGAAATACGACAAGGTAGATATTGAAGTGGATTACAATGTGAATCGTGGAGGTTCTAAAGGAAACAATACCATCCAAAAAGATTATTTCCTGCCCAGCTTGAATCTCAAATACAATCTGAATGATAAAAACTCGCTTCGTCTGGGAGCTAGTAAAACATATACGCTTCCGCAGGCAAAGGAAATATCTCCTTACCGTTATGTCGGCGTGAACTTCAACAGTCAGGGGAATCCCAATCTGAAACCTTCGGATCATTATAACCTTGATCTGAAGTGGGACTTTAATCCCACTCCGACCGAGTTGATTTCTCTCACAGCTTTCTATAAATTGATTAAGAATCCGATATCCCGCATCGAAGTGGCAAGTGCCGGAGGTTATCTTTCTTATGAGAATATAGCGGATAAGGCAACCGTGGCAGGAGTGGAGATAGAAATACGTAAGAATCTGTTTGTCCGTCCGGTGAGTAATGCTGCGCACGGAATGAATAAACTCTCTTTGGGATTGAATGGCTCTTATATCTACACGAATGCAAAAATGCCTTTGGCAACGGTTACCACTGGCTCGCAACTGGAAGGAGCTGCACCGTGGATTGTCAATTTCGATCTCTCGCATAACTTCACGAAAGGAGAACGCAGTTTTGTCAATACATTGGTACTTAATTATGTGAGTGATAAGATATATACCATTGGCACGCAGGGTTATCAGGATGTGATGGAGCAGGGAGTACTGATACTGGATTTTGTGTCCCAAGCCAAACTGAACAAGCATCTTTCCCTTAACCTGAAAGCCCGCAACCTGCTGAATCCCTCTTATAAGTTAAGCCGCAAAGCGAACGAAAACGGGGAAAAGGTGATACTGAATGATTATAAGAAAGGAATAAATATAAGCCTGGGAGTGTCGTGTACATTCTAAGCCGGGTGATGAAATAAGATTATTAACTAATAATGAAAGCAAAATGAAAAGATTGTTTGTGAACTTTATGACGTTTGCCGTTATGGCAACAGCACTTACATTGACTGCATGTAGCAGTGATAGTGACGGGGACGGTGATGGTAACGGAGATGGTGGAAACAACGGTGGGACCGGTAGTTCTATTGTTGTGGGCGAAAATATCCTGTCCGGCACGCTGACCGGAGAACAGACACTGGAAGCTAAGGAATATATTCTGAACGGAACGGTAGTCATTGAAAATGGAGGCCGTCTGAATATCCCTGCCGGAACAACGATTAAGGCTCGCGAAGGTTTCAGCAGTTATCTGCTGGTAGCACAGGGCGGTAAACTTTATGCTGACGGTACAGCTGATAAACCGATTGTTTTCACTGCCAATTCAACAACCCCTACATCCGGCTATTGGGGAGGAATCATTATCAATGGTAAAGCTCCGATTTCCGGTTCGAACGCCAATAAGAGTGATACAGGTCTGACGGAAATCGACAACAACTATAAATACGGTGGTAATGTCGATAATGACAATTCCGGTTCACTGACTTATGTGAAAATCTGCTATGCCGGTGCCCGCTCTACTGCCGATATCGAGCACAACGGATTGACACTGAACGGTGTTGGAAACGGTACCAAGATCGAGAATATCTACATTCTTGAGAGTGCGGATGATGCCGTCGAATTCTTTGGCGGTACGGTGAATGTAACCAACCTATTGGCTGTGAACCCGGATGATGACATGTTCGACTTCACTCAAGGATATTCCGGTAAATTGAAAAACTGCTATGGTGTTTGGGAAAGCGGTTATACCAGTACGGAAGCAGATCCGCGCGGCATTGAAGCAGATGGTAACTTGGATGGCATTTATCCGGATCATTTACGTCAGTCGGACTTTGTGGTTGAAAATATGACAATCGTAAATAATGCTGCCAATACAACGGATAATGTAGACCGTATGCAAGATGTGATTAAAATCCGTCGTGGAGCAAAAGCTACGATCACCAATGCCCTTGTCAAAGGTTCAGGCGGTACAATCGATTTGATTGATATGAATGACAATAAAGGTACAGGAAATGCTGCTTCCAGCATCAGCATCACCCATACATTGAACTTTAAGAATAAGCTGAACGGTACATTGAATACATTTACCGAGCCAACTACGAATACAGGTGCAGATGCATCCCTGTTCACTTGGAGCGGATATAATTTCTCTTCCTTATAAATAAGATATAGAGTAGCAAAGTGTATCTTTTTTAATAGGAGGTATGGGAGAATTTGTAACAAACAGATTCTCCCATATTCTATTTATTTGTTTTCGTAATCTTCTTTTAGCTTTTTTATTTGCTCCTTTATGGTATCAGTGATTACCTTTTTCGTATATTTGATGTAGTCTGAAGGTATTTAATTGACTACAAATAGATTAAAAGAAACTCGCATGAGAATGGGCAACGGATAAGAAATTGGTAAAGTGCTTTGATACACTATATTTCTCATGCTGTCAAACAACTCTTATTTGTTTGCAAATATAATATTATTGCAGGTAAAAATCAAAAATAACGAGGTTTATTTTCATTTTTGCCTGCTGATATTTGTTCCGGATTGTCGGATACGATATATTTGTAATTAGGATTCGTACCGTGTTCCAAGCGGTTCATA
>NZ_QTMW01000075.1:4617-18247 GCF_003604005.1 Bacteroides sp. OF03-11BH | reverse complement strand
GTCCGGCGAAGTCATCTGTGCAAAGTTGGTTTTCCGGGTCCTGTCCAGACTAAGTTTTTTTTAGTTATTTAGTTTATTATCAGATATGTATAGCTAACATGTCTTGTTTCTGTGTTGTAATTAGTTGGTTTTTCGAGTGTTTTTGTAGTCTATAAAAATGATTTATTTCTAGGATTTGGGGTATCCCAGATTGTTTCAACAAATTCTAATTCTAGAATAAAATATCAACAGTTCATGCATGATAAAGAAATAATATATCCCCAAATGTAGTTTCAGGGATCAAATAAGATGGAATAAAGACATGATATATTAGTGGCGGTTTAAAACAGACTAAAATGATTCCATCCATTCACTTGACCGACAGATGTTTTTATATCCTTATCTCCATTATAAATCGCGAAACATTGTTCCGTTGGAGTATTAGATAGTTTAGCCCATTTTGAAATACCTTTAAAGAAATCCGGTGAATAAGTTGCTCCTGATTTGATTTCATAGGCATACTGTTTCCCGCCAACCATTCTTAATAAGTCAACCTCATTGCCAGTACTATCACGCCAAAATGATAATCCCGGTTCAACACCTCTATTATAGGATTCTTTTACAAATTCATTGATGACAAGATTTTCAAACAATCCTCCACGTAAAAAATGAGTAGTTATTTGTTCTGCATTTTGTATGTCAAGTAAAGAACAGGCTAGCCCTGTATCATAAAAATATAACTTAGGAGTTTTTACCAATCGTTTGGCATAATTGTTATAATCAGGTTTCAGTAAATAACAGATATAACTTGCTTCTAATATAGATAACCAGTTAGTAGCTGCTGTGACAGAAATTCCACATTCATTTGCTAATGATGAAAGATTTAATAATTGCCCTATGCGACCTGCACATAATTTGAGGAATTTAATAAATTTACTTAGATCCCCAATATTACGTAATAATCTCACATCTCTCTCTACATATGTTTGTATATAGAAAGGATAATAATCATTCGGATTTATAGCTTTATCATAAATACGTGGATAAGCTCCCTTAAAAATTTCTTCATTTACACTGGATGGCAATATTTCTCCTTTTTCCATTTCATAATGTGAAAACGGTAGTAGCTTGAGTACTGCCGTACGTCCAGCTAATGATTGATTCACACTTTCCATTAATAAGAAGTTATGAGATCCAGCCAGCATATACATACCCTCTTTATTCTCTTTATCGGTATGCGTTTGAATATAAGAGAAAAGTGACGGAACTCTTTGAACTTCGTCGATAATTGTTTTATCCGGATAGGTGGAAAGAAATCCTCTCGGATCATCTGTAGCAAATAATCTCATATCAGGATCTTCCAAAGATACATACTCATAGTCCTGAAAGGAATTCCTCAATAATGTTGATTTTCCAGATTGTCTAGGTCCTGTCAATGTGACAATCGGATATTTATTTGCCATTTCAATTAGCTTGGATTTCAATATTCGTTCTATCATTGCTGCTTTTATTTTATTATTTGCAAATTTAATCTTTAAAAGTGAATTTGCAAAACTACTCTGTTTTTTAATTTAAAGTTCTCTATTTATATTAGATCTTTTATAATCATATCTGCAGCATACTATAAGTAATTATAATTTAAGCAGCCTGTCATTGAGCTGGATTTAAACAATGGCAAGCTGCTTATTATTTGTCTTATATTCAATAATATACCTTCTATCTGTTCTACAGAGCGTATCAAAGCTATTTTAGCATCAAAGAATTTCTTAAAAACAAGAACTTACATTCAACAACTGATTCGCATGAATAATTAAGGTTGCATTGCTTCATTTTAAACAGTGATGCTTATGACTAATTATTTCCTAGTGCTGTATTCAGTCGGAGAACACCTTCCAAAAGAGAAGCTCCACTTGCTTGTGCGCCCATAGAAGCAATATTTCCAGTAAATATGGATCCCCAATAATAGTTACAATACATTTCCGGATAAGTTCCACGAATCAAGTTTGCGCTCAATGTTTCTGCATTTTTTCGCAGGAAAAGAATCAGATTCTGCCTAAGTGTACTATTAGCAGCTTCATCCAATGCCAAATTGACTATATAAGGAATCAAAACAGCTTTAAAGATGCTTTGGTCCATAGACGGACCTTCATTACGCAAAATGCCATTAGTTAAGCACCTATCACTGGTTGTGACATAGCTAATTACTTTTTCTGCACATGTCAGATAATATTTTTCATTTGTAATATGATACAATTGCCTACTTGCTTCTCCATACGTACCTTGCGTATAGGTTAAAGGAGGTTCCTCTATTCTACCATCTCCCAATGTTAAGTAATTATTGTCGTAGGCAAATTTATGAAGTATTTTAGCATCTGATAAATACTTATCTTCATTGTATTTTTTATACAATTTGGCAGCCATCAAAGCACCGGGAGCATTGGTACATATATTCCGGCTTCGCCCATTAGAATTATTTTCATTATTCCAAGGAAGTCCAGTTCCTTTATCATCTGTCCATTTTCGTGTAATAATGTAAGTGTCATACAACCTCTTGGCTGTATCGGCAAACTTATTATCGTCTAACACTTCTGACATTCGTAACAAAGTCAGACCAATCCAACACATATCATCAGTATATGGATTTGAAAAGCCTGTAGGATCGTTGTTGTCGTGATGATAATTATTTCCATGATTTTGAAACCATCTTTCAAAATATTCTTTATATGTCGCAGCCAATATAGGATTATTATCTTTGATACGTTCATAAGAATACAATACCACATCAATAGCATGAGCCTGTTGCCAATAAATATAAGTATTAGCCGAATTTCCAGATATATTTTGGGGTGATACCCAAAACGTTCCTTTCGTTTTATCCATAAACTGTTCAATAAGCACATACGTACAACTATCTGCCAAAGGCACTCCCTTATTCGATGGAATAGCAGTAATGGTGACTCTTTCTGATTTTCTTCCGTAGTTATCCACCACAACAACAGATATGAAATAAGGCTCTGCGGATGTCAACCGGAGTACATACCCTTCTCCTTTCTGGATCGTATTCACTCTTTTTTCGTCATTGGAACCTTTCTGTTTATAATAGATTTCTACCCCTAGCATATTGGTCACAGTAATCGGATTCGTCCATGTTAGATAAAGTTCATTGGGATTTTGTGTAATCTTAGCCTTCAAATTCGTCACTGGTGCAATTGTTATTTGCGAAGTATCGGTGTTACCTTCTATTGTATTGGCATCCTGTTCATTTGTTTCTCCACAGCCAATACATGAAAATATAAAAATTAAAAACAATACATATTTATTCATTGCGATTAGTAATAAACGATTGAAATGCTGTGGATATTTACAAATATCCACAGCATTTACAATCCCCATTTATAGTTTATTTATTTTTCGGTCAACCTTTAGTTTCCTTCTTCCCATTCGATAGCTTGGTCCTCATCCGGAATTTGAGTATTGATTTGACGTTCTAATGTCAACGAACCCATTACATGAAATTCAGTTTCTACACCGGGAATCGTTGTATAGTCTTTGAACGTATAGTTGATATTATTGATAATAATGGTTCGATGCATTAAGTAAGGACGGATAGCATCCATTGACTCAGTGATACTGTAAGAAGCAGTGATCTCATTATTAAAATCATCTTTACCGAGCGCAAACTGCATTTTATTATTGGGGTCTGCCGGAGAAAGCGTAACCATTCCATTATTGTTGAATTTTGCTTTAATCCGATATCCTTTCCTGTCTTGACGAGTTTCATCAAATAAACCTGCATAGAAGAATAACGTTTCATCGTCAACTACATACATCATAACATAATTCTTCACGTATGGTGCATCTGTTTCTGAACCATTCAAATATGTTTTGTAATTTACAGCACTATAGTTTCCTGAATAATCATTGAATGGCATCACACGAAGCAATGCCTTCCGATAGTGCTTTCGATAGTTTGGGGTATAGTTTCCATCAGGTGATTCTTCGATAGTCAATGGTAATACCCATTTGTCTGATAAGTCAATGCCCTCCATTGAAAAGTCGATAGGCATTAATGCTACATCTTGCCCGGCATTGATCTGCACCGTTTCTGAATGAGAGTAGAATTTCTTTGGCAATACTTGATAGTATAAATCGGTACGATTATTGAAGCGTTCTTGGTTCAGTACTTCCAAGGTATCCGTATCCAAACCAACATGTACTGTAATGTTACGTTCATTGGTAGTAGATCCGCTCACAATGACTGGTAACTGAAATGTCGTCTTTTCATCACCAGATCTATAGCGTACATTGATTCGAGATACACCATCACTGTTAATGGGAGCTTTAAATGATATATAATGTGTAAACTGTTCATTTTCCCATTCATCATTGCACGAACTACATAAGCCGGCTATGGGTAACAGATATAATAAGATATTTTTCAGTTTCATATTCTAGTTTTTTTTAGATTAATCATTGTAGGTCCATCCCGGGTTTTGGGTCAGAAGTTTATTTCGTTTCAGTTCACTGTGTTTGATGGGCCAAAAATACATTTTCGGTGAGAAAGTAGCAGAAAGATTTGATATAGGAACCGGTGTGTGGAACAGGTCTTTATTGGCATTACTCATAAATGTATAACAACCGTAAACCGGCATTGCTTCCTCTACTTCCGCATCTTTCCAGCGTCGAAGATCATAGTAGCGTTTTCCTTCAGCAAAGAGCTCAATCTGACGTTCGCGTTTTAGTTTGATGCGAAATTTAATCGGGTTACTATATGTATCTGCATCATAATCGGGCACCCCGGCACGCATGCGTATTGGTTTTATACCTGTACGCATATCTTCTACGTTGCGGCTGATTGTGTAAGTGATGGAGCCATCCCAAGAAGGAACTTCATAACTAGTAGTCAATTCATTCAAAGCTTCTGCATACATCAGCAGGATATCAGCATATCGAATAGCTGGTTCATCTTTATCTTTTACCTTGGCTGCATCGCTATTATAATAGGTGTCATCAGGATGCACATACTTAGCTACCCCAATGCCGGTGCGCAACCAGAACATACTATTTGCATAACCATTTCCATCTCCGCGATAATAGAATACTTGTTGATCTTGATTCTGAACTTCTGGTTCATTACCTAGATGCCAGTACATACCGTTATAAGCAATGGACGCATAGAAACGTGGTTCACGTTCAGCATATTGCAAAGATACTCCATTTGGAAGCGGTTTGTGATCTGTATTATTTGTTGTATAACCAGTTGTGCGAGGGCGAGTATCTATGCGTCCTTGATAAGCTGGAGTGCCTGCATATTCAGAGTTCATTCCCGGACAGTCAGTACCATCGCTCATATAATAGGCATCTACCTGTTTCATGGTGGCACCGTGCGTATTCCATCCTTTAGCTACAGTAGGCAATTGATGAATGACCATATCTTTGATGCGTTCACCGGAAATATTCTTTCCACGAGTAAAAATCAATTCCGGATTGTCCATAGCAGTTACCTGTCCGTTGAATAGAGAACGATAAGATTCGAACGGATCAATATTCTGCCAACCTTCGGGAAAATGTTTATAACTATATTCCGGGTGAATCGGAGGAGCGATGGTAGCAGGAAAAGCAATAGAATGAGTCGACCGGAAATCGGCTGTATAAATATGGTAAACGCCTAGTCCCATTACATCTTTGCAAGCAGCTGCTGCTTTAGCCCATTTACTGTTGTCGTATACAGGATTTAATAAACGTTTCCCGTCACGGTTGGCCATTTGCTGTGCATACGCATCATCGTTGCCATTCATTAGCGGACTCGCAGCATAAAGCATTGCCAAAGCACGGGTAGCTAAGGCAGCACCGCGAGTAGGACGGGTAATGGAAAGCTGGTCTCTTTTCAAAGGTAAACCCTGTGCTGCCAAGACCATCTCTTTAGCGATATAATCTACACATTCATCGTATGTATTGCGGGGAAGTTCCAAATCTTCGTATGACTGATTGTAATCAAAACCCTCATCCGGAACCAGTGGAATAGGACCATACTTCCGGAGTAACAACCAATAGTAATAGGCACGAACAAAGCGGGCTTGTGCTTTGAGGTCAATGATTTCCTCCGCACTATGCTCAATGCTCATATCTGCATACTGGATGAAAATAGAAGCCTGTCGAATACCATTATAACAACGGTTCCAAGTATCTTGGAAAGTGTTTTCATCGTATGCTCCTTCACGGAATTTATTATAAGATAAAGCACCGCCTTTGGTTGCATCCACTGTAACATCATCATCGCCATAATACATGCAATCATCAAACACAAAAGGTGTATTACGTTTACTTGCAACATCACAACATTGTCCCAACAAATAGGTATACGCCTGTGCCAACCATTGTTCTGTTTTTTTATAGTCGGTAAAAACTTTATCAATTGTTTCTCTATCCTCAAAAATGTAATCAGAATCCAAATAATCGGAACAAGAAGTGGAACTGATCGCAAAAATTGCGACTAATAGTATATATATTTTTTTCATATCATTAATCATTTATAAGTTAACGCTCAAACCTAACGTTACGGATTTGGACAATGGATATTTCTCTCCATTATTGCTACCCATTTCCGGGTCCCAGAGTTTGAAACTAGACCATGTAAGTAAATTGGTTCCAGTCAAGAAAATACGTACATTATTAAAATGTATTTTGTTAACCAGTGCTTTGGGAAGTGTGTAGCCGATATCAACCGTTTTCAGACGTACGTAGGAACCGTCACGCAACCAGTAAGTAGAGTTGCGGTAGTTATTAGTATAAGCATAAATCGTTGTATTTCCATTTCCTTGGTCCGTGTAACTTAGGCGGGGGAAAGTAGCATTGGGATCCTCGTTGGCTGCAATACCTAATTTCTCGGCAGTATCCGCATCTACCCAGCGATTATCCAAAGTTCCTTTAATAATATTACCCCATTGCCCTTCGCTGAAAGCTCTGATACATTTCCCGGACAAGAAAAACTGCGACTTGCCCGCGCCTTGAAAATGCAAATTGACATCAAGTCCTTTCCATTTAACAGAAAGCCCAAGACCATAAATCAGATTCGGACGATTAGTAGCTCCTACTGCTACAATATCGTTGTCATCCACTACACCATCACCATTTACATCTTTGTATTTAATATCACCGGGCATTACAGGACCATACTTTTGAGTAGGACTATTGCGAATATCATCGTAATCCTTGAACAGTCCTAATGCAATCAATCCTTTATTCTGGTTCACTCGATAGCCCTTTTGCATTTGATAGGGATATACATTGTTAGCTTCGTCTCTTTCAATAATCTCATTTTTGCTGTAAGTCATATTACCACGTACTGTCAAACTTACCTGATTGAACTTCTGTTTGAAAGAGAAATTGCCATCGAATCCCTTGGAATTTACTTTACCGACATTTGCAAAAGGACTCTTTCCTTGCAGGCCAATCATACCTGGCAAATACTGGCGTTGCATGAAAATTCCGCTACGGCTTTCATCAAAGTAATCAACTGTCAATTTGAATTTGTCATCAAACAAAGCCAAATCTACTCCCAAATCTTTCTTCGTTGCCACCTCCCAAGTAACTTGGTCGGAAGCTAGTTCTGTGTAAGTTAATCCTGTGAATCCATAAGAACTACCGTAGTTTGCCCAATCATAACTATTGCCCTCGCCAATTGCGTACAGATAAGGGAAACGTACATCTGCATTGTTATGACGAATCTTATCATTACCTACTTTACCATAAGAGAAACGCACTTTGAACATACCCATCCATTTCCAATTCTTTTTGATAAATGATTCTTCTGCAATGTTCCATGCTAAAGAGTATGCCGGGAAGAAACCGAAGCGATGCCCTTTTGCGAAATTCTCCGAACCATTATAGCCGAAGTTGAAATCTACGAAATATCGATAGTTCCAGTTATACGCAATTCGCCCTGCCAATCCTTGATTACGTCTGTTGACACCATTTTTCAGATCATCACCTAAGTCTTGTGTTTTGATGTACGAGTCCTGTGTGTATTTCAACGTAGCATTGAGATGATGTGCCTTAAAACCGCGTTCCCAATTAAGCATCATATCTAAAAATTCACGACGGTTACCGCTAGAACCACTTTCTTGATGCATATTGCTACTATCCGAAATTTTCTTGAATACCAAATTTCCATTTTCATCGCGTGAACGTTCGGCACTCCATTGCTCAGGCCATTTACGACGATTGATGTGATTGTTATTATAGGTATCATAGCCGAAGCGTCCAACAAATTTCAGACCTTTGGTGATAAACTTCAAATTCTGTTCCAACGTAATATTTGTCTGAATCACATTTTCCCAGTTTTCATTGAATCCAGTCTGTGTAGCTGCTACCCATGGGTTTGTTTTGTTGCCTGTACCTACTGCCGGAACACGACCGTTGGAATAAAGTAAAGGAGTACGAATGGCGGTATAGCCAAAAAGTTCACCCCATACATCTGCATCACCCAGTCCCGGACTGTTTCTCTTAGATAACCAACCGGATACACCTAACTTTAATAGTGTAGTTTTCGTGATATCAATATCTGTATTCAGACGATAGTTGTAACGACGATAGTTTGCATTAGTGTTGTAATCGTCTTTCAACGCTTTATCAGTGTTGTACATGCCTTCTTCATCAAGGTAACTAATAGAGGCGTAATACCGTGCAGTAGAACCACCACCGCTTAAATTCAGGTTAACGCGGTGTTGCCATGAGCCTTTCCTCAACAATAAATCCATCCAATCCACATTCGGATAGAGATCTGGGTCTAATCCGTTTTTTAGAATCTCCAGTTCCTCCGGTTGATATACAGGTTCATAATTGCGTGTAATTCGTGACTCATTCAATAAGTTTGCATACGAAATCCCGTCTTCAAATTCAGGTGTAATAGTGCGCATGTTGTAGGTGGTTTGTGCCTTTATGTCAATCTTGATTTTTCCGGATTTACCATGCTTAGTGTTAATCAATACAACGCCATTAGCTCCTTTAGAACCGTATATTGCAGTAGCGGAAGCATCTTTCAAGATAGAAAAGTCTTGAATATCCTCAATGTTGATTTCATCCATGCTACGTTCGAATCCATCTACCAAAATATAAGCACCGGTTCCAGCCCCAAATGTGGAAATACCGCGAATCCAGAATTCTGAAACATTTTGTCCTGGTTGACCGGAAGTCTGGCGGGCTAATACACCTGCAACGTTACCTGCCAAAGCATTAACAACACTAGACGACGGATTAGCCATCAGATGTTCCATGTCTACTGTAGTGATGGCACCGGTTTGTACCAATTTACGTTGTGCACCGGTACCTGTGATTACAACCTCATCAATAGTAGTAGCTACATCTTCTTCCATTTTTATATTGACCGAACGCTGTTCCTTAATCAATACTTCTTGTGTCTTATATCCAATATATGAGAAGACCAGTCGGTTATAAGGTTCTACTTTAATGGTATATTTCCCGTTGATATCAGTAATGGCTCCTAATCCGGGAACATCCTTGACGATAATATTCACACCAATAAGCGGTTCCTTATTACTGTCAGAAACAATACCCGATACAGTAACAGTTTTCTGAGCCATTGTGCCGGTTACTACACATAGCAACAGTATACATAAAATTGTTATTTTTTTCATTTTTATACGGTGTTTATTCATTAATATCTTCTTCAAGGCCAATCTTTCTGATTCGATAGTTGTTGGCGTCTCCCACATATATCGTATTATCACGCTCATCCCACGCAATTCCTTTAGGCCGATTAAAACGTACATCTTCTCGTAAGCGGCCATTTGCATACCCCCATGGGTTTGAATTCAAACTAGCGCTACCACGTCCGGCATAGGTAGTCACTTGACCCAAAGGAGACAAGATACGAATGGCATGATTATGTCTGTCTGTCAAATAGAAGTCATATTCATCCGAATTTCCGGCATATTCCGGGTTCTTTACAAATACACCAGAGTAGGGATTACCGAATCGAGCCTGATTACCGACCCCATCCTGATAAACATAAGTGTCTTTGTTACTATTAACACCTGCAATGACATAGGGAGCGGTAAAGGTTTCCCCATTGAAATCTGAGCGAAGAATATAATTGCGATTGATGACCATGAAATAAGCATATTTACCAGTTGGATGAATCATAATATTGAACTCCCATTCTTTGTCTTGCACTTTTAATATTGTCTGAGCGGCATCATCTGCTGTACCAGGTCTGACAGGGGTTGTTCTCTTTCCTGTTGCAAATTCCTCTATAACATATTTCTTTACCCGATAAAGCAGACTGTTCTGGTAATTGGAGAAGTAGAGGTCGCCAGTAGTAGGATGTATTGCAGCAGCTTGGCATCCTTGGTTCTGTACGATCACCCTTCCATTGCCCCACGTGAACCCACACGGCTTCGTTCCTCCTTCAATTCGATCGAACATCATAACAGCCGTACTATTAACATTTCCTTGCGCTAATCCTACAATCATGTGATATTTTCCATTGTCATCTTTATAGAAATCAATGGTTCGGCAACGCTGTGAGCCTACAAATGAGTTCTTGGGAATCATTGTATAGACCTGCTTGTTTGTGAAGTCAAAACAACGAATACCTTGTCCTACACCTTCAGCGTCTCCTGCGTCTTCTGCATCATATAGCAAATTATGGTCCTCCGGGTCCCAAGTCATAAAACAGGGATTCGTAATGGAGCCACAATCATTAAACGGACCATCTTTTGCTGAATTGGAACCTTGCTCACTAGTTGCACCACACAAGGAACTTACCACCACTTGGCGTTGATATTCAAACTTAACTTCGGCTACCTCGGCTGAATAGATTTCTTCTCCTTGTTTGATAGTTACCTGGATTTCACCCGAATAAGCCTTCGTTGGTACAATACAATATATGACAGTTGATTGTACGTTGACCACAGGCGCCTTCTGTCCGCCGATAGTGACTTCTATCAGAGACGGGTCATTGCCGAAGTTTTCTCCATAAATAAGAACCTTCTGACCTGCAGCACCATTAGTCGGACTGATTTCCTTGACACTAATAGGAAGCTGCGGATTAAAGGGACTGCCACCACTTCCTTGAGCCGGAGTGACTTCTTTTCCATTATCGCAACTCTGTAATAGAAAAGTGGTCAATGTAAACATTCCCCATAAAATGCCCAAACAGGCTTTCATTACTTTTTGTTTCATAATAAATTAGATTAAATATGTTAATAAAATCGCATAAGCAATAAGTATTACTTGTTTTTCTGTATAGGATATTTATTTCTGAAAGTAGGGCGCCACTTCCAAGATGGAAGGTGCGTTACTCTTGACGGAAGGCCATCCATCGTTACTCCAAATCAGTTTATCCATTAAAACATATCTTCCGTTTTCGGCTTCTTTCTTCTTGTAACCGTGGTAGATGATCCAGTCAGTTCCTACATCATCCTGAATCAGAATGGAGTTATGTCCAGGTCCTGCCCAAGTTTCATTGCCACTCATAATGATTTCACAATAATCATACAACATATCCCTTCCTGTCTTATCTAAATAAGGTCCAAGCACATTCTTTGAACGCCCTACCACAGTTTGATATGTACTGGTTGCTCCATTACAACAAGTTCCTATGGAAGCAAACAAGTAATAATATTCTCCACGTTTGTATATGTTGGTCCCTTCAAAACGATTTCCACAAATACGCTTCTTCAGGACTGGGGTTCCATCCGTGTTTTTCTTTATTTCCAGACCATTATCCGTGAGTTCTGTAGCATAGATACCCCGAAAACTTCCCCAAAACATATATTTTTTGCCATTGTCTTCATAAAAGAACTGGTCAATGGAATTTTGTACCCCAATCACTTTCGAGTCGATCAAACACCCTTTGTCTATAAATGGTCCTAGAGGGGAGTCTGACACAGCAACTCCTACATTACTTCTCCACTCATCTCCCCATATAGCCCATGAATAATAAAGCACATAATGATTATTGAAATAACGTATCTCTGGTGCCCAAATATTGTGGTCGCCACCCCAAGTGGGGCGAGTAGCATCCGTGAAAGCTGTACCCTTATACTCCCAATTCACCAAATTTTTGGAACGATAAATAGGAACATTTCGAGTATTCTCTGTTCCATAGAGATAGAAATAACCATCTTGGGCACGAATTACTGTAGGATCTGGTGCGCTAAAAGCAATAATCGGATTGCAATAACCACGCACTAATGTCAATATCCGGACAGACTTATCTATTAACACTGTTTCGCTATCGGCATTCGTTAGACACAGAGGAAGCAGATAGTACGTAGGATGTAGTTTAGTTGATTGAATCGTTAATTTCGTAGAAGCTTGATTATTCCCTGCAGAATAAGTCAACCCACCAAGAGTATACGAGTCATCAGGTAGCAACTCATAAGATGTTCCATGAGCTGCATTATAATCATTTACCAACTGTACAGCCTCTGGTGCAACACTTAACGTACAATGAAATGTACTCTGGTTTGTGCCACTAAAATCATAATAAGATTTAATGTCTACTTCTACTTTTTCTTGGTTTAATAGTATTTCTCCGCTAATACTCTCCAACTTGACAATAGCTGCTTGGACATCTATCGTAAGAAGTAAATTTCTTTTGTTTTCTTGAGCGCTAACCGATGTACTTTCTAACCGAAGAGGGAGTACATAATTAGTTTTTTCCCTCTTCCATCTTGAGAAGATTTCAGAGGAATGAAATTGAATTTCTATACTTTTTTGTTTCTCATTCGCTTTCAGTGTTAACATTTCCTCTAGCTGATAAAGATCTTCTGGAAGCAGTTGAAAGTTTGTTCCATTGTTAGAATTATAAGCTTTCAATTCACTGTCACTCCAAGTTTTCAATCGAACAGATATCTCTCCATTCAAAAGGGTACTCTTGCAAACAAGCACATTGTATGAAACGAAATTCTGGTCGGGCACTAGATTCAAATTCTGGAATCCATTCTGTTGTAAATACACAGATACATTAGTCTCATCTCCTTCTTTTCCATTCGACTCTTCATTATTATCGCTTGTCGAACAGGAAAACCAGAATAGTGTGCTCAATAGCATTACTAGATTCCATCGAAGAATTGATACAGTAGATAAGTTACACATAATATCACTCCCTAATAGAAAATTACTTGCTACCACTCAATTTATTCATTAACACTTGCATCCAGTATCCTCCAATCACGGAACGTGCTCTGAAGCCAACCCACTTACCACTATCAGTATGATGCCAGTCACTGATAGGTACACGAGATACTGTCTCGTTAATATATTTATAAACAGGATCAGAGAATTTCTGGAAAGTTTCCTTGTCTGATGACATAGCTGCCGTCCACATGATCCAATCGGATTTGGTGTATTCTTTGCGGGAATCCAAAGGAAGTCCGTAAAGATTCTGTTTAGTCAGGTAATAATTGAGCTCTTTTTCGATTACATTGTTAGGGAATAGGTTCAAATTCCACAACTTATCCCACACCATATTATACTTTTGGCTCCAAGTGTTCTTACGGTCAAAAGCCAAACGGTAGTGATCGCCTTCGTTTGCCATTTTTTCCCATTTCATCGCCATTTCTTGGGCTATTAAAGCATATTTGTCTGCTACATCATTCAATCCGAGCATACGAGCCATCTC
>NZ_QTMW01000075.1:0-4607 GCF_003604005.1 Bacteroides sp. OF03-11BH | reverse complement strand
ATTTGTCTGCTACATCATTCAATCCGAGCATACGAGCCATCTCGCTGTACCCAGCTACTCCCATGATAGCTTTTACAGAAAGATTGGCATTATGGGCCCAATGGCCTGCAAAATCATCTGTACAAAGTTGGTTCTCTGGGTCCTGTCCAGACTAAACTGCCATTTATCAATTGTTTGAAATACAGATGATTATCTTTGCTCTGTATTGTCTTTGTGTTGTTATGGCTATTAAATAAAGTACAAAATTCTAACTTATGAGCAGACTTTTAATAAATAAAAAGTTAATGGATAAATGTAGTGGTAGTCTAAGATGAGAAATGGACTAATCTGAAAAAATGAATATTTTTCCTCTCTCTCTTTTCATTTATCCATGTAATTTCTTTTATGACATAAAAACTAGCAACATTTTAAGATATTAAAAATCAAATAGATTGAATAATTACTCTTGTTGAATGAATTCGACGTAAATAAAACTTTCTGGAATGATTTATCTATCTTTTTATGCTATTTTGCAGAGAAATGTTATTGTGTGATAGCTTAAGGTAATAAGGAAAGTAGATGTTAGAACCCCATTCAGGAGTCCATAGTGTGGTTTATTTTAAACCAATAAGTAGTTTCTTTTAAAGGTAGGAGATGTTCCTTTTAAACCAACGACTTGTTTCATTATATCAAAACTTGTTTTCGATAGTAGGAAAAAATACATGTTTATAAAGAATTATGCTATATATATTCAATAAAAGGAATATATATAATGTAAATGTGACTTTCTTTTTTCTATTTAGCAATTCAATAGAATCTTAATTCTTCTGCATATATGAAAAATAGAACATGATTTGAAATAACTAAGATGAAATATTTCAATCTTTACCTGGCAAGTTTAGCTCGAAGTTCTTTTAGTCTTTTTGCAGCCTGTAGATTATCAACCTTTATATATCTCATGAATGCAGATGGACTCTTATGCCCGGATATGCGCATAAGTTCTCCGGCAGGAAAGCCGGATAAATACATATTTGTGCAAAACGATCGTCGGCAAGTATGAGAAGAGATCATCTCCCATTTTTCATAGACTCTCTTTTCCCGTTCTTTCCCTTTCTTGCGAACGACTTCGATCTTCTGTTTTAGTTTTGCCCTTCGCCCTAATTCTTTAACCCTTTCGTTGAATATATATCTAGGAATTTTAGGTAAATCATAGTTGTACTTCTTGAGTATTTCCGGTACATAATCGATCATAGGGATTATGACAGCTTTATGCACTTTTCTCTGTTTGAGATTTATAATCTCATTATCTAAGTCAATATGTTCGGGACTTAATGTTGAGAGATCACTATATCGTAGTCCTGTAAAACACCCAGTAATAAAAACATCTCTAATCTCTTCCAATTGCTTATCATCTGACAAGTCTAACTCGTGTATTGTTGAAAGTTCCTTTTCACTTAAATAAATAGCATCAGTTTCTTCTTCTACGACCTTAAAATGCTTCAAGTCAATTGGAGGAATAACTCCTTTATCTATTTGATAATTAACAAATCCCTTTAACAAACGTATAATTTTTCCTGCAGAATTAGTGAGCAAGCCAACACTCCCATCGGGCTTTATAACCTTATAAAATAAATAGTCCATGAATTCATTGTAAAATATAAGATTCAGGTTATGAAAAGTAATTGGCTGCGATGAATGTTCTTTGAAAGCGATCAGATGTTTACGAAGTGTTCGGTAGTCTTTTATTTGGTCTGCAGAAACAACAAGAGCTTTTTCTGTAATATATCTTTCTAATGCGTCAAATATATCTACCCGATTAGGACGTAATTCATATTCTCTATTTTTTTTTAATTCAAGTAAAACAAAATCTACGGTTGGACTTATTCCGTTTATTTTAGCATATGTAAGAATTTCTCCAAGCTTGGACGTTATTCTAATCAGGCAGGCATCAATCTCGTCATAGTTCGGACAAGCGCGCTTAATCCATCTCTTTTTAGAATCCCAGTGTTCCGGTTTAATACTGTATCCAGTAGAGATGAGCGTACGCTTAGTTCGATTGTAGTTATATCGAACATAGAGGACAGTAGTCCCCTCTCGAGTGACGTACTTTGGTTTAATATATGGAGTATATTTTGCGATAGTAAATCTGTATTGCTTTCGTATTGCAAAATTACAAAAGCTATTCGATATGAGCAATATCTCATCGTTAAAAGCTAGAACCTCCAAAAACATTGTACTATCTTAATAAAAGTGGATAAATATTGCTCAAAAAGGAAAAAAACTACTCAAAGCACACTGTAAGAGACTTATTTTGCACTTTAAAAACACTCAAAATATGAAAAAAGAATAGATTTTGTCCTTTCTTGAACACAGATTTTCCTAATATTTAGCATTAATTCCATTATTTTGCAGCGTTACAAATAAAATGCTATGGAAAAACAAATGGATTTGTATGAATCCTGGGTCCTACCTGAAACACACAATTCTATATAAACTTTTCCTCTAGCATTTATAAATATTCGACAGTACTGATTTTAATATATTATTTAGGTATAGCGATAAGAAAGGTAAGATTGCATTTAAAAGGTAATAGTAAGAAGGTAAAAAGAGAAATAAAAGAAAACGTAGGGTTTGTTTTTCTTTATAGGTAAACAAGATTGTAGATGGGTAACCTTAAAATTGTAGATTAATTAGAAAATATTTATGAAGAAACTACTAACAGTAATGGCCTTTTCGGTCGGTTTATTCGCAAATGCTCAAACCGGCAACTTATTTAAACCAGTAAAAGAGGTAGCGCTACGTACTCCATCGGTACCTATCGTTGTTTCAGATCCTCACTTCTCTATCTGGTCTCCTTATGATAAATTAATGGAAGGAAGTACAGAACACTGGACTACAGCTAAGAAGCCATTAGTAGGGGCTTTACGCGTAGATGGTAAAGTGTATCGTTTCCTGGGTAAAGATCAAGTAGCTCTAATACCTATTGCTCCCATGACAAATGTGGAACGTTGGGAGGCTGCATACACTAATAGTCAACCAGCAAATGGATGGCAAGAATTCCAGTTTGATGATAGTAGTTGGAAAAAAGGTAAAGCAGCTTTCGGTAGCCGTGATATGCCACGTGTTCGCACAGAATGGAAAGGAGATAATACAGATATTTATATCCGACGTACATTTGAAATAAATGATTTGGATTTAACAGAGAATATTTTTCTTATTTATTTTCATGACGATGTATTCGAATTATATTTAAATGGAGAAAAACTGGTTGCTACAGATC
The DNA here is from genome assembly GCF_003604005.1 of Bacteroides sp. OF03-11BH. NCBI lineage: Bacteria > Pseudomonadati > Bacteroidota > Bacteroidia > Bacteroidales > Bacteroidaceae > Bacteroides > Bacteroides sp. OF03-11BH. The sequence continues at coordinate 1,348 of NZ_QTMW01000075.1, read as the reverse complement.
TCGTATGGAAGAATAATGTAAATCTAAAACTTTCAGACGAAGCCAAGAAGAAGCTTCGTAATGGTAAAAATGTGATTGCAGCACATTGTCATAACACGACAGGAGGATCTTATGTGGATTTTGGTTTATATCGTGAAAAGAAAAATGCAGTAACATTTGAAAATGAGGCTGTACAGAAATCGGTAGATGTACTAGCCACTTCCAGTTACTATACATTCACTTGCGGACCAGTCGAATTAGATGTCGTATTTACAGCACCTCAATTGATAGATGACTTGGATTTGTTGTCAACTCCGATTAACTACATCTCCTATCGTGTGCGTCCTCTTGATAAAAAAGAGCATGATGTACAATTCTATATAGAAACGACTCCGGTATTAGCAGTGAATGAGACTACTCAACCTACTATTGCACGTACATTATCGAAAAATGGTATTAGTTATGTAGAAGCTGGCACCATCAACCAGCCGATATGTGATCGTAAAGGTGATTTAATTTGTGCTGACTGGGGATATGTATATCTTGGTAGTGTAAATGGAGCAGGAAAATCTATAAGTTTGGGTGACTATAGCGGAATGAAGGAAGCTTTTGTTAAAAATGGAACTTTAGCTTCAAGTAAAACTAAATGGATTACTCGTCGGGAAGAAAATACTCCTGCAATGGCTTATGTACATAATTTTGGAACTGTTACCCAAGATGGTAAAGATGGTTTCTTGATGATCGGTTATGATGACATTTATTCCATTGAATATATGTATGAGAAACGTATGGGATATTGGAAGCATGATGGTAAAGTAACGATTTTTGATGCTTTCGAAAAACTAAGAGATAACTATCAATCCATCATGGAGCGTTGTCGTGCACTTGATGAGCTTATTTATAGCGATGCAGAAAAAGCTGGTGGTAAAAAATATGCAGAAATCTGTTCTGCAGCCTATCGTCAAGTTATTTCTGCTCACAAACTATTTACAGACAAAGAAGGCAATCTGATGTGGTTCTCTAAAGAGAATAACAGTAATGGTTGTATCAATACAGTCGACCTGACCTATCCGTCTGCTCCCCTGTTTTTGGTCTATAATCCTGATTTACAAAAGGCAATGATGACTAGTATCTTTGAATATAGTGCTAGCGGTCGCTGGGATAAACCTTTCGCAGCACATGACCTTGGCACTTATCCAATAGCTAATGGACAAGTTTATGGTGGTGACATGCCGATTGAAGAAAGTGGTAATATGGTGATTCTAACTGCAGCTATTTCGAAAATTGAAGGTAATGCAGATTATGCTAAGAAATATTGGGACATTCTAACGACATGGACTAATTATTTAGTAGAGTATGGACAGGACCC
>NZ_QTMW01000074.1:2338-19223 GCF_003604005.1 Bacteroides sp. OF03-11BH | reverse complement strand
TACCATAGAAATATGATAAGGCGCTGGGTGCTTAGCCTACACAAGACAGCCCGAAAGTTCTGGGCGAGCGTGGGCGTAGTGACACAGGAGATACAGGACATCATCGGCAGTCCCATCGTGAAGGAAGCCATCATCAACAACTCCGACGTGGTGATGCTGCTCGACCAAAGCAAATTTCGTGAGCGATTCGACGAGATCAAGGCGATATTAGGATTGACGGATGTGGATTGCAAGAAGATATTCACTGTCAACCGCTTGGATAACAAGGAGGGAAGAAGTTTCTTCCGTGAGGTGTTTATCCGACGTGGATCGACGAGCGGAGTGTATGGTGTGGAGGAGCCGCACGAGTGCTATATGACCTACACCACCGAGCGAGCTGAGAAGGAGGCATTGAAACTCTATAAGCATGAACTGAAGTGCAGACATCAGGAGGCTATCGAGCGGTATTGCAGAGATTGGGATGCCAGTGGCATCGGGAAGTCGTTGGCATTTGCGCAGAAGGTCAATGAGGCGGGGCATGTGCTCAATTTGACGGACGATGGAGCCACTCGCCGCTGACACGGCGAGCACGGGGGCTGATTGATGGAAACGGAAATCCCGGAATAGACGTAAAGCCCAGATGCCCGAAAGCAAAACTTTCGGGAACGGTGGCTGGGTAGTATTTACGATTAGTAGTAAATACGATTAGTAGTGAATACTACCAATAGTAAATACTACAAGTAGTAAAGTAGTGGAATAGTAGAAACTGAAAGTAGTAAAAACGTAAAGTAGTGAAGCAATGAGACGTTTATACCTTATTATAATATATATGTGTCTTACACTTGTCGTGGGAAGGGTTCATGCGCAGTATTACAGCGTGAACTACGACAAGCAGATCGTTGCCGCCATGGCTGCCGCATTCGGTGCTGGAGCTATGGCAGAGAGCTATTATAACGAGCAGGTGGGCGAAATCTTGAAGCACTACAATGCCGCAGAGGTTGCCACTGCCGGCATCTTCGCTGCCAAGTTCTTGGAGCGCAAGGCATTCACCGACCTCGGCATTTGGAGCAGTAGCACGGAGAACTACTATTACCGCCGCATCCACAATATGGTGGCGAACAAGATTATGCCCAAGATATGGACGGTGGCAGGAATGATGCTGAAAAGTCCGCAGACCGCCCTCTACTGGGGCAGTTACCTGATGAAGATATGCGCCGACACAAAGTCGCTGTGTATGCAGTTTGAGAGTGTCGTGACCAACAGTAGCTTGACCTTTGCCGACATTCAGTTCTTGGAAATCAACCAAGAGATAGCCGCCATCCTCAAACTCTCGGAGATAGGCAATGTAGATTGGCAGCAGCTGTTGGATGACATCGCCAGTGTGCCCGGCAACTTCACCGTGGAGAACCTCACCGCCGACATCGAGACGCTTTACAATATGGGAGCATCGTTGGCGACGGCAGGTATCAACGGGGCATCAGGCGCACTCTTGCAGCAGAGTGCCTTCAACGACCTTTTCAATGGCAAGATGAGTAAAATCATCGACATCTATGACAACTACCACGACCTCTATGAACAGGCAGAGAACGGCATCGGCAGCACCCTCCTCAGTCTGGTGGGTGGCGAGGACAACGTGGCAGCCCTCTTCGACCTCTCCAACTACAACATCACCTCGTGGATGACAGACTATCTGAGCGAGACGCAGGGCAACTACTATACACAGCGTTGGTACATTGCCCGACGAGACCAAGGCAGCGTAAGCCTCTGTGACTACTATCCGCCGACCGATGACAACAGTATTCTGAACGGTGACCATTGGTATCGTATCAACACCTCCGACCCCAACTTCTACCCTAACAGCACGCAGCGAGAGCAGATACTGACCAACTCGGAGAACCATGCCGGATGGAGCCGCAGCCGTGTGCAGCAGCTCAACGCCCAGAGCGACGGCTTCACCTATACGATGAACTATTGGATGTCGTCGTACATCATCAGCCGTGGCGGCAAGCAGACCAAGAAGGCCTACGCCTACGAGATACACGTTACCAAGAGCTGGAACAACGTGGAAGAGGTGTATGAGGATGTCTTCGACTCCTACAGCATGGACTTGAATACCTTCAAGCGTCAGTTGCAGGCACGTCTCTCGGAGTATAACGACAACGAGGAGGGCTATGTCTATTACATCGGCAGTGACGCACGCCGTTACTATCAAGCCACCGATGCCGCCAAACTGAAGGGCGTGGAGAGCGTGACCATCAGCGTCACCTGTTCGGACGGTGTCACCCTCGGACAGGGCAGCACGCAGTACAAGTGCCGTGAGTGCGGCGGTTCGCTCAATGCCCACAGCAAGGAATGCGCCATGAGGACAAGCGTATCAGAAAATAATCTCGACCTATCGGAACTGGACGAGAAGGAACGTGAGGCGAATAGCAAGATAGCCCTGTTGGAGGCGCAGATAAGCCAGTTGGAGACAGAGAACAGGAACCTGCTCACGCAGATAGCCAATGCCTCTGTGGAGGAAGCCCCTGCCTTGCGGCAGCAACATAATGTCAACAAGACGAAGATAGACAACCTGAAGAAGGAATTGGCGACATGGCAGCAGCAGTTGGCAGACATACAGAATGCCAAGAGCGAGGCGGCTAACGACAATGCCACCTCCACCGATGACTACTACCGCATCCCTGCCATCATGCAGGATGTGAAGTCAGCCTACAATCTCACGTGGCAAGGTGCCGGTTCGTGGAACGGCTACACCTACGTCCGAACTGCCACCATGCCCAACATCAACGGCATTATCACCTTCAAGGCGACACTGTCCATTGCAAGGAAGCCCAAGTACTTCCTTGGCATCAAGATACACCGTGCGATACTGCAAATATCGTGGGAGCTGACCTCGGAATACACCGACACACAGGTGGTGGATGTGCTGACCCTTGACCCGAATGCCTCTGACGAGGAGAAGACGAGGCAGGTGAACAGCCGTATCTCGGAGATAGCCCAGGAGTTCTCGTCGTGCAGCATCACCACAGAATATGCCAAGAGCGAGGCAACCCAGACCGCCGACAATGACGATGTAATACACCTGCTCTGGTCGAGCGACCGTCTGGAGATAGCCCGTGAAGTAGATAGCCGTATCACCAAGATTTACGCCGACTTGGTATCATTAGAAAAAATGATGCACTACAAGCGCAGCATTATCGACGTGCTGAAGGACATCCTTCCCTCGATAGACGCAGACCAAGGTCGCAGAAGAACACTCATTGAAGAGTGCTATGAGCGATGGAGGGAGAATGCCGACCCCAATAGAGGGGATGGTGAAGATAACGAGAATGAAAACTAAGGGAGGAATATAGAATGAGACATACCATCATCATAACACTTCTGCTGATTACCCTCTTCCCCAAGACAGCCTTGGCGCAATGGGGATTCGATGCGGTGTCGGTGGAAGCATACATCAACGACCACAAGAAGCAGCGCAGCCTGTTGCTGGCACGCAGCACACTGGAGTACAGCAATCAACTGCTGCATGAATACAGCAGTGAGGAGGTGGGCAAGTACAAGGAACTGAATGTGGATTTGGACAAATACACCCGTGCCTTTGACATCATCGATGTGATGTACCAGTCATTGCGCACGGTGCTGAACGTAAAGAGCACCTACCAGACGGTGAGCGACCGCATCAGTGACTACAAGAACCTGTTGGAGGACTTCAATGAGAAGGTCATCAAGCGGAAACACATCGAACTTGCGGACACGATGCTCATCAGCATCAACAAGAAAGCCATCGACAACATATACAACGAGGGAAGCCAACTCTACCATAGCGTCAACGACCTCGTGCTGTATGCCACGGGAGCGGCAGCCTGTTCCACCTCCGACCTGCTGATGGTGTTGGACAACATCAACAACTCGTTGGACCTGATAGAGAAGCATCTGAACCAAGCATACTTCCAGACATGGCGGTATGTGCAGCTGCGCATGGGCTATTGGAAAGAGAAGATATATCGGACCCGGACGAAGGAAGAGATACTCGAAGATGCCTTCAGCCGATGGAAAGTGGCAGGAAAACTTGACTATTGACGGATTGCAAACAAAAGAAGAATGAATATGAAGAAGACAATGATACTCATCATGGTGGCTGTAGCCACCATCACAGCTACAGCCCAAAGCGTAACCTACAACCACGACTCATCGAAGCAGAACCAGATAACGGTGATGGAGACAGGTGGCGGTTCTCTCACCCCTGAGTTCTATTATTGGCTGTTACATAACAACTATAAGAAGACAGCGGCAGAGAAGAACAAGTTAGGTTTCCGCACTCTTGCCGGCATCAACCTCTACAACCAAGTAGATGATGCGGAGAAGATAGACTCTGCCCTCACCAAGCGTGCTGAGGTGGAAGCCTTGAACGTAGCCGACCGACAGATAGACCTCGCCTGGCTTGCCGAAAGCAGCAAGATCAACGGTCAGTTGGACAAGATGAAGGCGAACATAGACCATATCATCCCTACAGGAGGCACCATCAACGACAAGCGTCGGTGGGAGGAACTGTACAATATGTACCAGTGTGCCGTGAAAGCCACCAAGGATGCCTATATGCCCAATGCACAGAGAAAGCGGCAGTATCTTAGCATCTATGCCGACCTGACGACACAGAACGAGACACTACTGAAATACCTTGTGCAGCTCAACACCCAAAGCCAGACTACCGCCCTCTTGGCAGCCACCAACGACCGTGTAGTACATAAAGGCAGCATCATCAGCGATGCCAAGAGCCGTTGGCAGGAAAACATGAAGGGCGTGAGGAGCTCGACAGGCACTGACGGCGATGATGCCAACAGCGGTGAGGGTGAAGAAAGTGTGAACAGATAGAAATAAGGGAAGAGAAGAAATAATCACAAAACAGCATAGAGATATGAACGATATTCAGATTTTCAACAACGAGGAATTTGGAGCAGTCCGAACCACAGGAACACCAGAGCAACCCTTGTTCTGTTTGGCTGATGTGGCAAGAGTTCTTGGACTAAAAACCAGCAAGTTGGTACAACGACTTTCGGATGATGTACTTTCAAAGTACCCCATCTCGGATAGTCTTGGAAGAGAACAGGTTACAAACTTTATCAATGAAGACGGACTGTATGATGTCATCCTTGACAGTCGCAAACCCGAAGCCAAACGTTTCCGCAAGTGGGTGACATCGGAGGTGCTCCCCTCTATCCGCAAGCATGGTGCCTATATGACACAGCAGACCATCGAGAAGGCATTGGCAGAGCCAGACTTCCTGATACGGTTAGCAGTCAATCTGAAGGAAGAACGACAAAAGCGTCTGCTTGTCGAACAGGAGTGTGAACACCAAAGGACACGCATCGTTGAGTTGGGATCCAAGGTGGATGACCTGCAACAGGAGGTGACGGAGATGAAGGACAAGGTGAGTTACCTTGACATCATCCTTGCCACGAAGAGCAGTGTCCTGGTCACACAGATAGCACAGGACTATGGCGAGTCGTCCATCCGCTTCAACCGACGTCTGAAGGAGATGAACATCCAGTATCAGCGTGGCAAGCAGTGGATTCTGTATGCCGACTACAAGGACTGCGGTTATGTGACCAGCGAGACCTACCTCATTAAACACAAGGACGGTACGGAGGATGTGCGCATGAACACCAAATGGACACAGAAAGGTCGCCGCTTCCTCTATGAGAAACTGAAGAGCGTGGGAGTCATTCCTGTTATCGAAAGAACATAAAATAAAGAAATAGCTATGGAATCAATATCAAAAATACAGTTACGTCTCTATGCCGCCAAGAGGAAAAACGGCAAGTGGCAGTTGGAGATGTCAAGGATGCCGAAGCGAATCAGCGTTATCGGCAGGACACCCATCGTTGATGAGCATTATATGCCATCTGATTTAGAGGTAGTTTCAATGTCAAAGCTTCACAAATATGTCGGAAGTTACTACGGCAAGATTGTGAAGACCCTCAAAGAGGAAGGCATCATCACCAAGGAATATGGAATGTGGAAACTGCGTGAAGACCTTCAGGACAAGGGCATTGCGGTATATGTCACAGGCAGGATGCGCTGCTTCTACCACTTCTATCTGTCATGGACACCGAAAGGCATAGAGTTTATCAAAGAGATTATCAACAATAGAACCAGGCACTGATGGCAGACAACATACTCAGCGATTTCGGCATCAACATCCTCGAAGAGGAGATTGACGATGTGATATTCCAGACCAACGAGTTCCTGACCGATGCCACCTTCACAGGCTCACAAGGGCCGTTCTGGTGGATCCTCCAAATGTGTATGGCATTGGCGGCACTGTTCTCTATCATCGTGGCGGCAAGCATGGCCTACAAGATGATGGTGAAGAACGAACCGTTGGACGTGATGAAACTGTTCAAGCCCTTGGTGGTGAGCATCATCCTCTGTTGGTGGTACCCACCTGCTGACACAGGCATGACCAACAGCGGCAGCAGCTGGTGCGTATTGGATTTTCTATCCTATATTCCCAATTGCATCGGCAGTTACACCCACGACCTCTATGAGGCAGAGGCGACCCAAATTTCCGACAAGTTTGAGGAGGTGCAGCAGTTGGTATATGTCAGGGACTCGATGTACACTGACCTCCAGGCACAGGCAGACGTGGCGCATAAGGGCACATCAGACCCCAACCTGATAGAGGCGACGATGGAGCAGACGGGCGTGGACGAAGTGACCAACATGGAGAAGGATGCCAGCAAACTGTGGTTCACCTCACTGACGGCAGGGGCCGTGGTGGGCATCGACAAGATAGTGATGCTGATAGCCCTGATCGTGTTCCGCATCGGTTGGTGGGTGACGATATACTGTCAGCAGATATTGCTCGGAATGCTCACTATATTCGGTCCAATACAATGGGCATTTTCGTTGCTGCCCAAGTGGGAAGGAGCGTGGGCGAAGTGGCTAACCCGTTATTTGACAGTTCATTTCTACGGAGCCATGCTCTACTTCGTCGGTTTCTACGTCCTGTTGCTGTTTGATATTGTGCTCTGCATACAGGTAGAGAACCTGACGGCCATCACCGCCAGTGAGCAGACGATGGCAGCCTATCTGCAAAACTCGTTCTTCTCGGCAGGCTATCTGATGGCAGCGAGCATCGTGGCGTTGAAATGCCTGAACCTCGTGCCCGACCTTGCGGCATGGATGATACCAGAGGGCGACACCGCCTTCTCAACCCGAAACTTCGGCGAGGGTGTGGCACAGCAAGCCAAGATGACGGCTACGGGAGCCATGGCGACAGTGATGAGATAACAAGTGAGTGTGCGGTGAGGCACCGCACCTCCTATTGAAACAATAAAAAGTATAAATCATGGTAATCAAGAACTTAGAAAACAAAATCAAGCTGGTGGGCATCATCTGCTCAGCCTTTCTCGTGGGCTGCATCATCATCTCGGTGTCGAGCATCTGGACGGCACGCTGTATGGTGACGGATGCGCAGAAGAAGGTGTATGTGCTGGACGGCAACGTGCCTATACTGGTGAACCGCACCACGATGGAAGAGACGCTGGATGTGGAGGCAAAGAGCCATATCGAGATGTTCCACCATTACTTCTTCACGCTTGCTCCCGATGACAAGTATATCCGCTATTCGATGGAGAAGGCGATGTATCTGGTCGATGAAACTGGTTTGGCGCAGTACAACACGCTGAAGGAGAAAGGTTTCTACAACAACATCATGGGTACGAGTACCGTGTTTAGCATCTTCTGTGACAGCATCAAGTTCAACAAGGACAAGATGGAGTTCACCTACTATGGTCGGCAGAGGATAGAGCGAAGGAGCAACATCCTGATGCGCGAGTTGGTAACAGCGGGACAGGTGAAGCGTGTGCCGAGGACGGAGAACAATCCTCACGGACTGCTCATCACGAACTGGAGGACACTGCTCAACAAGGATATTGAGCAGAAGTCGAAGTCAAACTTCTAATATCGTAGCGGTATGAGTGTAAAAGGAATCAGACGGATGCTTGTGGGCGAGGATATGCCCGACAAGAACGACCCCAAGTACAATGAGCGGTATGAGAAGGAGGTGGCGGCAGGACGCAAGTTTGCAAAAAACACGAGGATAGACCGTGTGGCGGCTAAGGTGCAAGGCTTCGCCAATGCCCACAAGACGCTGTTTCTCGTCATTGTCTTCGGCTTTGTCGCCATCTGTTTCGGCATCAATATCTATAGGATGGTGCGGTACTACGATCATCGAACGGAGGCGAAGAGTGCCATCAAGCGGCAGGAAGGGCGCATGAAACAGATGATGGATGCCGCCCACTGCACGGTTCCTCCCGTGACGCATCGGGCCGACAAGGAGGAGCAAGACAAGTCAGTAACATCAAAAACAGACAGCGATGAGAATAACAGATAAGATAAACTTCCGCCAGCCGAAGTATATGCTTCCAGCCATCGTGTACATCCCGTTGCTTGCCACAGGCTATTTTGTCTTTGACATGTTCAATACGGAGGTAGCGGAAACACAGGACAAGAACCTGCAGACCACTGAGTTTCTGAACCCTAACCTGCCCGGAGCGCAGATCAAGAACGGTGACGGCATCGGAGGCAAGTATGAGAACATGGCGAAGTCGTATGGTCGCATAGCCGACTATTCGGCGGTGGATAACATTGAGCGTGACAACGAAGAAGAGAAAGAAACGTATGAATCCAAGTACACAGAAGAAGACCTTGCGGAACTCGTCCGTCAGGCAGAAGAGAAGGACGATGCAGCCGAAGTGGCCGATGCCAAGGCGCGAGAAGCGGAAGCACTCGAAGCACTCAACAAGGCACTCGCCGAAGCGAGGCTGAGAGGACAGGCGGCAGTTGCCCCCGTGGCCCAGGATACCACACAGGCTGGGCCTCCCAAGGAGCAGATTGAGGTGAAAGGTCAGATTGCCGAGGACAGCAAGGCGGTGAAGGCACTGGACGAGGAGGACAAGGCACAGGAGGTGGTGAAGAAGGTGAAGGTGACTTCGGACTATTTCAACACCCTGACGCAGAACGAGCATGAGCCAAAGCTCATCAAGGCCATCATTGACGAGGACGTGAAGGCTACGGACGGGTCGAGGGTGCGGCTGAGACTGTTGGACGATATTGAGATTGGTGAGACCGTGGTGAAGAAAGGGTCGTACCTCTATGCCACCATGAGCGGTTTCGGTTCGCAGCGAGTGAAGGGTAGCATCAACTCCATCCTTGTGGATGACGAGCTGATAAAGGTTTCGCTTTCGCTTTATGACACGGACGGACTGGAGGGACTGTATGTCCCCGGCAGCCAGTTCCGTGAGACCACGAAAGATGTGGCGAGCGGTGCTATGCAGAGCAACATGAACATCGACCAGAGTGGAGCGAACAACAGTTTCTCGCAATGGGGAATGCAAGCCGTGACCAATGCCTACCAGAAGACAAGCAATGCCATCAGCAAGGCTATCAAGAAGAACAAAGTGAAGCTGAAGTATGGGACGTTTGTTTACCTTGTAAATGGGAAAGAGAAAAGGAAATAGACACTGCCCGACAACGGAATTGTCGGGAACGGTGGCTCATAGAGTATAAACATCAAAAAATCAACTAATATGAATTGTTTTCAGAAAATGAATGTCTGTGCATTGCTTTCGCTGAGCGTGCTTTCAGCCAAGGCGCAGACCACCTACATGGAGATGGAGCAGCTGACGGTCAACGACCAAGTGACCACCGTCATCACCGCCTCCGAACCCATCCGCTTTGTCGATATATCCACAGACAAGGTGGTGGGCGACCAACCCATCAACAACACCATCCGCCTGAAGCCGAAGGACAACGTGTATGCCGACGGTGAGGTGTTGGCGATAGTGACAATCGTGACGGAACGCTACCGCACGCAGTATGCACTGCTCTATACCACGAGGATGCAGGAGGCAGTAACCGATAAGGAAATAGAATGCTCGGAGCGCAATGCCTACAACAATCCCGCTGTAAGCCTGTCCACTGCCGACATGACCAAGTATGCACGTCAGATATGGTCATCGTCTGCCAAATACCGCAACGTGGCGACGAAGATGCACCGCATGGTAATGCGCCTGAACAACATCTACAGCGTGGGCGAATATTTCTTCATCGACTTCTCCGTGGAGAACAAGACCAACATCCGCTTCGACATCGACGAGATGCGCATCAAACTATCGGACAAGAAGCAGAGCAAGGCTACCAATGCGCAGATAGTGGAACTGACCCCATCTCTTGTGTTGGACGATGCGAAGACCTTCAAGTATGGCTATCGCAACGTGATTGTGGTGAAGAAGATGACCTTCCCCAACGACAAGGTGCTGACCATCGAGCTGTCGGAAAAACAGATAAGTGGACGCACCATCTCGCTCAGCATCGACTATGAGGATGTGCTGTCTGCCGATTCGTTTAACCATATACTGTTGGAGGAGGAATAATGAGAATTAGGAATGAGGAATTAGGAGTGAGGAATTGGCTTGTGCATACCTTACTCGTTGTCATCTGTTTTATGGCAAGCATGACTCCGGCAATGGCGCAGCAGAATAGCGACCGCATATCCTTGGGGTTCGGATGCCTGTATGAGCGAGGACTGGACGTGACGCTGTCCTACGAGTATGAGACGAAGTACCACAATGCGTGGGAGTATTTTGCAAACGGATATATCAAGTGGAACGAGTGCGCATCGTGCGGTCATGTCTGTCCTGAGAGTTTTTGGAACAACTACCGCAGTTATGGTTTCGGCTTTGCCTATAAGCCCTGTGTGGCAAGAGGACGCAACCACCATGGCAACATGCGCATAGGAGCATCGGCAGGTAGCGATACTGACAGGTTCTTGGGTGGCATCCACCTCGGCTATGAGCAAAACTATACACTCAGACACGGCTGGAAGCTCTTCTGGCAGGTGAAGACCGATGTGATGATCAAGGGTGAAGACCTGTTCAGAACGGGTATTGTCCTGGGTGTGAAACTTCCTGTAAAATGACTATGCGTATGAAGAAACTGTTTTCAATCTTGGCAGTTGCGGCAACGGTGTTGCTGACTGCCTGTGACGAGCATCAGGACTTTCCCGACACAGCCATGAAGGTCACCCATATCTTGACCACTGACGGCAAGGTGATGCCCTACGAAACCTACGAGCAATCGTGCAAGCAAGCCATTGCAGTGGTGTTCAACGTCAATCAGAGGGAAGAAATGGAGGGAAACGGATATGCCGTCTATCTGTGGGACATCGCTCCCGAAGCCTTTGCTGACAGTATCGGTGTGGAACAGGACACATCCTGTGACCTCACCGCCTACGACGGCAACAAGAACACTTTTGCCCTTTATGGCACGACCGATGTGAAGTCGCCTTTGGCTGAGCGTGTCTTCGACATGTGGCGTTACGGGCAAAGTGCCTATATCCCCAGTGTGGCACAGATGCGTCTGCTCTATCATGCCAAGGACATCATCAACCCATACATCCTGAAATGCGGCGGCACACCTATCCCCGATGAGGATGATGACTGTTGGTATTGGACTTCAACGGAGGTAGAAGGACAAGCGACCGCCAAGGCATGGCTTTACTCACTGGGAAGCGGTGCCATACAGGAGACTCCCAAGTGGCAGCCGCATAAGGCGAGACCCATCATCACGATTATGGATTAGCCCATATACAGACATCGAGTATCACCCGTATCATCATCAAAGTACAACAATTAAAAAAGAAAAAGCATGAAAAAGAATTTGTTTCTAATGTTGGGACTTGGAGCCATGCTCCTCACGTCCTGTGACCAAGACATCGTCAATGAGATTTACCTGCCCGGTGGCGGAGGTTCTGTGGTCGTGACCGACAGCACATCAACCAAGCAGCTTCAGGTATTCACCAATCTGGAGATGCTGCAACCTGCCGTTTCCACACGAGCCGTTGACAACCAGTGGGAACTCAATGATATGATTGGCATCTCTTCCACAGGGATGATCAACAATATGAAGTTCACCCGAAGCGGCGGCACGAATCAGTTTGTGTCAGCCAACAAGGTGTTTTTCACGGACACAGACACTCACACCTTCAATGCCTACTATCCCTATACGGCAAATCCTACCAACGACCTCATAGAGTTCCAAGTGCCGGAGGCAGCTGTACAGAGTGAGCAGAAGGTCAATGATTTTCTGTTTGCCAGTGGAGCGGCATCATACGCCAATCCGAGCCTTACATTGAACTTCACCCATCAGATGGTGCGTGTCATCATCAAGGTCTATACCTCACCAGAATACGGTTTCACCACCAATGATTTTGCAGGAAGCCTACTCACGTTCGTCGGTTATTTTGACAGCGGTACTTTCAACATCAAGACCGGAAAGGTAGAATGCAGTGACGAGTCGGTGACGACCTATTATTTCGGCGACCCACAAAGTGACCACATGGAATATACGCTTTATGTTCCTGCACAGGTTATGCCAGACATGACATTGCAACTCAGCAATGGGGAGAACTTCGTATTCCTCACAAACGACACGTGGAAAGCGGGTCATTCCTACAGCTATTCATTGAAGCCTGTACGCAACACCTTGGAGGTCATATCTGCAACTATTTCTCCGTGGACAGTAGAGTCTGAGAAGACCATCAACGGCTACGAATAAAACTCATAAGAGGATTGGAGGGTGTCCACCGTGGCATCCTTCATCTTTTCTCATTATCACCCAACATCATCGTAAAGTAAATGGAAGAAAGCAAAGAGTTACAGGGTTTTTACAAGATATTCAGGGCGGTGATTTATGTCTCCATCCTGATGGAGTTCTTCGCCTACGCACTGGAGCCGGAGCAGTTGGACTTCTTGGGCGGCGTAGTGACGGATATCCACACTCGCATCAAGCGGTGGATGATTTACCATGACGGCAACCTCGTGTATAGCAAGGTGGCTACGTTCCTGCTGATATGTATCACCTGTGTGGGAACGCGCAACAAGAAGCATCTGGAGTTTGACGCTCGCAGGCAGGTGCTCTATCCGCTGCTGTCGGGAGTGCTGCTGATTGTGCAGTCCGTATGGCTGTTCGGTCATTCGATAATGCCCTGTTTCTATACCCTCCGTTTGAACACTTGGCTCTATATGCTCACTTCCATCGTCGGTGTCGTATTGGTGCATATCGCCCTCGACAATATCTCTAAGTTCCTGAAGGAAGGGCTGCTGAAAGACCGCTTCAACTTCGAGAATGAGAGCTTTGAGCAATGCAGGGAGTTGCAGGAGAACAAGTACAGCGTGAACATCCCTATGCGCTATTATTACAAGGGCAAGTTCCGCAAGGGATGGGTGAACATCGTCAATCCGTTCCGTGGCACATGGGTTGTGGGTACTCCTGGTTCTGGTAAGACCTTCTCCATCATCGAGCCGTTTATCAGGCAGCACAGCGAGAAGGGCTTTGCCATGGTGGTGTACGACTATAAGTTTCCCACTCTCGCCACCAAACTCTACTATCATTACTTGAAGAACAAGAATGCCAAGGACAGCAAGATGCCCCATGGCATGAAGTTCAACATCATCAACTTTGTGGATGTGGAGTATTCGCGCCGTGTGAACCCCATCCAGTTGAAGTACATCAACAACCTTGCCGCAGCGAGCGAGACCGCCGAGACCCTGCTTGAATCCCTGCAAAAAGGCAAGAAGGAAGGCGGCGGTGGCAGCGACCAGTTCTTCCAGACCTCTGCCGTCAACTTCCTTGCCGCCTGCATCTATTTCTTCTGCAACTACGGCAAGGAGCCCTACGACAAGGACGGAAAGATGCTGATTGCCGAGCGGCGTGAAGACCCAAAGACGAAAAGGCTGATACCCACAGGACGGGTGTTCGACCATTCGGGCGCGGAGGTGCAGCCCGCTTATTGGTTGGGCAAGTACAGCGACATGCCACATATCCTATCGTTCCTCAATGAGAGTTATCAGACCATCTTCGAGGTACTTCAGACCGACAACGAGGTAGCCCCCTTGCTTGGCCCGTTCCAGACTGCCTTTGCCAACAAAGCCATGGAGCAGTTGGAAGGTATGATTGGCACGCTACGTGTCTATACCTCCCGTCTCGCCACCAAGGAATCTTACTGGATATTCCACAAGGACGGCGATGACTTCGACCTGAAGGTCAGTGACCCGAAGAATCCAAGTTATCTGCTCATTGCCAACGACCCCGAGATGGAGAGCATCATCGGTGCACTGAATGCCTTGATTCTCAACCGCCTTGTAACGAGGGTGAATACAGGACAGGGCAAGAACGTTCCTGTCAGCATCATCGTCGATGAGTTGCCGACCTTGTATTTCCACAAGATAGACCGACTGATAGGCACAGCCCGAAGCAACAAGGTGAGCGTGGCACTTGGCTTTCAGGAACTTCCGCAGTTGGAAGCCGATTATGGCAAGGTGGGTATGCAGAAAATCATCACCACCGTGGGCAATGTGGTGAGCGGTTCGGCAAGAGCCAAGGAAACCCTCGAATGGCTGTCGAGTGACATCTTCGGTAAAGTAGTGCAACTCAAAAAGGGCGTGACCATCGACCGTGACAAGACCTCCATCAACCTCAATGAGAATATGGACAGCCTGGTGCCTGCAAGCAAAATCTCCGATATGCCCACAGGTTGGATATGTGGACAGACCGCCCGTGACTTCGTAGTCACCAAGACCGGGATGAACGGAAGCATGAACATCCAGGAGAGCGAGGAGTTCAAGACATCCAAGTTCTACTGCAAGACCGACTTCGATATGACGGAAATAAAGAAGGAGGAATCGGAGTATGTCCCTCTCCCTAAGTTCTATAAGTTCAAGTCGAAAGAAGAGCGAGAGCGCATCCTCTACAAGAACTTCGTTCAGGTTGGGGAGGACGTGAAAGCCATGATTAAAGAGATTCAGCAGTTCCGCACTATGATGTAGTGATATTGATTAGAGTGCGGTGAGACATCGCACCTCCTATATAAAATAATGTAATGAGAAGATACATCATCGTACTATTGAGCATGTTGGCCATCTGTAGCGTGCCCTGTCAAAGCCAAACCATTGACAGGGCACTGTTTGAACGGATGGTAGCCATTACCAAACACTTCGAGGGTTGGCACGACCCAAAGACCACACCGGGCTATGTGGGCTATGGTCACCAGCTACAGAAGGGAGAGCGTTTCCCGAAAACACTGACACGTCAGCGTGCAGATTTGCTGTTACGGACAGACCTCCTCCGGCACCTGCGCCTATATGCCCGTTATGGCAGGGATGCTTATCTGCTTGCCACCCTCTCGTACCAGATTGGACCAGCCAAGTTGTTAGGCAATGGACGATACCCGAAAGCGTCCCTGCTCACCCGATTGGAACGTGGCGACAGGGACATCCTGCCACTCTATCTGAGCTATTGCAAATGGAGGGGAAAAGCAGTGGCATCCATTAGGAAACGGAGGTGGGTGGAATATCAGCTGTTGTATGCCGAGCGGTGAGGCACCATCCCTCCTATACCTGTTTGTCTGTCACTTATATTATATATAAAGGTAATAATTGCAATTTCAATGTTAAAGTCAGAGCATTATGGCATCCATCAAATTAAAGTTCAGAACATCATCTGTTCAAGAGAAAGAGGGTCGCCTGTATTATCAGGTGATACACAATCGTGTGGCACGTCAGATCCATACAGAGTACAGAATCTATTCCTCAGAGTGGGATGCGGACCATTCAAACATCATTTTGCCAACTTCCGTCACTCCACAACGTCAAGCCTATCTTCTTTCCTTGAAAGATACATTGGATGCTGACAGGAAGAAACTGCTGTTGGTCATTGCACGGTTGGACAAGGAAGGGCAGTCATATACAGCAGACACCGTCGTTGACAACTTCCATGAGGGAAAAGAATTACATGGCATTATCGGCTATACGCTGGAGTTGAACGAAAAACTGAGACGCATCGGCAAGAAGCGGATGGTAGCAAGGTACAAAACCACCCTCAACAGCCTCCAGCGTTACCTGAAAGGAGGCGATGTGCCATTGGAGGAAGTCGATGGGACAACGATACAAGGCTATGAACAGTGGCTGAAAGACAGCGGACTGTGCCGCAACACCACCTCTTTCTACATCCGCAACCTGCGCACCATCTACAATCATGCCGTAGATGACGGACTGGTCATCTCTTCCTCACCGTTCAAGCATGTATATACCGGCATCGACAAGACCGTCAAGCGGGCACTCCCCTTGGAAATCATCAAGCAACTGAAAGAGCTGGACTTGAGTCTGAACCCCCGTTTGGAGCTTGCAAGGGATATGTTCCTGTTCAGTTTCTATACCCGTGGGATGTCGTTCATCGATATGGCACAACTTACACCAAGCAATCTGCATGGCAGTACGCTCATTTACCGCCGTCAGAAGACCTCACAACAGTTGCACATCAAATGGGAACCTGCCATGCAGGAGATAGTGGCGAAGTACAAAACAGATGATTCTCCCTACCTGCTCCCTATAGCAAAAGGAGAGGGAGCCATATTCTGGAGACAGTACAAGAATGCCTATAGCCGTATCACCAAGCAGTTGAAGAAAATCGGAGAAATGATAGGCCTGTCCGTACCCCTGACCACCTACGTAGCCCGCCACTCCTGGGCAAGCATAGCCAAGAGCAAGAACGTGCCCGTATCTACTATCAGCGAGGCATTGGGGCATGACTCCGAGAAAACCACACAGATATACCTCTCCTCATTGGACACCTCTGTCGTTGACAACGCCAACAATCTCATCATCAATTCTCTTTAGGAGGTGCAGCGTCTCACTGCACCTTTATTTCAATATTTATAACTATTGTATTGCGGTGTGATACCGCAACTATAATAAAAAAGTCGGGGATTGTTGAGCAAAAAGGTGTTTCTCTCTTTAAGAGAAATATCGTTTTGCTAAACAGTTGATATTGAGGTATCATTTTA
>NZ_QTMW01000074.1:0-2328 GCF_003604005.1 Bacteroides sp. OF03-11BH | reverse complement strand
GAAATATCGTTTTGCTAAACAGTTGATATTGAGGTATCATTTTATCGTAAAAGACATATTTGCTCAACAATTGCTTGACGGAAATCAACAAATTTTAGCATTTTTGTAAAAAAGTCGCTATATAATTTGGTGAATTGGAGTTATTTTCATATTTTTGCATCCCGAAGAGTTTCTCTTAAAGAGAGAAACATCTTTTGCATACCTTTTCCGACCGAATTTTTATGTCGTAAAGAGGGGCTTTGCAGGGGGTGGACTCAGAAAGATGAGAATAGATGACTATTGTAGTTGAAACACATAGAAAGTTGCTGATATACAGACCGATACGCATATCGGGATGAACCATGAGTACGTTCTTTTCTCAAAAAACACATGTCAAAACAGTATGGTGAATGTATTGGACAAGGATAAGATACTGTGGTATGTCATGCGGGCCTACAAGAACGAGAATACTGCCGAAGATCGGCTCTCTAATGAAACGTATGGCTTAGAGTATTTCATACCCAAGCAGAAAGTCCTTCGCACTGTCAAGGTCAAGAAAGTCTTTTTCATGGTACCCGTCATCCATAGTCTGGTGTTTGTGCATGCAAGTCATCAGAAGATTGTTGATTTCAAACACAATTATTATTACGACCTACAGTTTGTCACATGGAAAAGTGGCGGAGAACTTGTCTATCTGACTGTACCTGATGAAGACATGACCAACTTCATCAAGGTGTGCAAGCAGGCAGATGAAGAGGTACACTTCTACAAAATCAGCGAAATCAACAAGGAAAAAGATAAAATCAACATTGAAAAAGGTAAAAGAGTAAGGGTACATGGCGGACCGTTCGACCAGGTGGAGGGCTACTTCATAAAAGTGGCAAAAAAGAGAGGTCGGCAGCTTGTCGTCATTATTCCCGACCTACTGGCGGTTTCAGCTGAGGTGAAGCCGGAATATATTCAAATCATAGACTGAGATTATGGAAACACGAATTACCCCCCCCGAATTGATTGATACAGAGGGATTAGTACAGGACAGACCGACACAAACGGCCTATTAAAGTTAGATAGAGAATGAGTTTAATTTGGATTGTCAACATCCTGTCGGTATTCTTCCTGTGCGTGTTTTTCGCAGGAATCGTGATACCGCAGATTCTGCTCATCGCCTTCCGCAGGCGACTGTTCGACGAGCCGGACGAGCGGAAGATACATCAGTGTGTAGTGCCTCGCCTTGGCGGTATGGCCTTCAAGCCCGTAGTGTTCTTCTCCTTTGTCCTGCTTTTGGCGGTCAATGTCTCAACCGGACATGATGAGCTGCTTAAGGAAATAGGCGCAGAAGCGTTGCCATTGGCATACGCCTTCTGCGCCATCATCATGTTGTACCTTGTCGGCATTGCCGATGACCTTATCGGTGTGCGCTACCGTGCCAAGTTCTTTATCCAGATAGTCTGCGGCATCATGCTGGTGGCTGGCGGAGTGGAACTGTCCGACCTTCACGGAATGCTGTTCATCCATTCCATGCCGTCGTGGATTAGCATCCCTCTCACCGTTTTCGTTACGGTTTTCATCATCAATGCCATCAACCTCATCGACGGCATCGACGGACTGGCCTCTGGGCTGTGCAGCATTGCCTTCCTGTTCTACGGGATGACCTTCATCTGGTTCCACCAGTATCTCTATGCCATGCTTGCCTTCGCTACTTTGGGCGTACTCATACCATTTTATTATTACAAGGAAATATATATCGAAACCGAACGAATTATCATTCGAAATTTCAAACAGAAGGATGCCGAAGGGTTGTTGGAGTATCTTTCCCATCCGCGTGTGAATTGCTTTGCCGGAGACCGCCTTTGTTCCAGAGAGGCGGCATGGGCATATATGCAGTATTCCCCGAAAGACATGCTGCGCTATGCGGTGAGTCTGAAAAAAGATGACTTTATTATCGGTGACGTGTTCGCTTTGCGTGAGAATGAAGACACTTATAATGTGGGGTGGCATTTCAACAAACGTTTTGAAGGCAAAGGATTCGCTTGTGAAGCGGCAGCCGGATTGTTGGATTATCTTTTCCGAGAGGCGGGCGCACGGCGTATCTATGGATTTGTGGAAGATGACAATATCCGCTCCAAACGCTTATGCGAACGTCTTGGTATGCGCCGCGAAGGATGTTTCAAAGAGTTTGTGACATTCGTAAACAATCCTGACGGCTCCCCAAAATATGAAGATACCTGTGTTTATGCCATTCTCGAAAAAGAGTGGAATACCATCCGTCAGTGGTGACACACCAAACCTATTATGTAAGAAGTTACTAATGACAAAAAAGAAATTGCCCGTTCGTTTTACGGGTCAGCA
>NZ_QTMW01000073.1:0-19463 GCF_003604005.1 Bacteroides sp. OF03-11BH | reverse complement strand
TAGCCTTTTTATTTTAATACACTATATAGAATCGCGGAGACGCTTACCGGTAAAAAGACGGTGTAAGAGCGCCCCTTCACCCGTAAACACACTATTTATCAGGAATCTGGAAGAAAGGTGAAGGGCAGAAAAATAACTACGTTCGAGAAAGAGAATTGAATATCAATTATGCGCATAATGCTTCTGTCCTGTTATTACAATCAAAGTTACAACTACAGACATAGGGATTAGTAGTATTTTTCAATTCCCCCAAATCCTTTTATCATTTTATTTTCCTTCGTTTTATTGATAAAGTTGTTCAATCGCTTTTCAAATTCTTCCGGCCGTTTTCTGGCAGCCTCAATGTATGCAATTCGGATACGTCTATACGCATTAGAAAATTGTTGGTAATTCTCCCATACAGTTTTATCCTCTTTCAGTTTTCCGATAATATCATTCGGGAAGACAAAAGGGGCTGACAATACTTTTCGTATATTATCTTCCCTATCAGGGTGAATCATATTATGTTCCAGCAACCATTTCAGTCTCTCTTTGTTGGCTTGCGAGTAGGAACTTTTAGGGTTTCTGGGTGTGAAATGCTGGATTTTATGTTCTTTGTCGAGCGCCTTTATGGTGCTGTCGATCCATCCGAAGCAAAGGGCTTCCTCGACAGCGTCGTTGTATGTAACACTTTTTTCGCCCGAAGATTTGGAGGGGAATACAAACCAAACGTCATTGGCGTTTTCAAAGTTGTCTGCCAGCCATTTTCGCCAATCTTCTCTGTTTTCAAAATATTTTATTTCCATAGTGCTAAAAAGAACAGCAACCCATTGTTGAGAATAGGTTGCTGTTAAATTGGTTATTCATCAGACTTCATGTATGGGAGTCAGGGGCTTTTATTCGTCCGGTCACTTATTTGTCTCCGTACATCTTCGCCCGCAATTCCTTAATATGGTCGGAAGTGATATATTCGTCATATTCCATCATCTTGTCGATGATACCGTTCGGTGTCAGTTCGATGATGCGGTTGGCAACGGTCTGAATAAATTCGTGGTCATGAGACGAGAAGAGGATATTTCCTTTGTACGTCTTCAGGTTGTTGTTGAATGCCTGGATAGATTCCAAGTCCAGATGGTTGGTCGGAGTGTCCAGAATGAGGCAGTTGGCATTGCGCAGCTGCATACGGGCAATCATACAACGCATCTTCTCACCTCCGGAGAGTACGCTTACTTTCTTCAATACCTCTTCGCCGGAGAAAAGCATACGGCCGAGGAAGCCTTTCATATATACCTCGTTGCCTTCTCCAAACTGGCTCAACCAGTCTACCAGGTTCAGGTCGGAATTGAAGAAATCAGTGTTATCCAGCGGCAGGTAAGCAGTGGTGATGGTTACCCCCCAGTTGAAAGTACCTGCATCGGGTTTCATGTTTCCGTTGATAATTTCGAAGAAAGCAGTCATCGCGCGCGGATTGCGTGACAGGAATACCACCTTGTCACCTTTCTCTACGTTGAAGTTCACGTCGTTGAAGAGCACTACGCCTTCTTCCGTCTTCTTGCTCAATCCGGAAACTTCCAGAATCTGGTTGCCCGGCTCGCGTTCGGGAGTGAAGATGATGCCCGGATACTTACGTGAAGAAGGTTTGATTTCTTCTACGTTCAGTTTCTCCAACATCTTCTTACGGCTCGTTGTCTGCTTGCTCTTCGCTACGTTCGCGCTGAAACGGCGGATAAACTCTTCGAGTTCTTTCTTCTTCTCTTCAGCCTTCGCCTTCTGGTTCTGTTGCTGACGGAGAGCCAATTGGCTGGATTCGTACCAGAAACTATAGTTACCGGCAAACATATTGATTTTTCCGTAGTCGATGTCTACGGTGTGTGTACATACAGAGTCGAGGAAGTGACGGTCGTGGCTTACCACCAATACGGTATGCTCGAAGTTGGCAAGATATTCTTCCAACCAGGTCACTGTTTCCATATCCAAGTCATTGGTAGGCTCATCGAGCAAGAGGTTGTCCGGATTTCCGTACAATGCCTGCGCCAGCATGACACGTACTTTTTCCTTACCACTCAATTCACCCATCAATACGTAATGCTTATCTTCTTTCACGCCCAGTCCGCTCAATAGCATGGCTGCGTCGCTTTCCGCATTCCATCCGTCCAACTCGGCAAATTTTTCTTCCAATTCGGATACTTTCAGTCCGTCTTCGTCTGTGAAATCTTCTTTTGCATACAATTCTTCGCGTTGCTTCATGATGTCCCACAACACGGTATGTCCCATCATGACGGTATCCATGACGGTATATGAGTCCCACTTGAAGTGGTCCTGACTCAACACCGAGAGACGTTCGCCCGGTCCGAGCGCAATCGTACCTGTTGTCGGGTCCAGATCTCCGTAAATCGTACGAAGAAACGTAGATTTTCCCGCACCGTTCGCACCGATAATACCATAACAATTACCACTCGTAAACTTCAGGTTTACGTCATTAAATAACACTCTTTTACCAAACTGAACCGATACGTTCGAAACTGTAATCATCTTATTATTTACTATTTTACTAGTTACTATTTACTTATTTGAGCGTGCAAAGGTAGACATTTAAAATGAATTATGAGCTATCTGATATGTGCCAATCTGACATAAAAGTGTTACCTTTGCTGCGTTTTTTGGCAAAACGGCCAACTTGGCAAAGTTTTTGCAGACGAAATCTGTGACATCCGGTCAGTCCGGTATGTTTATAAGCGGTATCTTGCATAGATAACGTGTGTTTCTAAATAGTAAATAATAAAATAGTAAATACCAAGATGGATCCGAAAGAAAAAAAAGTGAAGGAAGAGGAACTGAATGTGGAGGAAACTCACAATCCTGCGGAAGACCAACCGCAAAACGAACAAGCAGAGGGAACCGCTCCGCTGACTCATGAAGAGGAGTTGGAAAAGGAACTGGAAAAGGCTCAAGAAGCGCTTGAAGAGCAAAAGGATAAATATCTGCGCTTGTCTGCCGAGTTCGACAATTATCGTAAACGCACTTTAAAGGAGAAGGCCGAACTGATCCTGAATGGTGGCGAAAAGAGTCTTGGCAGTATTCTTCCGGTAGTGGACGATTTCGAACGTGCCATCAAGACGATGGAAACGGCAACGGATGTCAATGCCGTAAAAGAAGGGGTGGAACTGATTTACAATAAATTTATGGCTGTTCTGGCTCAAAATGGTGTGAAAGTCATCGAGACGAAAGACCAACCGCTGGATACTGATTTCCATGAAGCCATCGCGGTAATCCCCGCACCGTCGGAAGCACAGAAAGGTAAGATTCTGGATTGTGTGCAGACGGGGTATACACTGAACGACAAAGTGTTGCGCCACGCCAAAGTGGTAGTAGGGGAATAAGGATTCGCAACCCATAAAACTCATAATTTTTAAAGAAGCATGGCAGAAAAAAGAGACTATTACGAAATATTGGAGGTGACGAAGACAGCCACAGTAGAGGAGATTAAGAAAGCGTACCGTAAGAAAGCAATCCAGTATCACCCTGACAAGAATCCGGGGGATAAGGAGGCAGAAGAGAAATTTAAGGAGGCGGCCGAGGCTTATGACGTGTTGAGTAACCCGGAAAAGCGTTCGCGTTACGATCAGTTCGGTCATGCGGGAGTGAGCGGTGCGGCAGGCAATGGCGGTCCGTTCGGTGGTTTCGGTGGCGAGGGGATGTCGATGGATGACATTTTCTCTATGTTTGGCGACATCTTTGGTGGCCGCGGCGGCGGTTTCGGGGGAGGCTTCGGAGGGTTTAGCGGATTTGGCGGTGGCGGTTCACAGCAACGCCGGTATCGCGGCAGTGACCTTCGTGTGAAAGTGAAGCTGACGTTGAAGGAGATCTCTACCGGAGTAGAAAAGAAATTTAAACTCAAAAAATATGTGCCGTGTGACCAGTGTCATGGCACGGGTGCCGAAGGTGACGGCGGTTCGGAGACTTGTCCTACTTGTAAGGGTAGCGGCTCCGTGATCCGTAACCAGCAGACTATTCTGGGCACTATGCAGACTCGCGTCACTTGTTCTACTTGTGGCGGTGAGGGTAAGATTATCAAGAACAAATGTAAGAAGTGTGGTGGCGACGGAATCATTTACGGTGAAGAAGTGGTGTCGGTGAAAATCCCTGCCGGAGTGGCAGAGGGTATGCAGCTTTCTATGGGTGGCAAAGGAAATGCCGGCAAACACAATGGTGTGGCAGGCGACTTGCTGATTCTCGTAGAGGAAGAACCGCATCAGGACTTGATTCGCGACGAGAATGATTTGATTTATAATCTGTTGCTTAGTTTCCCGACTGCTGCTCTGGGCGGAGCTGTGGAAATTCCGACTATCGACGGCAAAGTGAAAGTGAAGATTGATTCGGGTACTCAACCAGGTAAGGTGCTTCGTTTGCGCGGCAAGGGATTGCCGAATGTGAACGGGTACGGAACGGGGGATTTACTCGTCAACATCAGTATCTATGTGCCGGAAGCGCTCAATAAAGAGGAAAAGAGCACGCTCGAAAAGATGGAGGCTTCGGACAACTTCAAACCTAACACGTCGGTGAAGGAGAAGATTTTCAAGAAGTTCAAGAGTTTCTTCGATTAATTTTTTGCTATAATATATAAGGTATAAGTGAGCTGCAATCTTTTTTGTGGCTCACTTCTGTTTTTAGGGCTTGTCCTTTTAAAAAAAAGACATATATTTGTGTAGCAAATAAATAGATACTAAATATAGACTTCAAGTATGGCAGAACCTTTTAAGAATATGTACAACAAGCAATTTTTCGATCTGTTTACGAAAGATTTGAGACTTGTTATCGATGATTTTGATGCTCACGGTTTTGTTTCTCAAATAATGGATGATGAATGGGAAGGCAGGGAACTAAAACAGCGCTGGATACATATCACTAGCATTCTGAAAAAGTTTTTGCCGGCAGATTACAAAGAGGCGATCGCTAAGATTCTTGAGTTGTTGGATCATGTAAAAAGTACGCGGCCTGATTTTTCGGTGATAGACGATACGAAGTTTGGATTGATGCTGGAGTATGGGGTGATTCTGAATAATTATGTCGAGCAATATGGGTTGGATGATTATGAAACGTCTGTCAAGGCGATAGAGAAAATCACGCAGTTCACAAGTTGCGAATTTGTGACTCATCCTTTTATAATAAAATATCCGGATGAAATGATGAAGCAGATGTTGGTTTGGTCGAAACATGAGCATTGGGGAGTCAGGCGGCTTTCGTCAGAAGGTTGCCGTCCGCGTTTGCCTTGGGCGATGGCTTTGCCGAATCTGAAGAAAGACCCGACACCTATTATTCCTATTTTAGAGAATCTTAAAAATGATCCGGCAAGATTTGTACGGTTGAGCGTTGCCAATAATTTGAATGATATTGCGAAAGATAATCCGGAAATTGTCATTGATTTGGCAAAGAAATGGAAGGGGGAATCTAAAGAGGTAGACTGGATTATTAAACACGGTTGCCGGACGCTCTTAAAACAAGGGATTCCAGAGGTGATGGAGTTGTTTGGCTTTGATTCTATCAGAAATAATATTAGTATGGAGGATTTTCAGATTTCAAGTCTTAAGGTTAAAGTCGGTGATTCGTTGGAGTTTGGTTTTAACTTGTTGAATCATAGCAATAAGACAATCAAAATACGGCTTGAATATGGTATTTATTACCAAAAAGCAAATGGAACGCTGACGAAGAAAGTTCATAAAATCAGCGAAAAAGAATATACCGGGAATTCTACCACACGAATAACGCGAAAGCACTCTTTCCGCGTGGTTACGACGAGAAAATTCCATCTCGGGCTTCATCAAATTGCTATAATAATCAATGGGAGTGAATTTGAAAAATATGATTTCGTTTTGATTGAGTAATTCGATTGCTGCAACAAATAATATAAATCCTCGATTCTCCGGATGAAAATCGAGGATTTTTTATTTTGATTACTACTATCTTCTTCCTAATACCCCGGATTCTGTTTCAACCTCTCATTCATCACCCGTATTTTCTCCGGTATAGGGAATACAGTTGTATATCCACTTGCCTCATCCGGTAGTTGCGGACGGCTGCTGTAAGCTCTTGTAAACTTCCCGAAGCGGACTAAGTCCTGTCGTCTCCATCCTTCCCAAGCCAGTTCCAGCTGACGTTCGGCAAGGATATTCTCTAAAGTGGCAGTGCGGGGAGAAGCGTTGACACGGCTACGAACTTCATTGAGTTCTTCATCTCCGTTTGCTCCGTTCCGGACTTTCGCTTCACTCTTCATCAACAAAGCGTCTGCATAGCGGAACAATACAATGTCATTCTCCATCAACTTACCGTCTTTTGTGGCAGTCGGGTCGACTTCATACTTTTTCATGCGGGCTCCTGCGGTTTGTTCGTATGGGGTATCTGTTATATCCAGAGATACTTTCCAGGGCAGATATTCCAGTACCGTTCCATTATCCAGTTTGATTATGTTTCCTTTCAGGTCGTGGACAATTCCTGCAAAATAGCAAATATCAAAACGGGGATCTTGTTCCGCGGTTTCATAACCGAAAGCTTCGAGGGCTTCAATGGTGGCGCTGGGACCGTTCTCACCGCTTAGTCCGTAAGCCTTGGCGTGATTATAGTGGCGGGAACGGAAGAGATATTGCATCTGGTTGGTGTACAGAGTTTTGTTCATCGGGATAGTGAAGACATTCTCTACGGACGGTTCGTTGAATATAGAGAAATTCGTTTCGTATTCCGGTTCCAGTTTGTAGCCCATAGTCTTGAGTTGGTCACAATAGTAGATAACTGTTTCCCAGGCATTTAGTTCGCTGCCGTTCACTGTGAACTTTATATTTTTTCCATCCGGGCGTTGTCCGTCCGTCCAATCATTGTCTGTATAAACTTCGGAGTTCAAAGCCAGTTTGGCCAGTAGGAAAATTACCACGGGGCGAGTGATACGGCCATAGTAAGGGCCGGACTGGTTGCTATGTGCATCGCTCAACAAAGGAGCCGCCTCTTGCAATTCCTTGACAACAAAGTCAAAGACCGTTTTCCGTTCACTTTGCACTACATCTTTCATTGCTACGGAAGAGGATTGAACTAGCGGGATGCGTCCGAACAAATCCATCAGGTAATAATAATACATAGCCCGCATGGCACGTACTTCGGCACGGTATGCCGGCAGTTCCGTAGCGGAATGAGTTTCGGCGAATTTGTCTATCCGTTCCAGTGATTTGTTACTTAACATGACGACTTTATAGAGATATTCCCATGTAGCCTGAATGGCATCATTCTCTATTCCCCAATCGTGCAGGTAAAGTCCTTGCCAAAAACCACCGTCATACCAGTCACCTCCACGGGTGGGGATAATGGCTTCGTCGGAGGTAAAGGTGTTCAGGTCGTAGACTCCCCTACCCGTTCCCTGCAATCCCTGACTATCACTATAACCGCCTACGTATGTATAAAGCGAAGCTACTGCATTGAGATATACTTCCGAGATTGTATTGTAAACGTCATCTTCGGGTAACTTATCTTTCGGATTTTCCTCCAAAAACTTACTACATGAGAATAAACCCAGGCACGTTATAAGAAGGAATACCAGCACTCCCGAAGGACGTAAGATCTTCTTTGAAAACAGTTCCGCTATCCTTGAAAGCAGTTCTTCTTTCTGCAAAAAAAGACTTTTATTTTTCATATATTGTTTCATCATCTCCTCCTCCATTAAAAGTTAATACTCAATCCCAGTGTGTACGTCCGCGCCAACGGATATCCCCGTTTATCATCCACGCCTAAAGTGGAGTTCACTGTTGAACTGTTAATCATGGGTGAAAGTCCCGAATAACCGGAAATGGTTGCCAGGTTGTTGACTGTAAATGCCAGACGCAGGGAACGGACATATTTCTTCAGTTTCTGCACTTTCTCAATCGGCACGTTCCAACCCAGCGTCACATAGTCGAAGTTGACATAATCTCCCTTTTCCAACCAATAGTCGGTGGCGGTTTGATCCTTGATGTTCTGTTTCGGGCCTTTCTTCATTACGTTATAGTCGGGAAATATATTCATGTTCATATAGGTCAGGGAGGTTCCGTTGTAAATTTTATGTCCGAAAGCTCCGTTAACCTGCAAAGACAGGTCGAAACGCTTGTAGCGGAAACTGATGTTGGAGCCAAGAATCGTTTTAGGTACGGCTTGTCCTGCCACGTAGCGGTCTTCACCATCTTCAAGGCTGACACCTCCGCCATTCAGATCGGCGATGCCATAGGTGTATCCGCCGTTTCCATCGGATTCGAGTCCCGTACTGTGGGGAAGATAGAACACGCCCAACGGTTGACCCACCATCTGATATACGATGTGGTTGTATCCTCCGTGAAAGCCGGCTCCGTCGAGGCTGGCAAGACTTTTATATTCGGGGGCAGAAAGCATTTCGCCGTTGTACATACCGCTTAATGAGAGCAGTTTGTTGCGCTGGAAAGTGATATTGGCATTGATATTCAATTCCATATCCTTGGTCTTCAAGGGGGTGATGCCGATGGCGATTTCCGTACCCCAGTTGCGCATGGAACCGATGTTGGCAAGCAAGGTGTTATAGGTGAAAGGCGGTACGCTTACGTTGTAAAGGTAAAGCATGTCTGTGGTTCGGGAGTTGTAATAGTTGGCGGAAAGCAGCAGGCGGTTGCCGAAAAGAGCTACGTCGATACCGGTATTAAAGGTATGTTTCACTTCCCATTTCAGGTCGGGATTTGTGTTCCGTAAGTCTCCTAAAGATACGACGGCGGAGTTTCCGACGGGGACTACACCGTTCGGCTTTACAAGGTTCAATGTAGTGTATGAGTCAATCCCGCTCTGATTACCTGCCAGACCATAGCCAATACGGAATTTCAGATTATCCACCATCGGCAACTGCTTCATAAATTCTTCTTCACTAATCACCCATGCGGCAGATGCGGAGGGGAAGAATCCCCATTTATGGTTCGCTCCGAATTTGGAGGAAGCATCTGTACGGGCGTTCAGCGTCAGTACGTAGCGGTCGGCGTATGTATAGTTGAAACGTCCCATGAAAGATGCCAGACGGGGTTGGTCGTAGTAAGAATTAGTGCCTTCCCACAAGCGGAGTGCGCCTGCCTGAAGATTATTATACCCGAATTTGTCGGTGCTGAAATTGCTTACTGTTGTATAATATCCCGTGTAGGTTTCTTTTTGAAGTTCGGCAAGTGCCAACACGTCAAAGAAATGTTTTTTCCAGTTTTTCTTATAGGTCAGCATCATGTTGCCCAGCAAGGATTCTCGCTTTTTGGTTCCTTTGTAAGCCTGGCCGTTCGCCCAGACGGAGGTGGGGAGGTATTGCGAATTTTCCACGATATTATAGGTATAGGCACCGAAGAGGTTAAGTTTCAGCCCTTCCAGTAGATTGAAAGTCAGACGGGCATGCGTGCTGATGTGCGAAGTGGCATCATCGTCCTGCACTTCCATCCATGCCAATGGATTGGTGATTTGACTGGCGGTCGTTATTCCATCCCAAGAATTGGTGACGGGGTCTTTATGGTTGGGATAGGTGGGGTTGAATGTGGCTGCCGAATAGAACGTTTTCTGATAATCCACCAGATTATGATTCTTCTGAATGGAACCGAACATTCCCAGCTCGCAGTTCAGGAAGCCGTCGAACATTTTCTGATTCATGTTCATATTCGAAGTGAAGTTTTTCATGTCTTCATTCAGAATCACTCCCTGACGATCCATGAAACCAAGAGAAACGCGATAGCTGGACTCACTGGAACCGCCATAAAAGGCGATGTGATGGTTTTGTTGTAGTCCTGTCTGTTCAATCTCTTTCTGAAAATCGGTGTTATTTCCTTTATCCAGAATGGAAATCCCGCGTTCCGAGGCGACACGGCGGTACTCATCGCCGGACAGCATTTTCAGATTCTTGTAGACGGTGGAAATTCCGAAGCTACCGTTGTAGGCTACCTGTGTTCTGCCGCTCATTCCTTTTTTAGTGGTGACCTCGATCACACCGGAAGCTCCTCGTGAACCGTATTGTGCGGTTTCGGAAGCGTCTTTCAGAATGGTGAAGCTCTCAATATCCGTAGGGTAAATGGAGGTGAGCATACTCAAGTCACCAAATACTCCGTCGACGATTATCAAAGGGTCATTGCCACTGGTCAGTGAGGTAGTTCCCCGCAGGCGTACTGCATCCAAGGCTGCCGGACCATTTGACCCGCGTTGGATAGTCAAGCCCGGCACACGTCCGCGGATTGCTTCCAAAGGGTTCGTTATCTGGTCTTTATTCATCTGTGTCTCCGTAATCTTCTCTACGGAACCGGAGAGGGTTTTCAAACTTCCGGTGGCATATCCAACAGTTATCAATGAGTCTATGGGCGTGACGGGAATCTTCTGCGCCAAGGTGCTCTCGCACGGGATTACCAGAAGAAGAAGGGTGTAGAAAATGAGTCTAGCGTGTTGTACCATATTCTTAGTTTTTAAGGTAATAATACAAATATAACAAAAAAAGAGAGAATCTGGTTGAATAGATTCCCTCTTTTATTCATAAATGATATTGACAATGTCTATTTCACGATTATCTCATCCGTAAATATCCACCCTCCGAATTCGCTTCCGGCCTGTGCCTGGTAACGTACGTATCTTCCTTTGGCTTCTCCCTGCCATGAAATATCCGTAAACCGGATAGGGGTTTCTTTGCTCACTTCAAAGTGTTGTTTTTGCAACTCCGTGAAGTTAATTCCATCATCGGAAATGGAAATAATCACTGTCTCCGGCAGGAATACTTCCGCGCCGACCACTTGCATAAAAGCGGCGGTGATGGAATGGATAGGGGTTTCTTTTTCCATATCAATCGTCACATCGAGACGGTTGTCCGAGATAAATCCTTGCCATGAACCATCACCGTAAGTCCAGTCACCACGTATGCCGTCTGTCAGGGCTGTGTTGCCTTGTGCGGGATAATGGGGGCTATAGGAGGAGTTATAGGTCACTTTTTTACCGAGCGCCAAATGGCTGACTGGTTGAAGAGATTCGGGACGGCTGCCGATTTCTTTGCTCAAATCGAAAGGATGGTATCCTTTTTTCTGTAAATCGGCCACTGCTGACAGTGCGCGGGTATGGAAATCGGGCCACGACTTACGTTCCGGAGCCGACCAGGCTACTTCCGCCAATGCCAGCATACGGGGATAAATCATATATTCCACGTGTTCGGGAGTGGGGATATATTCCACCCATAGGTTACCCTGCACACCATAGACTAACTTTGCCTGCTCCGCAGTTAAGGAAGCGGGGACAGGATCGTAGGCATATACTTTCTTCAATGGCAGGTAGCCACCGATAGCTTCCGGCTGGGAGTACGGGGCGTCCTGATAGCTGTCCAGATAACAGTATGCACCCGGTGTCATGATGGCATGATGGCCGGAAGTGACGGCAGCGATACCACCCTCTTCTCCACGCCACGACATAACGGTTGCATTGGGCGCAATGCCTCCTTGCAGAATCTCGTCCCATCCCAAGAGACGGCGTCCGTGATTGTTGAGGAACTTTTCGATACGGTGTATCAGATAGCTTTGCAGCTCGTCTACATTGGCCAGATGCTCGTCTTTCATTCTCTTCTGACATTTCGGACAGGTCTTCCAAGCCGATTTACCGGCCTCATCACCTCCTACATGAATGTATTCGGAAGGGAAAAGTTCCATGACTTCCGTCAGTACATTCTCCAGAAAGGTGAAAGTTTCTTCATTGCCGACACAGAAATCGGAGTTCTTGTAAGGTTCTCCCGAACAGGATAGCTGTGGGTAGGCAGCCAGCACTTCTTCCGAATGGGAAGGCATTTCAATCTCCGGAATCACGGTGATATAGTGCTGACGGGCATATTCCAGTATTTCACGAATATCATTCTGGGTGTAATAGCCGCCGGAAGCTCCGGGTTCATCGTAACGGAGGTATTTACGTCCACCGTTCCACCATTTCTTCCAAGTGGGGTCTGTACGCCAGGCTGCAAAATCGGTCAGTAAAGGGTATTTCTTGATTTCAAGCCGCCAGCCTGCCGCATCGGTCAGATGCAGGTGCAAACGGTTGATTTTGTAATATGCCAATGCATCTATCTGCTTCTTTATAAACTCTTTGGTAGAGAAATGTCGGGATACGTCCAGCATCAGTCCGCGGTAAGCAAAACGCGGGGTGTCTTCTATCTCGACAGAGACTACGGAATAGCTGCCTGTGCCCGCCGGTTGCATCAGCTGTAACAGGGTTTGCATTCCATAGAATAATCCGGCTCCCGAAGTTGCCCGGATCTCGATTTGTTGAGGGGTGACGGAGAGTGTATAGCTTTCCGGTGATGGCAATTGGGGGGTCTTGGGGGTTATCAATAAGAAAAGCATCTGTTTCCTGTCTTTCATTCTCGCTTCTTTCAATTGAACAGGCAATGCTTTCAGGTAATTCTCCCAGAGTTCCGCTTCTCCACCTTGCAGGTTTGTATAAAGTTTAGTCTTTTCTGACAGTAAAAAAGAGCCCGTCCCCTGCTCCATTTTTAATGGGACAGGTATGACGGACTGTGCCAGAATGGGATGTGCATGGAAGCACATCCCCAATATCCATAAGAAAAGACAAACTTTAGGGTATTCTTTTCTTATATTCATTAATCAATTTTGATTTCGTCTACAAATAAAAATGCGTTTTTACCTTTTCCTCCATGCCATGCCGGAAGTGATTTCTCCGGTGAAGCAATGACTCTCACGTATTGGGTGGTCACAGGAGCAAAGGTTAGTTTATGCTCAACGATTCCGTCTTTGTCTGTCTCTTTCATCTCCGGATATTCTTCGGAAGCAATCTTTTTGAAGGTCTTGCCATCATCTGAAATTTCTACGGACAGGTTTCTGGCATCAAATACCCAGTCTCCTTTTGCTACATTGGTAGAGATTGCCACGCTTGAGATTTCAGTAGGTTGCTGGAGGTCGATAGTCATATCCATGTCGTTTCCGTTGAAAGCGATCCAACGACCTGACTTGTAGCTGCTATTTCCTTTCAGACCATCTATCAAAGTGGAAGCTCCTTTGAACAGGTATTGTTCATTGATAGGCTGATTGGCTACAATCGGCTTCATGCTGGATTTGCTGAAATCAATCTTCTCTGCCACTGTCTTGCTTTCGCCGTTGGGACGAATGGCTTTGGCGGACAGGGTTACATTTTCCTTGATTTTCAATACTCCTTCGTAAACGGGGGAAGCGGCAGTAGGTTCTGTGCCGTCTAATGTATAGTAAACAGGGGCACCGTCGATGGTAGACAGGGTAACGTCCATTGTTCCTTCTGCCGGATTCGGGTCAAACTCGGCTTGTACGTCAAATACGTGTTTAGCGTAATTGTATCCTTCTGCATCGTACCACTTAATCAGTTGTGGAAGACGGGACAGGAAGTTGGCATAGTTTTTCTTTTCGGGGCTGGACCACTGAATTTCACACAAAGCAGCCCAACGAGGCAATACCATATATTGTGCATGCGGGAAGGTAGCGATGTATTCTGTCCAGAGGTTGGCTTGCACTCCCTTGATGTATTTCTGTTCTTCCGGAGTAAGAGAAGCCGGCATCGGCTCGTAGCTATACACTCTTTCCATCGGCAGATAACCACCGATACCGAACGGTTCGTTTTCGACGTCTTTAGCCTGGTAGTAGTCGAAATACAAGTAGGTGTTCGGTGTCATGATGACATCGTGTTTCTGCTTCGCAGCTTCGATACCACCTTTCTCACCACGCCATGACATCACGGTAGCATTCGGAGCAAGTCCGCCTTCGAGGATTTCATCCCAACCGATGATTTGACGTCCGTGGTCGTTCAGGAATTTCTCAATATGGTTGATGACAAAGCTCTGCAAACGTTCTTCTTTGCTGTGGCTCTGATCTGACTTCAATCCCAATGCTTTGATACGTGCCTGGCACTTCGGACATTTTTCCCATCTTACTTTCGGGCATTCGTCGCCCCCTACATGAATATATTGTGATGGGAAGATTTCAATCAATTCACCATAAACATCTTCCAGGAATTTCAATACTTGGTCGTTTCCGGCGCAAAGCACATCCTCGGATACACCCCATTGTCTCCATACTTCGTACGGGCCACCGGTACAACCCAGTTCAGGGTAAGCGGCAAGGGCAGCTTGCATGTGTCCCGGAAGGTCGATTTCGGGAACAACGGTGATGTAGCGTTCGGCTGCATAATCTACGATTTCTTTGGCTTGTTCCTGGGTGTAGAATCCACCGTAAGGTTTGCCGTCGTATTCGCCGGAGTTACGTCCGATGACTGTTTCTGTTCTGTTAGCACCGATTTCAGTCAGTTTCGGGTATTTTTTGATTTCCAGACGCCAGCCTTGATCGTCGGTGATATGCCAGTGGAGGCGGTTCATGTTATGTAAAGCCTGCATGTCGATGTAGGTCTTTATTTCATCCACGGTAAAGAAATGACGGCTGGTATCGAAATGCGCGCCACGATAGCCAAAGCGAGGAGCGTCATTGATTTCTACGGCTGGCATGGCAATATCCGCACCGACAGCCACAGGCAATGATTTGCGCAGGGACTGGATGCCATAGAATACGCCGGCTTCCGTAGGACCGGTAATCGTGATTCCGTCACCGGTAACTTTCATCTGGTAGGATTCCGGATTTTCGTTCTCCGTGCCTAATGCCAGTACGATTGCGTTTTTACCTTCTGTTCCGGCTTCAATGGCGAAATCTTTTCCGGTAGCCGTTTTCAGATAGTCTGCCAGGAACTTTGCGTTGCGTTGCATCTTCTCGTTTCCTTCCGGATAGAGAATTTTCACACTGCTCTTGAGGATGAAGGGACTTCCTTGAGCGGTTACAATTTCTTGTGGCATGGGGATGATCTGGTAGTTGGCTTCCTGTTGCGCCGATTGGCAAGAGGCAAAAAGTCCTGCTAGTGCCAGACATCCGGTTAATTTAAAGAGTTGCTTCATAAACTAAAAAATTAAGTGTTAAGTTATTAATAGATTAATTATAAGTTTCACGAATATGTTTGATTGTCAAAGGCAGCTCCTCTCCTTTCTTTATTTGGGGAGAAGTGATGACGACCGTTTTACGTTCTCCGGGAAGAAGGTCGAAAAAGTTGTCGCTGAAACGGGCTCCCTGCAAAGGAATTTCAATAAAGACATCTTTTGCAAGAGCGGGAGAAAACAATGTCAGTTCACACATGCCGTCTTTCTGTTTCATCTTGCAGGAAACGGTTGTTTCAGGCAGAAGCAGGTCTTTTGTTTTTCTAAAGAAATATACGGTTTCGGCAAGGGTGTTTCCTGCCTTGTCTTTCAGGGTCAGTTGCATGAAACAGCGTTGCTGTTCTTCCGGTGATAGCCAGGTGTCGGTTTTTATACGGTACACGCATTGGGAAGTGTTAGCCGGAACTGTCAATGTGTTGAGTCGTATAGGCTTGCCTTGTTTCTTTCCGTCAAAGTCTGTTACTTTCATTTCCAACATCAGGTGGTCTTTGGTGTCCGGACAGTCGGAAATCAGGTAGATATTGAGGCTGTCGTTTTGCCGGATAGGATTGATGAGGATTGGAGCAAAGGCTCGTTTGGCTTGGTAATGCAGGGCTTTCCAATTACCGTAATAGTCGATGCTCGACCAGGATACTACCGGCCAGCTGTCATTCAGTTGCCAATACAGGGTACCCATACAGTAAGGATGGTTCCGGCGGTGTGCTTCCAGTCCGTGACGCATTCCTTGTCCTTGCAGCACTAGTCCGACATAGACAAAGTCTTCAAATTTTTCGGGGATGATATAGTCGCGCTCCATGTAGGTACGAATCAGGGCGTTGCCGATGCTGCTTTTCTGATGAGCATTCATCACTTCCGATTCTATCTGATAATCTTCCGGAGCGGCGAAAGTGGAGATGGTCTTCATTTCCGGGAAGGACTGAAAACCGAATTCGCTCATGAAACGGGGCAGGTCTGTATCGAGTGACTCGAATGTTTTTTGACCATACCAGACTCCCCAGTTATGGCTGTCTCCTATCCCCCAGGATTCAGGACGCCCCCAGTTGGCAAAATACGGGGAGCTGTGTATGTAGAAACGGTCGGCATCCAGTTCCTTAACCTTGGCTGGAAGGAGCTGATGGAACAGTTTGTCGTAGCCTCGAAACATTTCCTGATAGATTTCGGGCGGGAAGTTCTTGTCGAATCCCCAATATTTTAAGGCTTCCAGTATTTCGTTATTGCCGCACCACATCGCCAGGGAAGCATGATTGCGAAGGCGACGGATGTTATAGCAGGCTTCCGCCTCTACCCTTTTCAGAAAGGTGGGGTCGGACGGATAGGGAGTGCAGGCAAACATGAAGTCTTGCCACACCAGTATTCCGTTTTCATCTGCCAGGTCATAGAAACGGTCATCTTCGTACGTTCCACCTCCCCATACACGAATGACATTCATGTTCGCTTCGCGGATGTCGCGGAATAAGGTTTGGTAGCGTTCGGTAGTGACGTTAGTCAAGAGTGCATCCTGGGGGATGTAATTGGCTCCTTTGGCAAACATAGGTACACCATTTACTTCAAAATAGAAGGATTCTCCGTCTTTATCTTTTTCATTAACGAGGCGAACAGTACGCAGTCCTATCCGGTGCGATTGCTCGGCTACGACTTTATCTTCTACTATGATTTGAGCGGAGAAATCATACAGGGCGGGCTTTCCCCATCCATTCGGCATCCAACGTACGGGGGATGCCACTTCGGAAGGTATGGAAACATGATTGATTCCGGGCTGTAAGGTGATTGCCTGGCTGATGCTTTTTTCTGCACTTCTTTCGAATGAGGTATTGATTCTCACCTCTGCCTGAAGTGGCCGGGAGAGTATGTTGTTTATTTCTAATTCATTAGACAGATTTGCGAGCTGGTCGGTCAGTGCGAGTTGCTTTACGTGATAGTCACTGATAGAAGCTGCGTCATAAAAACGGATGGTCACCGGACGCCAGATGCCGCTGGTCACCATGCGGATTCCCCAGTCCCAGCCATAACTGTAAGGGGCTTTACGGGAGAATATGCTTAAATGTTTGTCGTGATGGTCGTTGTCTGCCGGATAGTTGAATCCGTTCGAGTTATATTGAGGCAGTGTCTGCCGGATGGGGGAATGAAAATAGATGTGAAGAAGGTTTTCTCCGATACGGAGTTGGGACTTGACAGGTATGGTATAACCGACAAACATGTTATCGGCTTTCAGCAACAATGCTCCATTGAGGTATACATCGGCATACGTGTCAAGGCCTTCAAAAACCAATTGGGCGTCATCCCGTTTCAGTTGTTCGGGGGTAACTGTAAAAGCAGTCCGGTATTCCCAGTCTTCATTTTCCACCCACTGAATCTTTTGTTCATTGATGCCATAAAAAGGATCGGGTATTTGTTTATGGTAGATAAGGTCCTGATGAACGGTGCCCGGAACCTGTGCCGATTGCCACAGCTCTGTTCCTGCCTGGGAAAATTCCCAACCTGTATTTAGAACGACAACTTCGGAATTGTCATTGCTCTGTGCATATGCCATACTGCAACAGCATAGTAGTTCACATGCTATTTGAGCCTTTTTTCCGATCAAATTAATCATCATAGTGGGGCATTAGATATTAACGGATTCAAAGATATTATTTTTTCAGCAAATTTCACTGATAATTTAACAAAATATGTTGTTTTTGCACGCCACGATAAATATACGGTTTTATTCTTTTATCATATCGGATAGTTTAACCGCTATTATATCTATCATTTCATTCCTAACAAATCTGTTAATTTCACTGCCTGAAAAGTCATGTGTGCCACACTGCTCTCATATAGAATACCGATTGTCTCTTTATCAATCATCGTCAGGCAACTATATCCCCATCCTTCTGCTTCGTCGAGCATGATTTGATGTTCGGGCAACCAGATAAGTCCTTTATCCAGACTTGTTTTTATTGTTATATGATTGCGCCCTTTAGTCGTATCCGGATTTGAAAACAACAGGAGGTCTTTATTCAAAACGTTGTCCTTGGCATCGACATGAATCAGACTGGCCATACATACCGGTTCCTGAAGTGCCTTACGTGAAGACGGGTGTTCTGTCCAGGTTTTTCCCAAATCTTTCGTTATGGCAATAGCCCGGCTTCCTCCTCTATTGTCACGCATATTCAGCATCAATACTCCCGGTTCTATTTCCGCAACTTGTGCTTCCGTTGTATTTGTTCGTGCCATATTGTGCATTTTCCACGTTTTCCCCCGGTCTTTACTATACATGATTCCTGCATTCGGAACACGGGTAGAGTCTATAAACTGCGTTGGAAATACTAATGTGCCGTCGCTCATCGTTATTCCACGTCCGGGTCCTTGAAGGAGAAAATACCAGGACGGATCTTTTACCTGCTCTGTTATATTGATCGGTTTCGACCATGTTTTACCATCGTCTGTACTCTTTGCCAATACCAGCTGTGCGGTATGGTTTATATCCATTCCCGAATGGGAGCTCCACCAGGCACGTTGATTACCCATACCATGTGTCCATGCGGCAACCACCCAGACGGTATTCGTTTGAGTATCTACCAAAATAGAGGGATCTCCTACCCCATTCTGTGCTTTAGGCAAACCGCCATACTCACCAAATGAAAGCGGAAGACGCATTTTCTCCCAGCTCTTCCCTCCGTCAGTGCTACGACTCAAACCCACATCTACATATTCCTGTAAATCGACACTACTATTATATCGGACATCGTACACTCCCAATAATGTTCCTTTATTGGTTGTCACTAATCCGGGAATACGGAAGGAAGCAGAACCGTCATTACCAGCATGACGAACTCCGACTGCCATCCGGTGAGTAATATCTTTCGGGGAAATAAATTTACAATAGAGTTCTTTCCCATCCACTTTTACAGCATGTAAATCAGAGACTATTTTAGTATGCAAAGAGGCATCTGTTTTCATCTGCAAACTGATCCAAAAAAAGTTGACACCTGGAAATAAATTGTAATTACCTCTTAATACAACTTTTTCCGATGGTCCGACCTCTGCACATTTTATGGAATAGGAAGGATTAGCCGCCAATGTCGCACCCGGTCGATGGCTAGATATGTACTCTACAGGGGCAAAGCGATTTTTGTTTTGATCTTGTAAGGCCTCTGTTCCTCCATAATAGAGTTTGATTGCCTGGACATCCGCTAAGTTGGTACTTTTACTGAAATCTAAAACAACTTCATCGAGCATCTTGCTTTCCTTTGCATCCAACCGGATATAGAACAGAACATTGTCCTGCCGCTCTATCAAAACCGGGATTTGTGTTTCATGGATAAACACTGTGTCTGAAGCTTTTACGTCAAAAGAATAGCCTAATAAGACAAGGAAAAGTAAATAAAAAATTCTTCTCATAATGGGGGTATTAGTTAGTTTAACGCGATAAAGATAAAACTTTTCTACCATAATACAGCTATGCAAACAGTTAACTTTCATTTTACCAAGTTCTGGTAGGACTAGTCAATACTTTGACCACCATTCT
>NZ_QTMW01000072.1:14172-19819 GCF_003604005.1 Bacteroides sp. OF03-11BH | reverse complement strand
ACTTTTTGGGCGTTTTCAATCTGTTCCATGTACTGCTGCCCGTATTGCCGGAAATGGTCGCGGAGGATGTTGTCCACGAACTTGCCGATGCTCAAACCGTTTCCCATCCGACTGGCAACGATAGTGACTTTCTCATGAATTTCTCGGCTGATGTATATACATTGCCGCGTTTTGATTTCCGATGCTTCCAAGAAAACAGAGAGCGGCTTGCCCCTGCCTTCATCCTTGCGGAAGTCGCTGCCGGTCTTTTCCTGACCGTATCCGTTTGCACACTTTGCTGCATTGGCAGCGGTTCTTTCACTCTTTCCTGTTTGCAGGCACTCAGCCTGACGGTTCTTCTTTGTTCTTTTCATACTTCTTTGTTGTTTTTGGGGTATTTATAAATTATAGGATTCCATGTGCCGTTTGAACGATTCGTCTATCTCGTCTTGGAACAGCGTGAAATGGTGTGTCAGCACGTTGTCAAGAAAAGCCGCGATAGTCACCTCGTTGCCACCGATTACATGAAGCATCTTCTGTATGCGGTCGTGGTACTCCTTGCGGCTATAGACCTGCTTGCCGAGTCTTGCCGTTACGTTGGACCCGCATATGAATACGGTGTCATAATCCAATTTTTCCGGCTTGCTGTTCCTGCGCCTGCGTTCCGGCTCCTCTTTGGAGTGCGAGGCAGGTGGAGAAACGGCTTCCTGTATCGCTTCTTTCGGAGGTGGAGAAGTAGCGTTTCCGTCCGTGCTTCTCGCTTCCGGCGGAATGCTTGTATCGTCCAGTCGAAATGAGTTGATTACGGCTTCGCTGTCGATGTCCTCGATTCTTGTTTTCTTTGCCATGCCGTTCAGTTTTTGATGATGCCGAGAATCTCATCGACGAGTTTGTCGAGGTTGCTGCCGCGTACCAGTATTTTGTCCGCCGGAAACGCCGTGGAGCGGAATACTGCCTTGCGTTCTGCCGCCGTCTCCTTGCGGAAACGCTTGCTGTCCGGCAGATGTGTTTCCAGAATGGACAGGGCGAACTCGGCACAGACCTTGTCGTATGCTTTGTAAAGTTCCGTCTTTTCGCGCCCGTCCACCATGTTACACACGAGGTAAATCCCTTTGATACCGGACTTGCCCGTGCTTATCATCTGTTCGTTGATAACGGTGGCGAACTTAATGGAACTCTCCATCACCACACGGTCGGCGATGATGGGCGTGAAGATGTAGTCCATTTTGGAAATGGTCTGCACCACATCGGCATTGTTGATGGTTCCCGGCAAGTCGAAGAACACGAAATCAAGGTCGGGCTGCGCTGCCACCAGATTTTCGGCAGTCTTTACCGCATCTTCCGCACGGCTGCATCTGATGGTGTACGGGTTCTTCTTCAGCCGTTTGAGCTGCTCATACGCCATCACCTTGTAATGCCCGTCCTCCATGACAGCTTTCATGTCGCGCTTGCGCATGTCATGGATACTGTACTGTGGAAAATCGCAGTCCACCACGGCTACGTTGTAGCCTTTCACATAGTGCAGATAGCTTGCTACAAGCACTGTCAGGGTTGTCTTACCCGCTCCACCTTTCTGCGTGGAGATTGCCACATAAGTTGCTTCTTTCATTTTTTTGATAATTTATTTGGTTATACATCTGTCCGGTGGCGGTAGCGTATTGTCATTAGTACGTACGCACGCGCTCCCATTCATTTATTTATTCACTCCTTAATCCGGCTGTGCCTATGGGTAATCATCGGTTTGTCCAACCGCCCATGCTTTTATCCGTCCGCATGGACGTGTGCTTGGAAAACTGTCTGAATACATACACCTGTTTTCAACCGTTTGGATTGATGCCCGGATTGGTGTCCGAACATCCGGCGGAAGGAGTGTATTTTCAGTCCCACATCCGAATCACGCTGCAAATAAACAAGGATATTTTGGAACTTGTATTACTTCTCCGGCAAGTGGCAGCACGTTGCGTCGGTTGGCACTGATTGTCCGGGTCAAGCCCCTGTCCGATACCGCTTTAAGGGCGTAACTTTGCACCCGAACGGCAGGGTTCGCCGCAGGTGGCGCAGCCCGGAGTTTGAAAGGCATTCCCCCAATCCGTCCCCGACGGATTTTTATGTTCACCTGAACATAGCAAGATGTCTTTTCAGCCGCTCAAAACGTTTTGAGCAGCCACGAAAAGCACTTGCCCTTGCAGGGGGCGGGCTTCCTCTCCGAAGTCGGGAAGCCTTTCAAACCTGCGGTGTCTGTGCCAAGAAGCGGCGGCTTATGCCGTCCATCCGCTAAATCCAAAGTTTATATGAAAGAGAAAAGAAACAAGACCGGGAGAAATCCCAAACTTGACCCGGCGGTGTTCCGTTACACCGTCCGTTTCAACGAGGAGGAACACAACCGTTTCCTCGCCATGTTCGAGAAGTCGGGCGTTTACGCCAAGTCGGTTTTCATCAAGGCGCACTTCTTCGGGCAACCGTTCAGGGTGCTGAAAGTGGACAGGACGCTGGTGGATTACTACACCAGACTGTCCGATTTCCATGCGCAGTTCCGCGCGGTAGGCACGAACTACAACCAAGTCGTGAAGGAACTCAGGCTGCATTTTTCCGAGAAAAAGGCGATGGCGTTGCTCTACAAGCTGGAGCAACAGACCGTCGAACTCGTGAAACTGAGCCGTCAGATTGTGGAACTTTCAAGGGAAATGGAGGCGAAATGGTCGCAAAAATCAGTGTAGGAAAGTCGTTGTACGGCGCGCTTGCCTACAACGGGGAAAAGATCAACGGGGCGAAAGGGCGGCTGCTCACCACCAACCGCATCTACAATGACGGCACGGGGACGGTGGACATACGCAAGGCGATGGAAGGTTTTCTCGCCTGTATGCCGGAGCATACGAGGGTGGAGAAACCGGTACTCCATATCTCGCTCAACCCGCATCCCGACGACGTGCTGACAGATACGGAATTGCAGGACATCGCACGCGAGTATCTGGAGAAACTCGGCTACGGGAACCAGCCGTACCT
Organism: Bacteroides sp. OF03-11BH; assembly: GCF_003604005.1. Taxonomy (NCBI): domain Bacteria; kingdom Pseudomonadati; phylum Bacteroidota; class Bacteroidia; order Bacteroidales; family Bacteroidaceae; genus Bacteroides; species Bacteroides sp. OF03-11BH. Next base: position 16,837 of record NZ_QTMW01000072.1, on the reverse strand, counting down.
TGTTGTCAAGCACGAGGACATAGACCGTCACCACCTGCACATCGTGACAATCAATGTGGACGAGAAAGGCAGGCGGCTCAATCAGGATTTCCTCTTCCGCCGCAGCGACCGCATCCGCAGGGAACTGGAACGGAAGTACGGGCTGCACCCGGCGGAGCGTAAGAACCTACGGCTGGAAAATCCGCTGCGCAAGGTGGACGCTTCGGCGGGCGACGTGAAGAGGCAGGTCGGAAATACCGTCAAGGCTCTGAGTGGACAGTACCGTTTCCGGACGATGGGCGAATATCGCGCCCTCCTATCCTTATATAATATGACGGTGGAGGAAGCGCGGGGAAACGTGCGCGGGCGTGAGTATCACGGGCTGGTCTATTCCGTCACCGATGATGCCGGGAACAAGACTGGCAACCCGTTCAAGTCCTCGCTTTTCGGGAAGTCCGCAGGCTATGAAGCCGTGCAGAAGAAGTTTGCCCGTTCCAAACAGGAGATTAAGGACCGGAAACTCGCCGACATGACGAAACGCACCGTGCTTTCCGTGCTTGAAGGCACGTATGACAAGGAGAAGTTCGTTTCGCGGCTCAAGGAAAAGGGCATCGACACCGTACTGCGCTACACGGAGGAAGGGCGCATCTACGGAGCCACGTTCATAGACCACCGAACGGGCTGCGTGCTGAACGGCTCGCGCATGGGCAAGGAACTTTCCGCCAACGCCTTGCAGGAACACTTTACGCTGCCTTATGCCGGACAGCCGCCGATTCCGCTGTCCGTTCCGGTGGAAACAGAAGAGGATATGCGCGGACAGACCGCATCCGACCACGAGAACACGGCGGGCGGTGTCGGTCTGCTCACTCCCGAAGGTCCGGCTGTGGATGCCGAGGAGGAAGCCTTTATCCGGGCGATGCAGCGCAAGAGGAAAAAGAAGAGGCGCAAGGGCTTGGGAATGTAACCGTAAGTATCAACATCAAAATTTTTCAATCTATGTCACAACAAGAAGACGATTTGAGGGCATTGGCGAAAATCATGGATTTTCTGCGTGCCGTGAGTATTATTTTAGTGGTCATGAACGTGTACTGGTTCTGCTATGAAGCCATACGGCTCTGGGGCGTGGACATCGGCGTAGTGGACAGAATCCTGATGAACTTCAACCGCACGGCGGGGCTGTTCCATTCCATCCTCTACACGAAACTGTTCGCCGTCCTCCTGCTTGCCCTGTCCTGTCTGGGGACGAAGGGCGTCAAGGGAGAGAAAATCACTTGGGGAAGGATCTGGACGGCACTTGCCGCAGGGTTCGTGTTGTTCTTCCTCAACTGGTGGATACTGGCATTGCCGCTGCCGGTTGAAGCGGTGACGGGACTTTACGCGCTGACCGTAGGCACGGGCTATGTCTGCCTGCTGATGGGCGGTCTGTGGATGAGCCGCCTGTTGAAACACAACCTTATGGATGACGTGTTCAACAACGAGAACGAGAGCTTCATGCAGGAAACACGGCTCATCGAAAGCGAGTATTCGGTCAATCTGCCCACCCGCTTTTATTATAGGAAACGTTGGAACAACGGCTGGATCAACGTGGTGAACCCATTCCGCGCCTCCATCGTGCTGGGTACGCCGGGCAGCGGAAAGTCATACGCGGTGGTAAACAGTTTCATCAAGCAGCAGATTGAGAAGGGCTTCTCGATGTATGTCTATGATTTCAAATTCAGTGACTTGTCCACGATAGCCTATAATCATCTGCTCAACCACCCGGAGGGATACAAGGTGAAGCCGAAGTTCTACGTGATAAACTTCGACGACCCGCGACGCAGCCACCGTTGCAATCCCATTCACCCAGATTTCATGGAGGACATTACGGACGCTTACGAGAGCGCGTACACCATCATGCTCAATTTAAACAAGAGTTGGGTGTGACCTGTAAAGTCGCGTAATTGATTGTTAAACAGTGATATTAGTTGCATGATTTAACCCGCTGTTCCGTCAGCGGTAGCCTACTATAAGGTGCATCTCCAGTGATGGGTTGTGCTAAGCTTATAGGACAAAGTACACTTTCCGAAAGGACAAGACTGAACCGTGAGGGAACGTCAAGGGCGGTTAGTATCATACTGCCGAGTGGCGAGGCTGGATAGCATGGTTAACATAAGTGAACTGTCTTTAGCCATCGTGAGGTTTGAAGGAGCGGAAGATACTTTAGCTCTCACCAAAAGGTAAGCAGTCGGATAACCCCTGCCCATGTTGGGGTTACACGGACATGGCACTGCCGGTGGACTTGACAGAACCTAAACTATCCTTTTGTCAATTACGTGGAACAGGGCAAGCCTGTATCTCTCTCGTAACAACGCGAGTAAGCGAACCGCAAGGCAAGCCGAAAGGGGTGCAGGTATGAGATAACGGAGAAAGCGAACGCCTCCCTGTAATGGGGAGGATACGGATTGAATCGACATCACGGGCTGATTGTGGATAACATCATCCGACACGAAAGTGGGCAGACTTCCGTATATGGTAACTCTTTACAAGATAACTTTTAGAACTTTCAAAAGGAGGAAAGCAAATGAACGAAACTAAGACATCGTGTGCGCCTGCTGACAACAGGAATCTGACTTGGGACGGTATGAACTGGTCCAAGTGCGAAGCCTATGTCCGAAAGCTTCAAGCGCGTATTGTAAAGGCTCAGAAA
>NZ_QTMW01000072.1:0-14162 GCF_003604005.1 Bacteroides sp. OF03-11BH | reverse complement strand
CAAGCCTGTATCTCTCTCGTAATAATGCGAGTAAGCGAACCGCAAGGCAAGCCGAATGGGGTGCAGGTATGAGATAACGGAGAAAGCGAATGCCGCCCTGTAATGGGGAGGATACGGATTGAACCAACATCACGAGTTAATGAGGGTAACATCATCCGACACGAAAGTGGGCAGACTTCCGTATATGGTAACTCTTTACAAGATAACTTTTAGAACTTTCAAAAGGAGGAAAGCAAATGAACGAAACTAAGACATCGTGTGCGCCTGCTGACAACAGGAATCTGACTTGGGACGGTATGAACTGGTCCAAGTGCGAAGCCTATGTCCGAAAGCTTCAAGCGCGTATTGTAAAGGCTCAGAAAGAAGGCAGACATAACAAGGTGAAAGCCTTGCAATGGATGCTCACTCACTCTTTTTACGCCAAGGCATTGGCTGTAAAGAGGGTTACTTCCAACAAAGGGAAGAAAACGTCTGGAGTAGATAAACAGCTTTGGGACTCTCCCAAGCGCAAGTACAAAGCAATCAGTGAACTGAAACGCCGTGGCTACAATCCGCAGCCACTCCGTAGGGTTCACATCAAGAAAAAGAACGGTAAACTCCGACCGTTGGGAATACCGACCATGAAAGACAGGGCGATGCAGGCTTTATATCTCATGGCATTGGAACCGATAGCCGAAACGACAGGCGACCGTTTCTCCTACGGCTTCCGAAAGAAGCGCAGGACAATGGACGCAATCCGTCAGATTGATACGGTTTTAAACCGCCAACATTCTCCCGAATGGATTTTGGAGGGAGATATAAAAGGCTGTTTCGACCACATCAGCCACGACTGGCTCATTGAGAATATCCCTATGGATAAGACAATACTCAGAAAATGGTTGAAATGTGGAGCTGTGTTCAACGGAAAACTATTCCCGACAGAAGAGGGTACGCCACAAGGAGGTATCATATCACCGACACTTGCAAACATGGTACTTGACGGGCTTCAGCCGCTCTTGGCTAAAAGATTCAAAAGACTATGGCGTAACAACAAGACATTCCATTACAAGGTAAATCTTATTCGCTATGCTGACGACTTTATAATCACAGGCCGAGATAAGGAACTATTGGAAAACGAAGTCAAACCAATAGTGATAGAATTTCTCAAAGAAAGAGGTCTTACCTTATCCGAAGAGAAAACTACTATTACGAACATATATGACGGATTTGATTTCTTGGGTTTCAATGTAAGGAAGTTCGGCAAAAAGCTATACACATCTCCGTCCAAAGACGCACAGAAACGCTTTAGGGCAAAAATCAGTGACATAGTCAAAGGACATAAGATGTGTAAGCAGGAATCGCTGATACGAATGCTCAATCCTGTAATCACAGGATGGGGTAACTATTACCGATATGGTGCATCGACCGATGCTTTTCATGGTTGCGACTACCACATTTATAATCTCACGAAGAAATGGGCCTTACGTCGTCACCCTAAGAAACGCAAGTCTTGGGTCGCAGACAGGTATTGGCATGAAATTCGGGGACGCAAATGGACGTTTGCGTGGAAATATGAAACGAAAAGTATGAAAGTGAACTACCTGACCCTTAAAAGATTGTCGGATATACATTATACTCCGTACAAGCAAGTCAAGGGAGAGGCAAATCCTTTTGACCCGGAATACGATGATTATTTCTCTCAGCGTAAGGAGCAACAAATGCTGGAATCTCTCAAAGGACGTAAGTCTCTCTTATATTTATGGAACAAGCAGAACCGGATTTGTCCGTTATGTGGCAAGGAAATAGACTGTACAAAAGCATGGAACGTCAACGAAATATCTGTTGGTGGTTCGATTGTACGGCAACTTGTCCACAACAACTGCTACAAGCGAAATAAACGAAAATGTTGAAAGTATGAGCCGATTTCTAACAACAAATAGAAATATTGAGTTGCTTGAGCCGTATGAGGGGAAACTCTCACGTACGGTTCTTAGGGGAGAAGGGGGCAGCAATGCCCTTGACTTACCCGATGTGCAGAAGCAGGGCGACTTCTTTGTGGAATCGCCCATCATCCTTTTCGCGGCTATCATCTGGTATCTTAAAATTTTTCAGAACGGCAAGTATTGCACGTTCCCCCATGCCATCGAGTTCCTGAACCGCCGTTACGAGGATATTTTCCCGATTCTGACCTCTTATCCCGAACTGGAGAACTATCTCTCGCCATTCATGGACGCGTGGCTCGGAGGGGCTGCGGAGCAGTTAATGGGGCAGATTGCTTCGGCGAAAATTCCGCTGTCACGCATGATTTCCCCGCAGCTCTATTGGGTAATGTCGGACAGCGAGTTCACGCTGGACATCAACAATCCCGAAGAACCGAAAATTCTCTGCGTGGGCAACAATCCCGACCGACAGAACATATACGGGGCGGCTCTCGGTCTGTATAATTCCCGTATCGTTAAACTTATCAACAAGAAAGGGATGCTGAAGTCGTCGGTCATCATAGACGAGCTGCCGACGATATACTTCAAGGGGCTGGACAACCTTATCGCCACCGCGCGAAGCAACAAGGTTGCCGTGTGTCTGGGTTTTCAGGATTTCAGCCAGTTGGTGCGTGACTATGGGGACCGCGAGGCGAAAGTGGTGATGAACACGGTCGGCAATATCTTCTCCGGGCAGGTGGTGGGCGAAACAGCCAAGACGCTCTCGGAGCGGTTCGGAAAGGTGCTTCAAAAGCGGCAGTCCATCTCCATCAACCGGCAGGATGTTTCCACCTCCATCAACACGCAGATGGACGCGCTTATCCCGCCGAGCAAAATTTCCGGCTTGACGCAGGGGATGTTCGTCGGTTCGGTGTCCGACAACTTCAACGAGCGTATCAAGCAGAAGATTTTCCACTGTGAGATTGTCGTGGATGCCGAGAAAATGAAGCGCGAGGAGAAAGCCTACAAGCCGATACCCGTCATTACCGACTTCGCGGACGCGAACGGCAACGACTGCATGAAGGAAATGGTGAAGGCGAATTACAGGCGCATCAAGGAGGAGGTGAAACAGATTGTCGCCGACGAGTTGGAGCGCATCGCTGGTGACGAGAATCTGAAACATCTGTTGCAACAGAAATAATATATAACAACAAGATGTATCAGACTCCCGTTTTGAGAATTACTCCTGCTACAGCTATCTGTGACAGGAGTAATTTGTAATTCTTTATATTGAGCATTATGACTATATTAAGTTCAACTAACCATTGCGGCCGTGTTATTTGAAACTTCATTCATTACCTCATTTAATGATTGGGATTTAGATAAAGTGGCTCTTTCTATTTTGAGCTTATCAAGCAAATATTTCAGCCTACGTTCCACCTCATTTGTTATTTCACTCCATTTTTTTACATAGAGGCTATAATTACTGTCATTTTGGACTAAACCAGTAAGCTTATTTATGACCCTTCGACCTACAATATCATCATAGTCTTGTCCTATCAAAATGAAAGTCCAGAACTCATTAGCATCATTAAAACAATCTTGTTTTAGAATAACATCCATATATTGTTCTAATTGATTTAACTGTTCTGATTTTAATTGTTTTATAGTTGTCGGATTTTTGATTTCCACAACTATATTATGAGGTCTCCCATCCCTAAAATCAGTACCAGTAAGAAATAAATCCATTTCTTTGTATTTATTAGGGTGAGCAATATATTTTTTCTCGCTAACTCCACGCAGAATATAAATGTATTTTCTTAAAGCCTCTTCAAATTTGACCTCTTCCGCACATACCATTCTATATTCTTCGCCAAAAATCCAATAGTGTTTTTCTATGAACGACTGCAAATCACGAACTTCATTGGCTTGTAAAGTATGATTAAAAACAATCTTTTTTAGATTCTCCAGTGTCAGCAATCTGTCTGAAATAAGCTTAATCGTGGAAACGACTTGTTTTAACCTCGTTATTTCTAATATTTTTGCAAATTCTTTCCTATCGTTCGAGTCTAATTCAACAACTGCATCTAAAATCTTAAACAGACTATCGCGCTCACCGCTATCCATCACCAAATTTAGAAGTTCTAAGAAAACTCTTTTTTGTTCTTTGTTCAACTTCATGAAAACAGCAGGTTCTACTTCGTATAGTTCCTTTACGAAGTTTTCCAAACCTTCTCTACGCACTATATCCCAATCTTCAGTACCAAATTTAGGGAAAACATCTTCATTCTTATATTTGGTTACCATAACTTCTGCTTGCTCCTTTAGGAATGGGCGTCTTTTCTTTTTGAGAAACTCATTGAGTTGCGTAATTAGTTCCTTAAATAATTTTCTATCAGCAGAATTATCAAACAATTTAGGTTGAATAGCATTATCGTCTAATTCGTTATCACAATTGATTTCATTGAAGAAATCATCAATCACAATTACAGAATGCCAAAAATTATCTCCTTTTTTATTTAATAATGTCGTTTTGGTAAATTTTAACTCCAAGTCATTATTCAAGAAGTAAAATCGAGAATATTCATCATTCATCTTTACATTCCATCGGATATACTTGCATTGAAAGTTGATGTTATTTTTCTGGTTATGTGATAATATCGGTGATATTGATTCTTGTTCTGCTATTATAGAAGAATAATCTAATTCTTGCCCATTGATGTATATTTGATATTCGGATTTCAATTCTAAAAACCACGCAAATTCAGCCTTTAGATAAGGGATAAGAGTCTTCGTTATAAACAAACTGGAAATATCAGAAGAAATCTCATTAAAAACGACACAAGTACCTGTTGTTGTGTCATCAGATACAAGTGGCTCTGTTGTAGTGTAGTCTTTTAAAGTATCGCTATCAATTCTAATGTCATAAGACATTATTTGTGCATCTTTACTATAGCGTGTTTCCCAATTAGCAAATCTCGCAAATTTATAGAAAGTAAAACGACCATAACCGTTTTTTCCTCTTGTAAATTCAGTATTATTCTCGTTGGCTATTCTCTTTTGAGACTCATAGAATTTTTTGAATTTTATAGGTAATTCTTCATAGCAGATGCCTGTACCATTGTCTGTTATTCTAATATTTTTGATTGTGTCCAATTCTGCATTGTCAATTTCAAAATCAATATTTACAACGGTTGCTTTTGCATCAAATCCATTCCATACATATTCGGCAATAGCTCGCTCTGGAGTATATTTATTCAATATTTTCCTAATGCCAGCAGATGTTATTTCTACAGTTTGCGAGTTCATGACTATTTATTTTTAATTAAATCCAGACCTTTCTCCGTAAGACGGTATTTCTGTCGCGGGTGTTTCGGCTTTTCCGGATAAATCGGTTCTACTAAATCCAACCTTATTGCAGGATACAGATAAAGCTCCAGAAAATTGCTTTTGTCCTTCAATCCTATCATTTCCATAACATCTTTTGTCGATAGTGTCTGATTCCCGATTGCAGACAGAACTTTTCCCACTTGCGGGGTAACTGTCGGGTAACTATCGGGCGACTGTGGGGTGACTGTCGGGTATGACCCGACTGCTTTCCGGGTATAGCGGAAAACGACCCATACGCTGTTTCCGTCCGTGTGAAATTCGGGGTCCGGAATGCCGACACGCCGGCACTCGCTTATCATAAGCCCGATGCCCCGTCCCCAACTTTCCAAGACCTCGCTTTTATACAGCACGTTTGCTATGATTAGATTTTGCGGTTCTGAATTATGCCCGCTTAACAGTTTTTCCATTGTTATATCCGGCGGAAATGTCCCGCTGTTCTCTATTTCCACACGGTCGTCATAGATGGCGATTCCCACCGAACTGCCGGGACGGTGGTACAGGCGGTGGCACAACGCATTTGTGCAGCACTCTCTCAATGCCTTGTACGGGATTTCCAGTTCTTCCTCACGGTACAGCCCTTCTATCTTACCGGAAAGTGACAGATGTTTGAAAAAGAACGCCATTGCAGCATCCAGCAGCGCGTAGATATTCCCAGTGACACGTTGATTGTCTATAAACTCGTCTTTCGTCGTGCCTTTGAAACGCGCCAGACGGAGCAGGCATTGGGGATAATAATAAAAATCATGACCGAACAGCACTGCTGAAGCATTGTTAAGTTTCCCGTCATGCAACAGACTGAATTTTTCGAGAATGGTCGGCAAGTCTTCCCTTATGGTTGCTTCAGGTAAACGACCGCTTCTGATTCCCCCGCGAACAGCACTAATGACGGCATGTTCGTCAAGGTCGGATATTTTAAGGTCAGGATTTGCTATTGCCTCCCAAGCGTATTTCCCGCCCCGCTGTATCAGATATTGGTTATATATCTCCTGCGGCATGATGGATGTCGCGCTTTCCACCCGCAGGTAAGCCCGTCCTTTGTAAGAGAACGGACGCATATATCTTTGTTCTTCCGCAGACAGTGCGATGACACTTTTGCCAGTGTCTGGTATTTCAGTATAAGAAACTTCAACTGTGGCAAACGGCTCGATACGCCGGATCGCGTCCGCTATATCCCGCTTGGTTTTGTCGCTCACGTCTTGTCCGATGATTTTTCCCTTGTCGGTGACACCGAACAATACCGTGCCGCCTTCGCCGTTAAGGAAGGCGCAAAGCGTTTCCATGCCGCGCTCCAACTGTCCGGTGGTTTCCTTGAACTCCACCCGTCCGCATTCTTTTTCGGCTATCAACCGTTTTATTATGTCGAGGTTGTCTATGCTCATATACAATTCTGTAACGTGGGTACAAAGATAGTGCTTTTCGCTGGTTTTCGGGCGAATAGATAACGAAATGTATCTACACAGCAGGACAAAACCTACAAAAAATCAGAGAATGACATAACGTCACCCCCTGATTCATCATTGGTACAGGATTATTTTCTCAAACGTTCCATTTCCTCGTCGCGGAGCATCCTCTCGTTCAGTTTCTCCTGCATCCTGTCAAGGAAGTAAGTGCGGCTTTCGTTTTTCCGGCGTTTGATGTCGATATAGAAACGGTAGCAGTCCTTTGATTCGATACCGAAAATCTTGTAGAGGAGCGGGGCGAGCTGTTTGAGCGGCATGTTGCCGTTGTTGATGCAGCCCATCTCGTTGATGCCGTAGATAAGTTCCACGAGGTCGATGGCGTTGCCCGTCCATTGCAGGGGTGAGGCGGGATTTTCGGTTGTGTTGTCGGAGGATGTACGGATGGGGATTAGTGGTGGCACTTGGGGAGCGGCAAGGAACTTCTGCATCTTCCTCACTAAAGAGAGTGCCTTGCTGATATAGGCTGCAACCTCCCTCTTTTCTTCGGGAAGATTGCGCATGGGATGGTGCTGCAACTCGATTTCGATGTAAGCCAGTGCGATGATGGTGCGGTTGGTGTCCACATTGCCGCTGCATAGCTCGATTACTTGCGTGGCGAAAGCCGTATATGCCGTTTCCATATTGCAGTCCCCGGCTTCGTTTATACGGCGGAAGAACTCGGTTTCCGCCAATAAGAAATAATTCATATCCTGTCAATTTTGAAATTTTACACTCTGTTTTTCGGTATGCGCACATGAATATGATTGGCAAAAAGCGTGTTCATAAAATAAAAAATCCGGCACACTCTCTGCAAGGTGCTGGATTTCAGTGTGATAATTTTGCAATTTATTTGTCTGTCAGGAATTATTTTCGACTTAAAGTGTTCATTTCCTGAACATTCGTCCATTTTCCGGACATCAAACGCACGCTTTATAGATATGGCGGACCACTCCGTTGCGGTACACCTTCTGCGAGGTCAGCGTCCATTGTTCCTGTGGCAAGGCGGACTGGAAGAAACGCTTTCCCGTTCCGGCAATGAAAGGAAGCGTATAAAGTATGATTTCATCCACCACACGCATACGTAACAGCCCATTGATGTAGTCCGCCTTTTCAGGAGTGACTTCCGCCAGATAGCAGATGTCTGTTGCGGATTTCCGCCATTCGTCGAGCATAGAGATGGAATAGTCGGGTGTGATATGATAAAGGGCGTTTTCCCTTATCTCGTTGATACCGCAATCTTCAAGGCGCAGTTCCTTATACGCTTTGCAATATAACTCGGAGCTTTGACAACCGTCCATCGTGAGGACGGCAAGAATCTGTACTTTACCCATTAGCGTTTCCTTTCGTTGGGCAAGGGCAAAAAAGTAGCGTGCAATCCACGCTATCACTAATGGAGGCTCTGGAATGCCCTTAACAGGAATAGGTGAATGCACGCTATGCGTAGGCATAGCATAAGCAATCACGCAATAGTTCCTGTTAATGTTAATTTTCCAGATTCCCATTAGGACGCCTTGCGGTCTTATGTTATATATAGGCGGCAAAAGGCTCTGCCAATCGCCGTTACCTTCTGATATGTCATGCAAAGATAGCCATTTTCAGCGAATTGCGGGCTATGGTTGCTCAAATTTATACTTCAATCCATATTCTTCCAGTTTATTATAGAGTGTTGTCCTGCCTATTCCAAGCAATTCGGCAGCGACCTTCCGGTTCCCGTCAGCCTGCTTCAAAGCACGCAGAATCCGCTCTTTATCTTCCTCGTCGTTGCGTAGGGAGAAGCCGGTAACAGAGGTTGTTTCGGTTATCCCAAGTTCCAGATGCTCTTTTGTGACAAGTCCCGTCTGAGCCTGCAACACCGCACCCATGATTTTCTGTCGAAGTTCGCGCACGTTGCCCGGCCATGAATGGGTCAGCAACGCTTTCCGTGCTTCGGAACTGAAACCGCTAACCTTGCACTCCAATTCCTTATTGGCAATCTCACGGAAGAACTCCGCCAGCGGCATGATGTCCTCCTGACAGTCACGTAAGGGCAGAACGGTTATTTCAAAGTCATGTAGGCGGTATAACAAATCCTGCCGGAAACGCTTTTCATTGACCGCCTTTTCCAGATTCTCGTTGGTGGCGGCGATGATGCGGACGTTGAAACTGCGGTCGGACTTGTCGCCAACGGGACGGAACCGCCGTTCCTGTATGGCACGGAGTAACATCTGTTGAGTTTCTGGTGCGAGATTACCCACTTCGTCTAAAAACAATGTGCCGCCTTCCGCCTCGTGGAAATAGCCTTTCTTTGTGTTTTCAGCACCAGTGAACGCTCCTTTGACGTGTCCGAAGAACGCCGATGGTGCAAGCTCTTTGGTGAGTGAGCCGCAGTCCACCGCCACGAAAGGCTTGCCTGAACGCTTGCTTTTATCGTGCAGTAGATGGGCAATATGCTCTTTGCCAGTACCGTTCTCCCCGAATATCAGTACGCTCATGTCGGTAGGAGCTACCAGCCTTATCCGGTGCATGATTTTCTGAAAGGCTGAACCGTCACGGGCAAATACGGGCATGCGGCTTCGCCCGATATTCCGCTCTTTCAGTATGGTGCGGAGCAAAGGCACGAGTTTGTCCTCCACGAGTTGCTTGGGTATGTAGTCCAGCGAACCGAGTTTCATGCTTTCAACCGCCGTATGTACTTCGGCATAGTCGGTCATGATGATGAACGGCTGCGTCATGCCTTCTTTGCGCATCCAGCGCAATAGGTCGATGCCGTCACCGTCAGGCAAACGCAAATCAGAAACTACTATATCATTGTCAGTGGCTTGTTGCAGAAGTTTCTTCGCTGTCGAGAGGTGGAAAGCCTGCACGGTACGGAATTTCTCCCGTGCCAGCAGGTTGCAGACAAACTCGCAATATACGATGTTGTCCTCCACCACGATGATTTTTGTTTTATCCATTTTCGTATTTTCTCCTTTCTTCTTTTGCCAGCCGGATTATCTCCGAACCCTTATCCAATACGGCAGTCACGGCGTTGTTCAATGCTTCATAATCGGGAACGGCACTCCCATGAAGCTGTTTATAAAGTTCCCTTAATGGTTGGTCGGCACGCAGTATCTCCCACGAACTATGTAGGTGGTGTGTCAGGGCGTCCAGTTCTTGAAAGTCTTTCCGTTGTTCCGCATCCCTGACCGACTGCATTTCCTTTTCGGTTTCCGCTATCAGTTTATCCAACATGACGGATTCATTGCCGTAAGACAGTAGGGAGGAGAAATCAGGCTTTTCATTTTGTTTACCTTTCATGGCGCACTTGTCGGAAACTTCCATCAGCTCCGATATGGAAAACGGCTTGAGAAGGCAATCGGAAAATCCACGTTCTAAAAGTTCCTCTCTGTTGCAACTGCCCGAAGCGGTTGTTACAATAATCGGAATGATCCTTGAATTGCCCACATTGGAGGTGCGTAGCAGTTCCAACAGCTCGAAGCCGTTTATATCCGGCATATTCAAATCGGTCAGAAGCAGACTGTATTCTTTCCGGCGTATCATTTCCATCAGTTCCGCAACATCGGTGCAAGTGTCGCAATGTATCCCTTCTTGTGCATACATTTCTTTCAGCATTAGGAGAAGTACCTTGTCATTGTCGATGGCAACAATATCATGGAGTGTTCGGTTATGATGAATCTGTGTTTTATTTATCCGTTCCGGCAATTCCTCGGCTGACTGCATGGGTATCTCCACCGTGAAACGGCTGCCCTTGCCTTTCTCGCTCTTCAGCTGGATTGTGCCGCCGAGCATTGTCACAATGCGCTGAACAATGGAAAGACCTAATCCGAAGCCGTCCTTTGCGGCAGCGTTTGACAAACGTTCAAACGCACCGAACACACGTTGCTGTTCCTCTTCGGTCATACCCGAACCCGTATCTTTGACGATAAGTTTCAGCATACCGTTATCATACCCCATTGTCAGAGAAACGGCACCGTTCTCAGTGAACTTGATGGCGTTTGACAGCAGGTTATTTCCAATTTGTAGAATGCGTTCCTTATCGGTCAGTACAACAGCATCCGTGTGATTCGTCACAGTAAGAGCAAGTCCCTTGTTTATGGCAATTGGCATAAACTCTGATTCGAGCGTATGCGCTATTGATGAAATCCTACACGTGGAGAAATTAGGCTGTTCCTTGCCGTCGTCCAGCCGGAAGAAACTCAGAAGAGTATTAAGCATTTCACGCATACGGTCGGAGGATTGCTGAATATTTCGGATATACATCCCGGTTTTATCCGCATTGAAGTTTTTTTGTATCAGTCCGGCATAGCCCGTTATTGCAGTCAGCGGTGTGCGTAATTCATGGGTAATGGTATGTACGGCTTTCTTGCGGGAGGTTATCAGTGCCTCGTTTCGCTTTGCCATTTGTTGCAGTCGCTCGATTAAATCTGCGGTTTCCTGTTTATATCGCTTGATGCGGTTGGCATTTCGGTGTATGATGATATATGATATGACCAGTAGCAGTATAACGAACCCTGTCAAGCCCCCAATCTGAATGAACGACCGTTCCCGCATGGCTGTTATCTCGGCTTCCCGCTTTTGTAGGTCAGTTTGTACTTTCCCGTCTATTTGAACAACCAGTCCTTGCAGTTGCCTGTTAAGTTCCGCATTTCGTGCGGCAAGGCTATCGGCATGAACCGATAAGCGGCGGCTTTGTGCCTGTTGTTCGGTTCTCATATTCCGGTTAAAGGAACGGTGCATCGTGGTAGTCACAGTTGGTTTCGCTTCTTCCTTTTTGCCGAAGATGCCCAAGAAACCTTTGCGCTTGGACTTCTTGGGCTGTTCCTGTACACTCTTCTGCACGATTACAGGTACTTGACTGGTTATCTTATCGTTGATGGCTTGTTGTTGTTCAAGTATTTGAACGATTTGGCACATCTGCCGTTCCTTATCTTCGAGAAGATGGCGTACGCTGTCTATACGCTCTGCCGGATAGGTAGCTTTGAAACGGCAGAGCATACTATCCATTGCCATACGCTGTGCATGGTAATGTTCGATATCTTTATCGTTCCATTCCAGTATTGTTTCACCAAATAGAGAAAATTTTATCATTTGAATATTGATATTGTTTATCTCTTTTCGGAACTCGTCTATTTTTTTATTGTCAAGTTCTAATGCTTCTATCTCCTGCCATTCATAGAAGCTATTATATGCTATACATCCGATAAGAACGGAGATAAGTATATACCCCAACCGTATTGTCTTATAGAAATTCCTGGATCGTTCCATTATTTTGATGATACTGATTTTTCAAACATGAATAAAAGTTTATCCTTTTCTTCCATACGGGTATTATCAGAATAACCGCCTTTTGTTATTTGATACCCACACGGCTTAACCATAAAAGTGCCTAAGCCTTTAGTGTATGAACTTACTTCTGAAGCATAGTCTTTACTTGTATTTAATGGAACTTTCCCTTCAATAAGACACCACTCTTTATTACAACTGATACCTTTAATCTCAGACATCATTTTTTGCAGATCTGTAATAGCTTTGGAACTTGCTACTTGTGGTATCTGTAACTCAAAATAGAGCATCGGTTCGAGAATATCCACTCCTGATTGTTGCAAAGCCAACCTGAAGACATAAGGAGACAATTGTCTAAAATCGGCAGGGGTACTTATCGGACTATAATAAAGGGCATAAGTAAAGGTTACTTTCAAATCCGTCACTTCCCATCCATGCAATCCCGATTGGCAAGACATACGGATTCCTTCAAAAACGGCATTTTGAAAAGAATGGTTCAGATAACCAAAGGAGATTTCACTTTCGATTTGCACCCCTGACCCTATCGGTAAAGGTTCCAGAGTCAGTCCTATTGAGGCCCAGTAAGGGTTGGGAGGGACTTCGATATGGATAATCTTATTCACCTTCTTTTTAGGTCGTTCTTTGTAGATAGTCTTGATTTCATCAAAATGGGTCTTTACGGAGAATCGTTCTTCCAGCAATGTTTGTATGATTTCTTTTTGGGTTAAACCATATAACGAGATTTCCAATTCATCACTATATGAATTTATGGAAAAGGACAGAGACGGGTCTTCAATAAACAATACATTTAGAGCGGATATCAACTTGCTTCTCTCTTCGGGCTTGTCTGGTCGGACAGAAGATTTGAGGGCGGGATGCTGATGAGATAATCCTTGAATCAGACAAGGTTTAACACCTAAATAATCTCCGATTCTTAATTCTTCTATATCTTCTATAATTGCGATATCATTAGCAACCACTTCATCAACATTTATCTCTTTGCCCTGATAAATGGTTTTTAGATTTTTAATCTTGATGAATTTTTCCGAATCATTGACTTTTATAACGGTTCGAAGTCTCAGACTTCCGTCAATAATTTTTAGAAAACTTCTTTTATGCCCTTTGGGGGCATGTTCTATTTTATAAAGATAAGCTGAAAGTCTATTTGGGACTGATGCCGGAGGAAATATAAAAGAAATGATGGCGTCTAACAACTCATTGATGCCAATATTGCACATTGCTGATCCATGCAAGACCGGATAGGCTTTGGCTTTTGCCACAAGAGCGATTATCGCATTCCAATAATCTGCCGGTAAGATTTCTTTATCCGCCAAATATAGTTCTAATATATCGTCGTCATGGTTGCATACAAATTCTTTGTGTTCTGCCCTTATATCTGTTGAGGTGCAAATCGGGTAAACTACTCCATCGACAACCGTTTGCATAAACAAGACGTCTTGCGACAGATTTGTTTTTATGTCCAGATATAAACGCTCAAGATTTACGCCGGCACGATCAATCTTATTGATAAATATAATTGTCGGGATTTGCAGTTTTTGCAAAGTCTTGAACAGCAACTTTGTTTGTGCTTGTATGCCTTCCTTTGCCGATAATATGAGGACTGCTCCATCAAGCATTTTGAATGTCCGCTCCACCTCTGCAATAAAATCCATGTGTCCCGGAGTGTCAATGATATTGCATTTCACACCATTCCAAACAATAGATGTCGTAGAAGCCCGAATAGTAATTCCTCTACGTTTTTCTATATCCATAGAGTCTGTTATGGTGTCACCTTTATCAACACTGCCGCGCTTTTCCGTTGCTCCGCAGGCAAATAGCAGATTTTCGGTTACGGAAGTTTTTCCTGCATCAATGTGAGCAAGAATTCCTAAATTTATAATGTTCATTTGATTAAGCAATAATATACTACAATAGATGCATTGCCGAAACGCACCTTTTAATACCTCCTCGTAGCATGTGGAAAACTACAGGATTCTTAACTCGTATTAATATGTATATTATTACTGCCGCATAATTGAACGCAAATTTACGAAAAAAAAGTTCCCTGACAAAAGCACAAAGAACTTTTTTAATCTATACGTATTTTTATTTGGTATTATTAATTTGTTATGCGGCAGCTTAAAAGACGACACCAAACCAGAAAAATCATCTT
>NZ_QTMW01000071.1:0-20098 GCF_003604005.1 Bacteroides sp. OF03-11BH | reverse complement strand
AGTTGAAATAAAAAAGAGATTACCACCAAATTTGACGAAGAACCAAATCTCTTTCAGAGAGCAACAGGCGGTAGCATTACGAATATTATACATTGGCTGCTTTCTTCTGCCTATTCTTAGGAGCACGCGGCCGGTCTTTATCAGCTCCGGTATCATTTTGCTGTTTCATCCATTTTTGCAGTTCCATCGTTAGTTCTGCCTTCTTCTTACTATATTTCTTCACATCCGCCAGATTGTTCATTTCAAACGGATCTTTCTTGATATCATATAATTCGAACTCGGGACGATTCTTATAGCGGTTCATGATTTTATGTGCCTGATCCGTGTCCTGTGCTTTCCACGAGAGATACCATTCTGCCTTTTCAATATGCTTTTCTACGTATGTTTCCTCCGGAGTCAAGTTCCAGATTAGACGATAGCGTCCGTCTGAAATAGAACGGATTGGATATGCCGGACCTTCCGGAACATTGTTGTGAACATGATAAGCATACTTATGGTGTGTCTTTGTTTTCCCTTGAAATACATCTACCAGACTCTTTCCATCTATTACGTCAGGCACCTTTCCGCCTGCAACATCGATAAATGT
This sequence comes from Bacteroides sp. OF03-11BH, assembly GCF_003604005.1. Taxonomy (NCBI): domain Bacteria; kingdom Pseudomonadati; phylum Bacteroidota; class Bacteroidia; order Bacteroidales; family Bacteroidaceae; genus Bacteroides; species Bacteroides sp. OF03-11BH. Next base: position 19,512 of record NZ_QTMW01000071.1, on the reverse strand, counting down.
AGGAAGAAGGTCTTCATATTGCACAATAGCGGAAGTCTCCGTACCGGGTTTAATGACACCCGGCCAGGAAGCCACCATCGCCGACTTGACACCGGCACTCCAATTGGTCCATTTGGCTCCGGCAAATTGCGTACCTTGCTCGGATATGAAAATGACAAGAGTGTTCTGCAGCAGATTCTTTTCTTTCAGAATCTGCATAGCGTCACCCACCTGCTGATCGAGCAAGCCGACTTCCGCCAAATATCTGGCATAGTATTCACGCGTCACTTCCGTGTCGATAAACTGTGGCGGCAACTGAAGTTTCTTCCGGTCGAAAACGGAAGCGTCACCACCTGTCCAGGGAGCATGCGAATTAATAGAAGCCAAGACAAGGCAGAAAGGTTGGGAAGCATCACGCTCCATAAACTTCTCGATACCTTTGGTATGATAGTCAGTGTTTGGGCTTGTACATCCTTTGGGGAATCCCGGTACATCTTCGAATGGGAAGTTAGCCAAAGGTTTGATATGCCACTTCCCGGCCAATCCAACCCGATAACCCAGATTTCCCAGATAAGTAGGGAGAGATTTTACATCGGCATTAACCGAGCTATGGTTGGCGTAACCGCCATGATGCATCGGATACATACCTGTATAAACACAATGCCGGGTAGGCGTACTCATCGAAACAGAATTATACGCACTGTTGAACTTTATCCCCTGTCGAGCCAATGCATCTATATGGGGAGTCTTGTTGTTGACCGCTCCGAAACAGCCTATATCGTAATAGGAGCAGTCATCGGCTATGATTAATAATATATTAGGCTTTGAAGGAGTTTGGGCAAACCCGTTTCCTATCGCCAATCCGCCTAAGAGGCATAAACTAATCATTGATTTTTCCATCTTGTATTATTTTCAATTCATAGGGTTAACAGATTCAACGTACTACTTTCCATTCTTTAGGAGCTTTGAATCCGTCACGACCTTTACCGTAAGGTACTTCCGGTACACAAGGAGTGATCGTGTCATATTTCAGGGCAACCTCATACAAAGCTTTCACAATTTTCTCGTTTCCTGCGCTGGCATTTTTCTTTTCGTAAGGATCTGTTTTATAATCAACCAAGAAATCCTGTTTCAAATCCAGTCCCGGTTTCATACCTTTTCTTATCAGCTTATAGTCTTTATTGACTACTGCTCCGTGTCCCAGATAAAAATCGCGGTCGATACAGGTCTTTTTACCGTTTAATACAGGGAGGATGCTGATGCCGTCATATTCACGTTTCGGACGGCTGTGATCTCCTACCAAATCTTTCAATGTGGGAACAAGGTCAACAAAACCTGTCACTTGTGAGCTCAAGTTCTTATATTGTTTCTCTGCTTTCTTCCAATAAAGAACAGCCGGTGCATGTACCCCTCCGTCCCACTCGTCAAATTTATGTCCACGTAAAGGTCCTGATGAAGATCCCGGAACACCGGCAGTGCCGTTATCACTAAAGAAGATAAAGAAAGTGTTGTCCATAATTCCTTTCTTCTTCAAGGCATCTACAATAGCACCGATTCCCCTGTCCATACAGGAAACCATTGCACTGTAAGTCGCTTTTTTCTGTTCTTTCGGTGTCAGGCTGTCGAAATTGTCAGTATAGAGTTTTATATCTTTTTCCTGTGCCTGCAAAGGTGTATGAGGTGCATTATAGGCCACATACAACATAAACGGACCTTCTTTCTCGTATGCATCGATACAGCGGATGGCTTCTTTGGTTATCAATTCGGTAGAATATCCTTTGTCGTGGCAGGTTTCCCAGTCGTTGTGCCAGTCCAGTTCTCCTTCACGCGTCAGGTCGAAATAATCTATCGCACCGTTCAGATGACCATAGAAATGCGAAAAGCCCCTATTCATCGGATAGTGCACTTTCTTGGTATGCCCCAGATGCCACTTACCAATAATGGCTCTGTTCTTATATCCGTTACGTGCCAGCATATCGGCCATCGTTTCTTCATTCTCATCCAGTCCGTCCTCACGCCAGGGCGGAATAACAGCCGAACGGACACCAAACCGGTTCGGGTAACGTCCCGTCATCAGCCCCGCACGGGTAGGCGTACTGATGGGAGAAGTGTAAAAGCGTTCGAGTTCCACTCCTTCGCCCACCAGAGCATCCAAACAGGGAGTCTTGATTTCACTACCATGAAATCCTACATCACCCCAACCCAAATCGTCGGCCAATACAATCACAATATTAGGACGCTCTGTCTGCGCATGAAGAAATGCCGGAAGCAGAGTACATCCACAAAGCAAACCAAAAAATTCTTTTTTCATGATATACGATTTATAAATAACATTCTGTGTTTCATTCGTTTTGATGTGTGACGGTTTATTTTCTCTTTCCCGGCATGTGTTCGAAGGCACGTATTTCGGTCGGTTGTCCTTCGTCTCCACAATCCTTCATCCAGCGTTTCAACTCTTTATCCAAGCGGCTGATGGTAGAAGCTTGTTTCGCGTCCTCCGCCAGATTTTTCATACAATACGGGTCGTTCTTCACATCATACAATTCGATAGCAGGACGATGCTGATATTTAGTCGTCATCGCTTTTGCATGACTATCCGTTTCCGCCAGACTTTTCCACTCTTTAAACAAAGGAGATCTTGTTTCAACATTCTGGAAAGTAGCTTCCGGGGTGAGATTGACAATATATCTGTATCGGCCGTCGTATACCGAACGGATGCCATAATAAGGAGATCCGGCATTGATGCCTCTCGTGGTCTGAAGGGAGAAAGAATATTTCTTGTGTGCTTTCTTCTTGCCTGTCAATACCGGTTTAAAGCTTTCGCCATCCACTTTCGCCTGCGGCTTTCCTCCTATTATATCGACAAAAGTAGGGACAATATCTACGTATTCTACCAACGCGTCACTTACGCTTCCCGGCTTAACCACTCCCGGCCAACGAACGATACAGGCAGAGTGTACCCCCGCATCATAACAAGTCCATTTGGCAAAAGGCAGGCTGTTGCCTTGTTCGCTCAAATATACGACAACTGATTTATCCGTCATCTTTTCCTTATCTAAAATAGAAAGGACATTGCCGAATTCCTGATCCATATAATTGATCTCTGCCAGATAATGGGTAAACAACTCACGTGTCTGGGGAATATCTACATACATAGGAGGCAGTGTCAGTTTGTCCGCATTAAATTGAGAGGCATCGCCTTTATTCCAGGGAGTATGCGGTTGATTGGAGGCTACAAACAGACAGAAAGGTTCGCCTTTCGCCTTGCAATCAGAAATAAATTTCTGAATTGCTTCAAAATTCAAGTCCCCACCTTTCAAAGGAGGTACATAAAGGTCGAAAGGAAATACTGATTTCGGGGCAATATGCGATTTTCCGATCAATGCGACTTTATAACCCAATGGTTGCAGATGATGTACAACGCTCAATGTTCCTTCATTGGCACAAGTATGATTGGGGTAAGCTCCGCTGCGTACAGGCCACAAACCGGTATATAGATTGTGCCGGGTAGGCGATGACATCGGAACAGCCTGATAGGCTTGTGTGAAGCGTACTCCCTGTGTGGCAAAATGGTCGATATTCGGAGTCTTCGAATCAACACTGCCATAACAGCCCAAGTCATAATGAGAACAATCGTCGGCTATGAACAATAGGAAGTTCGGTTTTTCCGTTTGCTGGGCGAAAGACAGGCTGGTAGCTCCCAAGGCTACGGATGCACTTACTAGTAATTTATTCATTTTGTGTTCCTCCTTTATTTATTTCTTCGGATGTTTGGGTAATACAAAGTTTGCATTCGCCCATTTCTCCCATTCGGCAACTAACTTGGTAAGCACTTCAGGGTGCTGTTCTGCCAGATTGTTACGTTCGGTACGGTCTTTAACCACATCGTACAATTCCCACTCTTTTCCTTTTTCGTCGCGGATTGCTTTCCAGTTTCCCCAGCGGATCGCTCTATTGTTCTGATGTTCCCAATACATATATTCGTGTATAGAGTCTGCTTTCTTTTGAATAGCAGGGAAAAGACTACTGCCTACCAATGGATATATTTTGTTTCCGCCGTGATAAGTTTCCGGATAGGCGGCTCCTGTTGCTTCCAGGATGGTCGGCATAATGTCCGGCAGATAACCGGGAACACGGCACCATTCACCTTTCTTATTCTTCAGATTGCTTTTCCACGACACGATGAGAGGGGTAGAAATACCTCCTTCATAAGAACGGCATTTGTATTTACGGAACGGAGTATTGGAAACCTGTGCCCATGCTCTTCCGTAAGAAGGAAACACGCTACAAGCCGGATTGTTGATTTCAGACACTTTCCCGCCTCCCAATTCAGCGTATGGCTCGGCACAAGCACCGTTATCGGACAAGAACATGACAAGCGTATTATCCAGTTTATGATTCTTCTTCAGGTAGTCCAGCAGTTTTCCGACATTATAATCTACACAATGCACCTGCGCTGCATAAACGGCCATCCGGTAGGCTACTTCATCTTTTTCCTTCTCTGTCAGTTCGTCCCACTTCCGGTTTTCCCATTCGGCGAACTCTGTATTCGGATCAATAATTCCCAACTTAGTCATCCGTTTGCGTCTTGCTTCACGAATTTCATCCCATCCTTTCTCACGATAGATCTTCGTGAATTTTTGAATATCTTCTTCTTTTGCCTGCAACGGCCAGTGAGGAGCATTAAATGCCAGATATAGGAAGAAAGGTTTATCATCTTTCTGTTCGTCAACAAAGCGGATTGCGTAATCGGTAAATGCATCTGTTGTATAATAGGGTGCTTCCGGCTCCGGAAGTTTTGTGTTGTCAAGGGTTAAGCCGCGTCCTCCCGATGGACGGAGATAACTGCAAGCTCCTGCCAAAATTCCATAGAAGCGTTCAAATCCCCGTTGCAAGGGCCACTTTTCTTCTCCATGCATTCCCAGATGCCATTTACCTGCCATATAGGTATGGTAGCCGCCTTCTTTCAGAACTTCGGCTATTGTGACACAATTGCGGTTGAGGAATCCTTTGTATCCGGGTACACCCCAATCATTCGGACTCTTCTGACCGGGATTTTTAAACGGGTCTTCGGACATCTGACCGATACCTGCCTGATGTTGATATAGCCCTGTCATTAAACTGGCCCGGGCAGGGCAAGAACGTGAAGTGTTGTAGAATTGTGTGAAACGTACTCCTTTGGATGCCAACGCATCAATATTAGGGGTCAGTATTTCTCCACCATAGCAGCCGATATCGGAATAACCCATATCATCTACCATAATCAGTACGACATTCGGCTTCTCTTGTGCCGAACAAAACGATGCCATCAGTAAGGGGGCAGTCATTAAGAAATTCTTCTTTACCATAGTATTATCAATTATCTGAAAAACAAAAATAGAGAAGTTTATGGAAAAGGAAGGAAAAATGCTAATCAATAAAGAACAAAATCAGGTATATATGCTATCCAACAGATATACAATGCGCCCATGAACTTTTATTTCTACTCTGAATAGTTTTTTTCCTTTATTGAACAATTAGTTTTCTATTTTTAGGTCAATATATTCTAACTTTGCATTTTAGTTAAAAACCTATTGAAATGAAAAACAAACGAATTCTTTTTCTTCTTTCTTTTTGCTTATCACTAGCAATAGCATGGGGAGAGATTCCTCCTGCCAAAGTTATATTCCAACAATACATGAACCAAGCCCAGACATTTGCCAACAACTTCCCACGGGAGAAAGCGTATTTGCATTTTGACAACACGAGTTATTATGTTGGAGATACGATCTGGTTTAAGGCTTATGTCACCCTTGCCGAACAACAGATTTTCAGTCAGATCAGCCGCCCCCTGTATGTAGAACTGGTGGATCAGACAGGACATATAGCAGATAAACAAATCATCAAACTGACGCAGGGAGAAGGAAACGGACAATTCGTTCTTCCCCGTTCCATGTTATCCGGCTATTATGAGGTACGTGCCTATACCCGCTGGATGCTTGCTTTCAACGAACCGCAGTATTTCTCGCGTACTTTCCCTATTTATCAACTGGCGAATAGTGATAAGCTGGAACGTAGTATCACGACTTACGAACTTAGTCCGTCGATGGAAAACCGTCCGTCGGAAACAAAGGAGAAGTTGAGTGTGCGTTTTTTTCCCGAAGGAGGGCAATTAGTGGAAGGAGTGACTTCGCAAGTGGCTTTCAAGGCGGAGAGTAAAGATGAAGGGAATATAGAATTGTCGGGAACGCTCTATACCAAAGAAGGAGCAGAAATCACTTCTTTCGAGACTTTGCACGATGGAATGGGGCATTTTGAATATACGCCTTCTGCACAACCGGCTGTTGCCAAAGTCGATTTTCAAGGAAAGAAGTATGAATTTACCCTTCCACAAGCGTTGCCTAACGGGTATGTGTTGAGTACTGTCAACAATGCCGGTGCCCTTTTGGTGAAAGTATCCTGCAATGCCGCTACTCCTCAAGATACATTAGCTATATTTATCAGTCATCAGGGACGGCCGTATGTTCATCAATTGATTAGTTGCCGGGCGGACGCTCCACAAGAGTTCATTCTGCCTACCCGCAAACTACCGGCAGGTGTACTGCAAGTCAGCCTCATCAACCGAGCTGGTAATACGTTATGCGAGCGTTTTGTCTTTTCCAATCCACGTGCTCCTCTACAACTATCCGCAGAGGGCCTGAAAGAGGTGTATACTCCCTACGCTCCTATTCGTTGTGAGTTACAGGTAAAGAATGCCAAGGGAGAACCGGTATCGGGAGATGTATCAGTCAGCATCCGGGATGCCGTCCGGTCAGATTATCTGGAGTATGACAATAACATCTTCACTGATTTGCTGTTAACATCTGATTTAAAAGGATATATCCATCAGCCCGGTTATTATTTTGTATCGCCGTCTCCCCGGAAGCAAACGGAACTGGATATATTATTAATGGTGCATGGATGGCGTAAATATGACATGAGCCAAGCCATTTCTACTGCTCCTTTCACTCCGTTGCAGTTACCGGAAGCTCAATTAGTGTTGAACGGGCAGGTTAAATCAACGATCCTCAAGAATAAGCTGAAAGATATAGCGCTTAGTGTGATAGTGAAGAAAGATGACCAATTTATCACTGGAGGAACCGTGACCGATGAAAACGGTCGTTTCACCATTCCTGTAGAAGACTTTGAAGGAACCACGGAAGCGGTGATCCAAACCCGGAAAGTCGGTAAAGAACGCAACAAGGATGCATCCATCCTGATCGACCGTAATTTCTCACCTGCTCCCCGAGCCTACGGCTACAAGGAGCTTCATCCTGAATGGAAGGACTTGACCCACTGGCTACAAAAAGCCGAGAATTTTGATTCTCTATACATGGATTCTATCCGGAAAGTAGAAGGACTTTATGTATTGGATGAAGTGGAAATCAAAAGCAAACGCCGGCAAGGAAGTAATATGGCTACTAAAATCAATGAGAAAAGCATTGACGCTTATTACGACGTACGCCGTTCTGTAGATTTATTACGTGACAATGGGAAGATTGTCACAACTATTCCGGAATTAATGGAAAAGTTAAGTCCGCAATTCGATTGGGATCGTAGCAATGACAAGCTTACTTATCGGCAGAAACCAATCTGCTATATCATGGATAACCACATTTTATCCGAGACAGAAACTCAAATGATGTTGACCGAAGTGGATGGACTGGCTTCTATCATCATCAGCAAAGGAACCGGAGGCATTGATGACGACATCATTCAAAACACCAAAATGTCCGAAGTTACGGATAGTACGGGAGTGGATATCAGCAAACTGGATAAATACAGTGTTTTCTACCTGATTCCCCTACCCAGACGCGATGTATTGAACAAAAGTCAGACTGCCGTACTTGGTACCCGGCAAACAGTCATTCAGGGATATACTCATGCACTGGAATATTATTCACCTGCCTACCCGACCAAGGAATTGTATATGGATAAAGTAGACAAAAGACGGACGCTCTACTGGAATCCGTCTGTACGGACAGATGAAAATGGAAAAGCTGTGATTGAATGTTATAATAACCAATATTCCACTCCGGTGATTATTCAGGCGGAAACGATGAGTAAGGATGGACAAATAGGAAGTATGAAGTATTCTACAATCGGGCAAGCGGAGCAATAGTTCTTGTTGTAGATAACCTCATAGCCGATATTATTAATGGGGATGAAGTTATTCCTGATCCGGAATCCTTCATCCCCATTATTCTTTCAATGTTTCTATTCATTCCGTTTTAAATGGAATGACAGTTATTTCTTTTTCTGTCCCGGGTAAGGTTCTACCATGCAACGCTTAGCCCATGCTTCGTATGCTTTTGACATTTCTGCCACCTTCTCCGGATATTTAGCAGCCAGATCATGTTGCTCGCTCCGGTCTTCATTCAAATTGTACAATTCCCATTGAGAGTTATTTTTCGGGCGAACCAGTTTCCAGCCATCATTGGAAAGAAAAGCACGTTCGTTGAAGTGTTCAAAGCCCAGATAGTCGTGTCCCTTGCGATGTCCGGTCTTGAAGATAGGAAGTAAGCTCTTTCCTTCCATTGGAAGAATATCATGTCCTTTATAGGTAGTTGGATATTCAGCATCCGCTAAATCGACACAAGTAGCCATGATGTCCATTACATGCCCTATTTCAGATGTCATGCCACCCACGTTCTTTTTAATTCCTTTCGGCCAATGAGCAATCATCGGAGTACAGATACCTCCTTCATAAGATTTAGCTTTCCAAAAGCGGAATGGAGTATTCGCTACATTAGACCAACGGGCTCCCAATGAAGCGTATGTAGTCTGTGGTCCAGGCAATACCTGTTTATTACGCGGGTAAATGATTTTCTTTCCATCACGAGTCATATCCGGACGGTCGTTCTCTCCACCAGACATGTTCTGGCAGTCTTCGTTACTGCAACCATTATCAGACAAGAAAAGAATCAATGTATTATCAAGCTGTCCGGTCTTTTTCAAAGCCTCGATAATTTGTCCGATACCCTGATCTACACGGTCGATCATTGCAGCGTGAACGGCCATCGCACGGGCATCCCATTCTGCATGTGGATTATCTTCCCATTTGTCATGAAACTGACGTTCGGACAAAAAGTTATCCATTCCCGGGAAAACACCCAACTGCTTTTGACGTTCATAACGGGCATTACGGATAGCTTCCCAACCTACTTTATAAGTATCCTTATATTTCTCAATATCTTCAGGAAGTGCATGCAGCGGCCAATGCGGTGCTGTATAAGCCAAGTACATAAAGAATGGTTTATCATCCTTTGCATATTCTTCTACCTCCTGTACGGCACGATCTGAAAGGGCTTGGGTTATATAATATCCTTTAGGTACTTCCTTTATAGGCACTTCACCTTCTACTAAACTGAACGGATCAAAGTAATCCACCACTCCATAAATCACTCCATAGTGAGAATCAAACCCACGATTGACGGGATAATGACATAAATCAGAGAATGTATCATGGAAGACACGGTGTGCCAACCATTCGCGTTGGTCTTTACGGAGTGGAGTCTCTGCAACATGCCATTTCCCAACCATACTGGTGGTATATCCTGCTTCTTTCAACACCTCGGCAATGGTAACGGCATTGCGTGAGAGTGTTCCGCGATAGCCCGGCAAGTGAGCATCAAAGGTCATTCGTCCGATTCCGGCCTGATGTTGGTAAAGTCCTGTCAATAGGGAAGCACGAGTCGGGCAACTACGGCTTGCATTATAGAAATGATTGAATCGTACTCCTTCTTGTGCCAGTTTGTCCAAATTAGGAGTATGAATCTCGCTACCATAGCATCCCAGATCGGAATAGCCAAGGTCATCTGCAAGAATTACCAAGATATTAGGCCGTTTGTCCGATTTCTTGCCTTTCGCCTCTGCTGCAGAATGGCCTGCAACCATCAAGGCGGTCGGTAATAGTAATAATTTAGAATTCATAAGTTTAATATTAGTTTATAATTTGTTTTTCACTGTATTACTCTTTTCCTTTGTCTTTGTTTTCCGCAAACCATTTACATACTTTTTTGCTCAACTTAGCTACGACTTGCGGATGCGACTGCGCCACATCGTTTTTCTCGAATTTGTCTTTTTCAATATCGTACAGCTGTGCATCGCTTCCATCACTATTTATCAATAGTTTCCAGTTGCCACTGCGTATAGCCAGATGAGGACTTCTGTCATTTGCATTTCCCGGTTTCTTAAAGAATTGGTTTCTACCGAAATCCCACATCAGGTCTGTTTTACGTTTAGCTTTCGATTTACCCAGAAGAACTTTATCATAATTTTGTCCGTCTCCCTGATAACCTTTCTCTGTTTCAATTCCGGCTATCGCACATAAAGAGGGATATAAATCGACTGCACACAGTACGCTTTCATTATTCACTTGTCCAGCCTTTATTCTCTTGGGGTATTTTATAAGGAACGGCATACGAATTCCACCTTCATAAAGGCTGTTCTTCGTTCCTCTTAAATAGGCAGCACGAGCGGATTGGAAACTGGGCGCCGGTCCATTATCACTAGTGAAAATCACGATTGTATTTTCCGACAATCCCAACTCATCCAATGCTTTGATAAAACGTCCGATCTGTTTGTCCATTTCAGCAAGAACAGGGATGAAGGCTTCTTCTGTATTCCAGCTTTTGTTATCCTTTTGCTTAAATTCCGGTACCCAAGGGGTATGCATATCATCCGGCCAGAGATTCAAAAAGAAAGGCTGGTCTTTATGACGTTTGACAAAGTCGATGCTCTTGTTTACAAAGTACTCGGTACGTCTCCAGCGTTTTACGCTGTCTTTGGCCGACCATATCCAGTTCGTAGCAGTGATTGCCGGTTCCGGGTCCGGACTTTCATACGTCGATATATATTCGTCAAAACCATAATTTTTAATAGAAGGTGCATTGTGCACGTCGCGCCCGCCTCCCATGTGCCATTTACCTATGTGTCCGGTGGCATAACCTGCACTTTGGAAAGCACGTGCCATGGAAGGATTCTTGTCACTCAAAAAGTTACGCTGTTCACACTTCTTGTTGCTGGCTTTATTATTTAAAAAAGTATTAATTCCTACTTCAATCGGGAATTTGCCTGTTGTCAATCCACAACGTGAAGGTGAGCTGACCGGGGCGGATGAATAATACTGATTGAATAACAATCCGTCCTGCGCTATCTTATCAATATTCGGAGTAGGAACAAACTTACCTCCATAACAACCGATATCTCCGATTCCCATATCATCTACATAGATGACGACCACATTGGGTTTTGTCTCTGCCTGCATACTGGCCACGGGTAATAAAGCTCCCAACCAAGGCAAATGTTTTTTGATGTTCATAATTATTCTGATTTAATTAACTATGCTTTTTGTCGGTTTCGTGTGACTGACTTATGTAGCAAAAGTAGAGAAGTTTTTTAAGAGAAAGGGAAAAATACAAATCAATAAAGGAAAAAAACAGGTAAACAGAGATGAAGAATAGCAGTTTGTAACCTATATATAAACAAAATAGGGAAGACACTATTCCTAATATCTTCCCTATCTCTACTCATTTATAAGATTACCATTCAATCTGTTGATCTTCATCCGGAATCTGCGTATTGATGTTCCGTTGAAGCGTCATGCTTCCTTCTACTCTATACTTGATAGGAATAACTTCCGTACCACTTCCACCATAGGTAAAATCTTGAAAATCGTATTCAAACATAATTTGAACATAACGACGTTCCAAGTAAGGACGGGTAGCGTCCATAATCGATGTACTGCTATAAATAGGTGTTCCTATCAATTGGAACTCCATCTCATTAGTCGGATCATCCGGCACCATATCCAATGTTCCATCTTCTTTAAAGTGCACATTGATTTTGTATTTCTTACGTATATCCTTATCCATATCCTCATTAATCAGACCGGCATAAAAGAATACGGTATTATTATCTACCACATACCCTGTACGCTTGTCCATTGTTCTTGCATTGGTATCAGGCTTGCCATTTATATAGGTGTACACTTTCATGGAAGAAGCCGTGTACGAACCGGAATAATCGTTAAAAGGAACCACTCTCAATAAAGCTTTTGCATAATTCTTGCGCGGATGACTTTGATAGTTAGATGATGCATCATCAACAATACTTAAAGGCAAAACCCATTTTTCCAACATATCAATGCCTTGTAAATTGAAATCGATGTTCAATTGCTCTACACACGAACCGGCAGGGATATGTACCGTTTCGGGAAATTCATATTTGTCTTCCTCCATTTCAGTATACCACAACTCCGGACGATAAAGACTAAAACGCTCGATGTTCAACGTTCTTAGCGTATCTGCATCCACTGCTATATGAATATCTCTGTCCTGTGTATTCACCGTAGATCCACTGACAATGACAGGTAACTGATAGGTCACTTTTCCATTGTCCTTATATCTGACATAAATGGTAGTCACACCATCGCCTCCTGCAGCTATAGGAGCTTTGAAAGATACGTATTGTTCATACTGCTCATCTTCCCATTCATTATTACAAGCGGTTCCCAAGACAATGGCAGCCAATAAACTTAAGTAAATATATATATTCTTCATATCATATTCTTATTAGGAGATTAATCATTGTACGTCCATCCCGGATTCTGTGTCAACCGCTTATTACGTTTCAACTCATCGTGGCTAATAGGCCAGAAATAGAGTTTACGTGAGAAGGCAGTGGGCAAGTCCGCAATTTCAATCGGAGTGTAGAATTGCTCTCTCTGCTCCTTAGAATCGGACATGTAGAAATTACATCCGTAATTTTTCTTGGATTCTTCTACCTCTGCATCTTTCCATCTGCGCAAATCGAAATAACGCTGTCCTTCGGCCATCAACTCAATCATGCGTTCATGTTTCAGCTTCTTACGGAATACCTCCCGATCTTGATATTCCGGCATTGCATAATCAGGAACACCCGCACGACGACGTATTTGCCTGATGCCTTTTTTCATTTCATCAATATCACGTTTAACGGAATAACTGGTAGTTCCATCCCACGACGGAATGTCGTATGAGGCTCCATCTTCCAACTCATTCAAGGCTTCTGCATAAATCAATAGGATTTCGGCAAATCGAATAGCAGGTTCCGCTTTCGCTTTGATCTCTTTACGATTCGTGTCATCCGGATGTACATACTTCATGATACCGATGCCGGATCGCAAATAGACACCAGTACCGGAGAAACCGTCGCTATTGATGCCATAATAATAGTTGACTTGTTTCTCAACGTCATTCTTATAGTCAGTTGTTTCTGCATTTTTCAGTAAAGCCCACACACAACCATTGAAAGAAACGGAAGCATAGAAGCGTGGTTCTCTATCCGCATATTCCTTATATACTCCTTCTTTCAATTGAGGATATTTGCCTGCCTCCACCTCCGCTTTGGTAACAAAACGTGTACCGGAGGGATATTCTTCCTTAAAATATTCTCTGCTGAATTCATCTCCGTTTGCCATATAGTAAGCATCACACATCTTTAGTGTCATACCATAAGCATTACTTCCTCCGCCCAATGTTTTCGGCATTTGGAGTTTCACCATTTCAGCAATACTGTTGGCCCCCTGGTTACGCCCGCGACTAAAAATCAATTCCGGGTTCTGGTACATCGCTAACGAACCGTTGAAAACTGCCCGGTAAGATTCATAAGGATCTATATCACTATAACCGCCTTCGTTCCATGTCTTTGCCGAAAAATCACCATCCTGATAAGGAGTGATGGTAGCAGGATATCCGGGTTCAGCAATGGTAGTCGCTTTTTTATGGTAAAGTTCATAACGATGACCATTATTTTCTCCGGGGAGTTCCATCACATCTCTTGCTGCAGCCGCTGCTCTTGCCCACTTATATTCATTATATTCTTGAGACATCAGGCAATTTCCGTCATAATCGACCAAATCCGAAAATTTATCCGGATCTCCCGGACGAGGATTATTAATAGGACTTGCCGCATACAACAACGCTCTGGCACGAGCCGCCAACGCTGCTCCTCGCGTAGGACGTGCTACCTGATTAATAGCTCGGGTCAAAGGCAGATCTTTAGCGGCCAGACGCATCTCCGATTCGATATATTCCGCACATTCATCATACGAACTACGCTGAATGGCCAGATCATCATAATCGGCAGTATAATCAAGTCCTTCATCCGGTAACAACGGTACGGGACCATATTTACGTAATAATAGCCAATAATAATAAGCACGAACAAAACGTGCCTGCGCTTTCATATCAGCTCTCTCTTCTTCTGTATACTTCGTGTTCATATCAATATTCTGAATGAAGATAGATGCCTGACGAATTCCTTTATAACTATCATCCCACGAATGCCGATAACCCTCATCATAAGTACCAGTCTTAAACGTCTTGTATGCATCGAGACTATTACCGCCGAAGTAGATGTCATCGGCAAAATTAGTAATTGTATTAAGCATGTTAGACACTTCCAGATTGTATCCACCTAAATAGGAATAGGCATTCGCTAACCATTCTTCCGCATTTTCCTTGTCGGTGAAAACATCCTCCAAAGAACGACGGTCTTTAAAATATTTGTCTGAATCGAGTTTATCCGAACAAGCGACGGCAATCACACTCAATATAATACCAATATACAGTTTATATATCTTTTTCATTTTTCATGCATTTTATTAGATATTCACAGTTAATCCCAATGTAAATGTCTTAGCAAGCGGATATTTCTCTCCGTTAGTGCTTCCCATTTCCGGGTCCCATTCTTTAAATTTGGCAAATGTCAAGAGGTTGGTGCCAATGAAAAATACACGTATCTTGTTAAACCGCATCTTGTTCACAATCGCTTTCGGCAATGTATAACCTATTTCCAATGTTTTCAAACGTAAATAAGAACCATCTCTAAGCCAATAGGTAGAAGCTCTATAGTTATTATCGTTACCTCCATAACTAAGCCTAGGATACGAAGCATTAGGATTCTCATTGGCGGGAATACCCAATGTAGCAGCTGTCTCCGCATCGATATAGCGGTCTTTCACCAAATTTGTCAGGACATTTCCCCACTGGCTACCACTAAAGGCATATACAGTAGGGCCATTAATGAAGAACGAAGACTTGCCTGCCCCCTGGAAGTGTGCATTGAAATCGAACCCTTTCCATTGTGCAGAGATACCAAAACCATAAATCAGGTTAGGTTTCGTTGTCGCACCAATAGCTACTTCATCACTGCCATTAATAATTCCGTCTCCATTGACATCTTTATATTTGATGTCACCCGGTTGCACCTTTCCCCAATTAGTTTGCTGCGGACTATTGCGTATATCATCGTAATCTTTAAACAATCCCAAAGCTATTAATCCCTTCGCCTGATTAACCCTGTAACCAGCCTCTTTCTGATAAGGATAAACTGCGTTCATTTCATCTTTCTCCAGGATCTCATTTTTGCTGTAAGTAAAATTACCACGAACAGTCAGATTGACTTTACCTATCTTCTGTTTGTAAGCAAAGTTACCGTCGAAACCTTCCGAGCGGACACTTCCCACATTTGCTTTCGGATTACCAGTTACACCCACAGTACCCGGTAGATATTTACGTTCCATATAAATACCATCACGCTGTTCATGGAAGTAATCCACAGTAGCCGTAAACTTATCATTGAATAAGGATAAATCCACACCCGCATCGTGCTTGGT
Source organism: Bacteroides sp. OF03-11BH (assembly GCF_003604005.1). Classification (NCBI taxonomy): domain Bacteria; kingdom Pseudomonadati; phylum Bacteroidota; class Bacteroidia; order Bacteroidales; family Bacteroidaceae; genus Bacteroides; species Bacteroides sp. OF03-11BH. The sequence continues at coordinate 3,854 of NZ_QTMW01000071.1, read as the reverse complement.
TGCAATTTCCCAGGTAACATTGTTAGAGGCCAGCTGCGAATAGTACATTCCCGTATATACATTGTCCGAAGAGCCGTAATCACTCCAAGTCCAGCCACTTCCATCATCTTTGATCGTGTACAAATAGGGGAAACGATATTCCGTATCACCTATTTTAAGTTTGTCACTACCAACCTTACCATAAGAATAACGGATCTTGAACATATTCATCCATTTCAAATGTTTCTTAATGAACTTTTCTTCTGCTATGTTCCAAGCGAGAGAAAAAGCGGGGAAAAAGCCAAAACGATGTCCATCTGCAAAATTTTCCGAACCGTTATAACCAAAGTTGAAATCAGCAAAATAGCGATAGTTCCAGTTATAACTTACACGACCGGCCAATCCCATGTGGCGTTTGGCAATGCCATTCTTTACATCCGTTCCAATATCAACCGTGGTCCGATAAGCATCCTGACTATATTTCAATGTCCCACTCAAATGATGTGCGTGGAATGCACGATTGTACTGTAAAAACGCTTCCAGAAATTCACGGCGCTCTCCACTGGAGGCACTGGATTGTTCCATCGGTGATTCGGGGCTTTGTTGCTTAAAGATCAAGTTTCCGTCATCATCGCGTTCTCTTTGAGCACGCCATGTCTCCGGCATTCTTATCCGGTTTATTTCACTCTGATTGTTCGTATCGAATCCGAAACGCCCTTCAAAACGCAAACCTTTGGTAATGAAGTCCAACTTTTGCTCCAAAGAAATATTTGTTTGAATTTTATTATTCCAGATTTCTTTATAACCAGTCTGTGTGGCAAGTACCCAAGGATTCTTGCGATTATCTTCTGTCCCATGTGCAGGGATATAACCGTTAGAATACATCACAGGAATACTGATTGGGTTCTGCCCCATCAATGAAGTCCATACGTTAGAGCCCTGTCCCGGTGCGTTACGTTTCTTTAATGAACCGGATACCCCCACTTTTACAAGAGTAGTCTTCGTAACATCGATATCCGTATTTAAACGGTAATTCCAACGTTGACTGCTAGGATTAGTATTGTAATCCTTACGCATGGCATCGTCTGTTTTGTACATACCTTCTTCATTCACGTAACTAAGCGATACAAAGTAACGTGCCGTGCTACCTCCACCACTCATATTCAGATTGGCACGATAAGTCATGGCTCCATCTTTTAACAGTACATCCATCCAGTCTACATTCGGATACAAATCCTGATCAAGTCCCAATCGCAGAATTTCCATTTCATCGTTCTGATAAATTCTCTCTTGGTTACGAGTTATACGTGCTTCATTCATTAACATAGCATAGCTATAGCCATCTGCAAATTCCGGTGTAATGGTACGCGCATTATAAGAAGTCTCCACTTTGGCATTGATTTTAATCTTACCTTCTTTACCATGTTTAGTAGTAATCAATACTACACCGTTTGCACCACGAGAACCGTAAATCGCCGTCGTAGAAGCATCTTTCAATACAGTAAAGGATTCGATATCTTCGATATTGATTTCATCCAAATCACGTTCAAAACCGTCAACCAACACTAATGCAGAGCTATTGGCACCAAAAGTGGATATACCCCGAATCCAGAATTCAGAAGTATTCACACCCGGTTGTCCGGAAGTCTGCATAGCAAGAACACCCGGCACATTTCCTGCCAATGCATTAGAAAGATTTGCCGAAGGATTTGATTTCAATGCCTCTACATCTACATTCGTCACCGCACCAGTCACTGTCAATTTCTTCTGCGCACCTGTTCCGGTAATTACAACTTCATCAATTTCCCTGGCATCCGATTCTTTCATTGATATATTCACCACATTCTGGCGTTTCACCAATATCTCTTGCGTATCGAAACCAATATACGAAAATACCAAACGAGAAAATTCTTCAATTTTAATTTTGTAACGCCCGTTGATATCTGTTATCGCTCCCAAACCCGGTTTATCTTTCACTGTCACATTAACACCAACTAATGGTTCTTTATTCGTGTCCGTTACGACTCCTGTTACTTCAATTGTCTTCTCTTGAGCAAAAAGGGAAACAGAGACTAATAACAGGCAAATCGTAATAAATTCTTTTATTCTCATGTGTTCTTCTTTTTATTGTTTTTCTTGGTTCTGATTATCATTGGATTCTTCTCCACCCAAATCATCAGGAGCCTGTTCTTTAGCAATCTTCCGAATCTTATAATTCCCCGAATCACCTACATAGAAAGTCTTTGTTGCCTCATCGTAAGCCAAAGCTACCGGTTGATTAAAACGTGCTCTCTCACGTACTTCTCCATTTTGCTTACCCCATTTATAACTACTTGCGGAAGCAGAACCACGTCCGGCAAACGTAGAAACTACTCCATCCGGAGTCAATACTCGAATACAATGATTTTCTTTATCTGCAAAATAAAAATCATACCAATCATCTTTATTAGCAGCCTTATACTCCTCGTTAAATACGAAAACACCTTGACCTGGTTTATTGATGCGTGCATTGATACCTACAAGATCCTTATAATCAGCCTGACCGGATTGTCCACATACAATATACGGAGTAACCAACTTTTTAGTTTCTTCATCATAATTGGAACGAAGTATATAATGCGATTCATGCATGATGATATAAACATATTTACCTGTTGGATGAGGAACCATACTAAAGTCAACCGTCTGATTAGGTACACTAAATGCCAAAAGTTCATTCAACCCTGATCCACCAGGAACTTCCGGATTGTTATTATAACCGTTTTCCTCAAAATTATATCTATACACATTGCCTGTCGCACGATGATTGAAGTAAAGTTCTCCCGTTTGTGGAAGCACCATAGACCCATTGCAAACATTACCACGCGCCAAAGCTACCCAACTGGCCTCTTTGAAATCCTGTCCGTCTGTACTATTCTCACGCTTTAAAATAATATTGTTTCTATTCTTAGCGCCACCATTTTGGGGAGCAGCCAATATCATATCACCATCATTAGTCCATGTAATAGTAGTTGCACGATTGATATTATCCAATTTCTTGGTATAGATCATTTCTTGTTCCAGATCCAACACTCTCAAAAGCCCATTATTTTGAGATAAATAAAGGATATTAGAATGTTGGGGGTCGAAAGAAAACCAAAAAGGATAATCTATCTTTCCACAATCGTCAAACGGACCTGTTTCTACAATATTTCCCTCACCCAATTCATCTACATCACCGCATAAGTCTGTTACTACCATTTGCGGTTCGTACTGATATTTTTCAGATGCTATCACAGTTTGCTCACCCACTTTTACTTCAATAGTTCCTTCGAAACAGCTTTCTGGCGTAGAACAGTAAATACTAGTACCTTTAGCACTGATAACAATCGCATCCTTTCCACCTACCTTAACGGAAACAAGAGAAGGATCTGTGCCAAAATTACTGCCATAGATAATCATCTTCTTCTTTCCACCTCCCGACTTGGGTGTGAAATCAGTTACCTCTACTGGCTGATTCGGATCATAAGGTGCTGATGTCTCGTCTTTGCTATCTTTGCAGCCAGTAAAACAGACTGCAAAAATGAATGCCAACATCATACACTGTAGCCCTATGTTCCCATGTTTCATAGTTTTACATTTCATAATACACTAGATTTAAATTATTGATTGTTTTGAACTTTATCCATTAATACCTTCATCCAGTATCCTCCGATCACCGAACGGGCTCTGAAGCCCACCCATTTGCCACTGTCTGTGTGGTGCCAGTCACTGATAGGTACACGAGATACTGTTTCATTGATATATTTGTAGATAGGATCAGAGAGTTTTTCAAAAGTTACTCGATCCGATGACATAGCCGCCGTCCACATGATCCAGTCGGATTTTGTGTATTC
>NZ_QTMW01000070.1:0-20349 GCF_003604005.1 Bacteroides sp. OF03-11BH | reverse complement strand
TTATTCACAATAGAAGAAGTACCACCAAATTTGACGAAGAACCTTATTTTTTTGTTTTTATCTGCCATCTGCAACATTTCGCCTGTATTTTATTAGCAATCAAACTATTGCAGTGTTGCAGATACCGTTGCAGATACCTTTACAGATGTTTATCTGCAACACCTGATATGATCTTTTTTGCACGCAGACAAATTCTGTTTCCACGAAGGGAAACGACAGTTTCCTGCCTTGAAATGAGTGTTTCAAGCTAAGGAGACTAAAGAGCCAAGCCCGGAAAGAAAAATTTCAAGCCATATAAACAGTCGGAAACCCTACGTGTTTTTATTTATAAGGATACCAATTGCTGCTTTCTTTAAAGATATTTTCCGGAGTATACTTCGCTACTTCCTTCTTCGTTAACTGTTTAGCCCATGCCACACGCCCGGAAGCATCTGCACCCGCACCCGTATTTCCGAATTCGGCATAACGGGCTGTCTTTTCGTTCTCCGGATTCTTCCAATTGTGCCATCCTTCGGGACGAATATGATTGCCAAACTCACAATTGATAAAGACCGTTGCCGCATAAGGACGCCACGGACGTCCCAAATATACTTTTTTCACTCCTGGAGCGGCTGTCAACTTACAGTTTTTGAAAACATAGCCAAATTCTTCACTTTGAGGAGTGGAAGCGGCAGTGATATACGAATCACGTTTACTATACAGCTCACAATATTCGAATAAAGCGGTGGAAGGACCAAAAATAAAATCGGTAGTCCCCTCAATATAGCAATTCGTGAATAGAAGGCGTGCTCCTTCGGTGCCTGTATAAATAGTATCTTGATTTCCCAGAAAACGACAATTGACAAACATCAGCCTGTCACCTTCGGTGTGAAGAGCTACCGCTTGCCCCAGCGGAGCCGCATTATTCTCAATCGTCAGGTCTTTAAAAGTAATGTCATTCCCCTCCACTTTCACCGTATAAGTGCGGAATGTACCCATCTTATTGATATTAGCATGGTCATCGTAAGTGATAATCGTTTTTTCTGCGCTTTCGCCCACTAATTGCACATTCTTTACCCAGGAAGGAATGACTATTTTTTCTTTGTATATACCATTCTTGATATAAATCGTCACTGTATAGTCCATAAAAGCGCGGACAGCTTCCACAGCTTCCTGAATATTGCGGTACTCTCCTGTCCCGTCGCGTGCCACAACTAATGTGTCTTTGCGTTGCTGTTGTTGTGAATAAACAGATGTTACTCCCACACTAAGTAGAAGCAAACACATCATTTTTTTTAAAATAGTCCTTTTCATCGTCGGAAATTACTTTTGTAAACGTTCGTATTCCAAGCTAGCCATAATAAAAGGTCCTACGGCTTTCGGATCGTTATTGCGGATAGTTTCATTAATATAATAGTCATAATCACCGGAACGATAGACCTTTCCTCCTAGCCCTGCCACTGCACAAGCCTTGGTGATGGTTACCAATCCATTGCTGTCCACCTCGATAAAATTATCCAGGAATCCTTTGTAGCCTTTCAAAGCCACATCCAGATAAGACTTGTCAATATATCCCAGACGAACAGCCTTAAAGAGCGAATAAATAAACATAGCGGAACAGGAAGATTCTACGTAATTCCCCTTGTCACCACTTCTGTCCATCACCTGATACCATCCTCCAGTCTTCGGATCTTGAAGTTTCTTCACCTGCACAGCTACATTATTCAAGATATCAAGCAGAGAATCTCTTCCGGCTTCATGCTGCGGAATAAATTCAAGCACATCTACCAGAGCCATCGCATACCATCCCATCGCACGCCCCCACGTATGTTTCGACTGTCCGGTCACCGGGTCCGCCCAACGTTCAGTGCGGCTTACATCGCACGCATGACGATAAAGACCATTTTTAGGATCATACGTATGACGGGCACAAGTGACAAACTGGTTGATTACATCTGCATAATCCTGCGGGAGATTATTACGGAATGCATATTCCGCGTAGAAAGGAGCTCCCATGTAAATTCCGTCCAACCACATTTGGTGGGGATAAATCTTTTTATGCCAAAAACCACCGTCCTCATTACGCGGTTGTCCTTCAAACTGGCTATAAAGCAGGTCGAGCGCTTTCTTATATTTAGGATTCTTGGTCTGCTCATAGATACGGAAAAGGATTTTTCCGGAGTTGATACGGTCGAGGCTATAATCGGTTAATTTATAAGCGGTAATGCTTCCGTCCTCGTGCACCATTGTATCCGCATACGCGATGGCGTAATCGCGAATTTTCTTGTCGCCATAAGCGTCGTACACATCGAGCATGGCTCCCAGTTCAAGTCCGTGGCAATAATCCCACTTCAGTTTCGGCTGAAAGTCAAGTTGCCAGGATTCCGGGTAACGGATCATTTCCGATTCAGTCAGCCGCACAGACCAGGGAAGCCTGCTGTCTACCTGTTGTGCCGATGCCGGAAGTGACATTGTAACCAGCAGAGTCAATATAAAAAAATTATAAAAAAGAGTTCGTCTCATGGTTTGTTATTTTAAGGATTAAACATACAAGTCTTTCACGCTACGAAAGTAGTGTTTTTCCTCCAAAGCCAGTGGGATTTTTTAGTCAAGTAGGTGCATTTTTTGTTTTTCGTGCACGGAAACGACTAATTTTGTGCACGCAAACGTCAAAAATGTCCATTTTTGATGCAATATCTCATAAATTAAGAGTTTCGTTTTGGAAGAAAGCAAAAAAGGTCTTACTTTTGGCACGGTTTACAACTAATACCCTCTGGGGAAACACAGGTAATTTATCATTAAAACAGAGAAAAAATAGAACAGAATGGAAGAAGTATTCAAGTACATTATCGGTCTTGGAGCGGCAGTGATGATGCCGGTCATTTTCACAATCTTAGGAGTATGTATCGGTATTAAATTCTCTAAAGCGCTGAAAAGCGGTTTATTGGTAGGTGTCGGTTTCGTTGGTTTATCGGTAGTCACAGCGTTGCTTACCAGCAGCCTGGGCCCTGCACTAAGTAAAATGGTAGAAATCTACGGATTGGAACTGGGTATTTTCGACATGGGATGGCCTTCTGCAGCAGCAGTTGCCTACAATACATCTGTCGGTGCTTTTATTATCCCGGTCTGTCTGGGTGTTAACTTACTGATGTTGCTTACCAAAACAACCCGCACCGTCAACATCGACCTTTGGAACTACTGGCATTTCGCCTTTATCGGAGCCATCGTCTATTTTGCTTCCGACAATATCTTCTGGGGCTTCTTTGCAGCAATCATCTGCTACATCATTACACTGGTAATGGCGGATATGACTGCTCCTGCTTTCCAAAAGTTCTATGATAAAATGGAAGGTATCTCTATTCCGCAACCTTTTTGCCAAAGTTTTGTTCCGTTTGCCATTGTAATTAATAAACTACTTGATAAAATCCCGGGATTCGACAAACTGAATATCGACTCGGAAGGCATGAAAAAGAAATTCGGATTGATGGGTGAACCGTTGTTCCTGGGTATTGTGATCGGTTGCGGTATCGGCGCACTGGGTTGTGCCAGTTGGAAAGAAGTGTTGGATGGTATTCCGGGCATTTTAGGACTGGGTATCAAGATGGGTGCGGTAATGGAATTAATTCCACGTATCACCAGTCTCTTCATCGAAGGTTTGAAACCTATTTCTGACGCTACCCGCGAGCTGATTGCTAAGAAATATAAGAATAACACCGGATTGAGCATCGGTATGAGCCCTGCACTGGTAATCGGTCACCCGACTACCCTGGTGGTATCTCTACTTTTAATCCCTGTAACTATCTTCCTGGCTGTTATCCTTCCGGGCAACCGTTTTTTACCGCTGGCTTCCCTGGCAGGTATGTTCTACTTGTTCCCGATGATTCTGCCTATTACAAAAGGTAACGTAGTGAAATCATTTATTATCGGTCTGGTGGCTTTGACAGTCGGTCTGTATTTCGTGACAGGACTGGCAGGCTTCTTCACACTGGCCGCCAAAGATGTATATGCCGCAACGGGCGACCCGACAGTGAATATCCCCGCCGGTTTTGAAGGTGGAGCACTCGACTTTGCTTCCAGCCTCTTCTGTTGGGGTATCTTCCACCTGACTTACAGTCTGAAGATTATCGGTCCTGCCATCCTCGTGGCACTGGCACTCGGAATGGCTATCTACAACCGTATCCGCATGACTAGAAATGACGCAAAGAATGCATCAACCCATAAAGAATAATATAAATCCTATAAAGAAAAGATGATGAAAAAATTAGCAATTGCAATGATGTTGGGTATCGCAGCGATGTCTGCTTCTGCCCAGGTGAATTACAAGATGCAAGTGGCTTGCAGTCCTCAAGACGTGAAAACGTATGATACCAACCGCCTGCGTAGTAGCTTTCTGATGGAGAAAGTAATGGTTCCGAATGAAATCAACGTTACTTATTCAATGTACGACCGCCTGATCTTCGGTGGTGCAGTACCTGCAACAAAAGAACTGGTACTTGAAACGATTGATCCGCTGAAATCTAAATTCTTCCTTGAACGCCGCGAACTGGGTGTCATCAACATTGGTGGCGAAGGTATCGTAACCGTAGACGGTAAAGAATATACGCTGAAATTCAAAGATGCTTTATACGTAGGTAGAGGCAAGCAGAAAGTGACTTTCAAGAGCAAAGATTCCAGCAATCCTGCCAAGTTCTACATCAACTCGGCTACTGCTCACAAGGAATACAAAACTCAATTGATTACTATCGACGGACGCAAAGGTTCTCTGAAAGCCAACTCATTTGCTGCCGGAAAGATGGAAGAAAGCAACGACCGCGTTATCAACCAGTTAATTGTTAACAACGTACTTGAAGAAGGTCCTTGCCAATTACAGATGGGACTGACAGAGTTGAAACCGGGTAGCGTATGGAACACGATGCCGGCACACACTCACTCTCGTCGTGTGGAAGCATACTTCTATTTCAATGTACCGGCAGGAAATGCGATCTGTCACTTCATGGGCGAACCTCAAGAAGAGCGTATTGTATGGATGCAGAATGAACAAGCTATCATGTCACCGGAATGGTCTATTCACGCTGCTGCCGGAACAAGCAACTACATGTTTATCTGGGGTATGGCAGGTGAAAACCTCGACTACGGAGATATGGACAAAATCAAATATACAGAAATGCGCTAATCGTTGCGTATTCCTGTTCATACATATAATCAATGATCCGAAAAACTTCATTCTTTTCTCCTGCGAGAGAAAGGAATGAAGTTTTCCGGATTTTGCATATTCTTCCCCCAAAGAACAAACATTCGTTACCTTATTATATATAGGATGTAACAAAATCCAACTATAATGCAACGAATAATACATGATTTTGACCAATTTTTACAAATAAAATTCAGTCTAAATACCGACCTTTGTCAACGAAACAAAATCTATTTAAATCCATTATCATGAATGCATTTCAAAAAACAGGCGAAAAAATGACAAACTACAGATGGACTATCTGTGCTATGCTATTTTTTGCTACCACAGTTAACTATCTCGACCGTCAGGTTCTCTCATTGACATGGGATGAATTTATCAAACCAGAATTCCACTGGGACGAATCTCACTACGGTACTATTACTTCTGTTTTCTCGATTGTATACGCTATATGTATGCTGTTTGCCGGTCGTTTTGTCGACTGGATGGGAACTAAAAAAGGCTACCTTTGGGCCATTGGTGTCTGGTCTGCCGGTGCTTGCCTCCATGCTGTCTGCGGCATCATCACAGAAGCTCACGTTGGTCTCCACAGCGCAGCAGAACTGGCTGGTGCAACAGGAGACACTATTGTCGTTATCGCTACTGTCAGTATGTATTGCTTCCTCGCTGCCCGCTGTATTCTGGCCTTAGGAGAAGCTGGCAACTTCCCTGCCGCTATTAAAGTAACTGCAGAGTATTTCCCTAAAAAAGACCGTGCGTATGCTACTTCCATCTTTAATGCGGGTGCGTCAATCGGCGCATTGATTGCCCCTCTTACCATTCCTATCTTAGCCAAAGCGTTCGGTTGGGAAATGGCATTTATCGTGATTGGTGGACTTGGCTTCATTTGGATGGGATTCTGGGTATTCATGTACGATGCTCCATCTAAAAGCAAACATGTCAATCAGGCAGAGCTTGATTATATTGAACAAGACCAGCGCGAAGCAGGCAGTGCTCCGATGACAGATGAGAAAGATGAAAAAAGAATGAAGTTCTGGCAATGTTTCAGCTACAAGCAGACATGGGCCTTCATCTTCGGTAAGTTCACCACTGACGGTGTATGGTGGTTCTTCCTTTTCTGGACTCCGTCTTATCTGAATACTCAATTCGGCATCAAAACCTCCGACCCGTTGGGTATGGCATTAATCTTTACGCTTTATGCGGTAACCATGTTATCCATCTATGGTGGTAAATTACCTACCATCTTCATCAACAGAACGGGTATGAATCCTTATGCAGCCCGTATGAAAGCGATGTTGATCTTCGCCTTCTTCCCATTGGTTGTATTGTTGGCACAGCCGTTAGGTACGGTTTCTCCATGGTTCCCGGTTATTTTAATCGGTATCGGTGGTGCTGCTCATCAATCCTGGTCAGCTAACATCTTCTCTACTGTAGGTGATATGTTCCCAAGAACGGCTATTGCAAGTATTACCGGTATCGGTGGTATGGCAGGAGGCGTAGGTTCTATGATTCTTCAGAAAGTGGCAGGTAACTTGTTCGTATATGCTTCCGGAACAACAATGGTTGACGGCAAAGAGGTGGAAATGACGAAAGAATTGCTCGAACAAGGAGCACAATTCGTACACCCTGCCATGACATTCATGGGCTTCGAAGGTAAACCTGCCGGATATTTCATAATTTTCTGCGTGTGTGCAGTAGCTTATCTGCTTGGTTGGGTCATCATGAAGGCATTAGTTCCGAAATACAAACCTATCGTATTGGATTAATTCCATTTCAATAGATACTATCAATAAAAACAAAAGAGTAATCCGGTGACGGATTACTCTTTTGTTTTTAACCAATTATTCAAAAAATGAAAAATAAAAAAGCCTCTTCTCACGAAGAAGGCTTTTTAGGTTTACTTATCCTGCATCATCCTCCTGCAATTTTTTTAAACGTAACACTAAAAAACAGTGTTTTGCATTCCTATAATGAAGTATAGTAAACGTTAAGATGAAAAAAAGGGAAGTCTCACGACTTCCACAATTCTTCTAACCTTAAATCTAAATCTCTATGAAAAAAACGTGTTGCAAATATAGGCGTTTGTTCAATATAGAGGTGTTAATGAATTGCATAAAGAGAGAATAAAAACTAACATCTGCAAAAATGATGCAATTTTTCAGGAGCCTTCTATTAATTTTAATAAACTTTTATAGAGAGGATTGCGTTCCAAGAGTTCGGGAACTCCCGTGATGAACATCTGTTTCCTTGCACGGGTCAAGGCAACATTCAGTTTTCGGTCAATCAAAACACCCTCTTCTTCCGTCAGATTGGATAGAAATTTTAATTGATAAGGGTAGTTGACACAGAAGGAATAGATTATTACATCACGCTCGCTTCCCTGGAACCGCTCCACCGTGTCAACCAGAATGCGATTCAAAACCGGAATACCTACTGATTCTATTTCTTTTTTAATCAATGCTATCTGACTCCGGTAAGGAGTAATGATTCCTAAAGTACGGGATTCGTCAAAATCCGACTGATGGTGTTCATAAATGCGAACGGCTAAATCCGCAACGATACGTGCTTCCGAATAGTTGATTTTGGCAGATGCTCCTGCTTTCTCCGGCACAGACGGATAAAAGGCTAAACGGCAGATCGTGTCCGAGTCCTCTATTTGATGAGGTAGTCCGACAGGAATCAGCCGCCCCCCGTAAAAAGCACGATTGGCAAATAAGGCAACTTCCGGATGCATGCGTCCCTGACGACAAAGCATATCATAGGAACGATGAATAGCAGACGATGAACAGGCTGCCGTACAGTTCCGATAAAGACGTTCGAACAAAGAATCTTTCAGATTGCTCAATCCGATAGACAGTAATGATTCATCATAGATTGCCGCCTGTTCCGCGTTTTGCTGCACAACAGCAGGCAGTTGCTTATGATCTCCGATCAATACAAACTTATCTATTGCATCTTTTTCATCTTCTCCACGTGCACAGAGGATTCCTAACAACTGCGGTTCCAGGATTTGGGTAGCCTCATCAATAATAGCTACATCAAAATGTTTCAAGCGAAACAGTTCCGGCTTACCGGAAATAGCCGCTACCGTTCCCACAATAATCCGACAATTCCGAATACGCTCGTAAACTTCCGAACGACGGTTGCAAGAGGATAATTCATTTTCAATCAGATGCACGCGGTAGGCTTCATCACATGACAATTCACTTCCTACCCGGATAAAGTCAACTGCCGGAGCAATGGAAGCCAACGACTTGCATATCTCATCAACCGCCCGGTTGGTATAGGAAAGCAAAAGAATCTGCGCATCCTTGTCTGCATGGAAAGTCTCTACCATTTTCTTCAAGGCACATGAAGTCTTGCCTGTTCCCGGAGGTCCAATAAGAAGGAAATAGTCCTGTGCGGCTTTTGCCTTCAGGGCGACTCGCGTAAAATCGTCTTCCGAACAGAAAATCATGGAATCCAATGATTTATCAAACCTCGGAGGACGTTGTGACAGCAACAAGTCACGACGTTCTTTTCTTGCAGAAAGATAAGCATATAATCCCTGATACATCGAGCGGAATGTCGTATCCATTGTATCATGCTCTATGGCATAAAGGCTTTCGGCCGGAAGTACGGATGGATTCTGCTGGGTAGCACGCAAGCGGATACCTATTTCGTTTTCTGTCAGATACTCGATATTGCCTTTGAAAACCATTTTATTGGTGACATTATCTGTATCACAGTTTCGTTCATAAAGGATAATGGCGTCGCCTTGACGGAAATTAGGAAGGAAAGTTTCAGCATGAAGCATCTCACTTCCAGCGGTAAGAGTAAGTCCGGCTTTATATTCATCGGTGGCATGGTTCTCCTTTATTTTCAGATCATAAATGATTTCTCCAGCCTCACATTTCTCCGCCAATGTAGAGAGCCACAAAGAAGCTGCCCCTGTACGTCCCTCATAATCCACGTCACCGGATTTTGAGGTATAAAGTTCCTTTGTTATAAAGTTGTACACCGCATAGAAGTAATTCTTTTCCAATGCGGAAAGAGCTTTCAGCTTCGATTGAAAGTTATCAATAGAAGGACGCAGGTATGTTTCCCAGAAACGCCCTTTCAATCCTCGTTCATTCAAGGTGGAAGCATTAATTTCTTCCAGTTTTTGTGACGTATACTCCAGGCTGTTTCGTAATTGGATGCCATATTCATCGGCTACAATCCGGTTACGCAAATCAATTACCCGGCGTACCATCGCCCACGAAGGACGGGAAGGGTAAAGAAGCGGATAGCGGGTATAAAGCAAATAAGCTTTCACTTTTCGGTGATCCATTCCCATCGAATATTGCAATACCGCCTGATAAAGCAACATCTGTACTTTATTATTCTCTTTCGGTTCTACCTTGCCCCGGATAGCATACTCGTCCGCTTTACCGGATTTCATTTCGATAAAAGAAGACATATCCCGCTGCATATAGTCAAGACGTCCCTGGAGTCCGAGTGCTTCGCAAATATAAGATGGTTCGAGCACGGCATCTGTCTTGTCAAGCTCATAGCCGGCTGCATGAAAGGTGTCATTTACTGTTTCACGAATATGATCGAAGTGCAATTTGCAGTCTTCAAAGAATTGGCGTTCTTTCTCCTTGTCTCGCAAATCAGAGCAGGCGGCCAGTTCAATAGGATAACGCCGGAAGGCTTTCTGCATACAGGTACGATAGTCTATCTCTTCACTCTTTGCATGAATCCATTCGTCCAGAAAAAGGTTGGCTATATTTCCCAGTAATAAAGGACGAGCATTTTCGATCGGTTGAAGACGGGAAAGAAAATAGTTGGCCGGATGGTGTCCGTAGTCACGGAAACACTCGGCAAGGGAACTGATGTCGAGCAAGTAATCCGGTTCGAGTACGATAAAAGAAGGGGTCAGGATTCCTGCTTCATCGATGGCTACATCCAATAAATTGACTTGCGCATGCCGCCAAAGCAGCTTGCACGTTTCTGCAAACTCTTCATTGATTTGAGGAACATTATAACGGACAAGGTATGGTTGCTCAGAAACTTCATCCAAGGGAGTCACATACAGATATTGTTCGTCGGCATACTGGAAACAGACACGCATCCGCTGTACCCGCTCGCGGGCAGGAGGCGCAACCAAATAGGTGGCATCCGCACGCGGAAATAGTCGATATAGTTCCAGAGGAATATCTTCATCCAAGAGTTTACGGATAAAGAAAGCCAGAGTTTTCGCATCCCGCAAGAGTTGTTCCCGGTTGGGCTCTTGTTGACGGTTCAGGATAGCATTTGAAGTTAACCGGAAAGTATGCAGCCGGTTCTGCTCTGTAACAGAAAGACCCACCTTAGCTGACACAAAACTAATTCGTGCGGAAAGATCGGTCATCTGTAAACTTTCGTTTTGCATTTGCCCGCGACAAATGCGTTCCAGCAAGTCGCGCATTTGCTTATATCCTACGGCAAGATAGGCATCTTCTGCCCGGCAAACTGCTAAAAGGATTTCATAAGATTCTATCGCTTCATTCTTCGGACAAGGCAACTTCATCTCCAGTTTCATCTTCTACTTCCTCTTCCTCTTCGGTTTTCTTCTTGTCTTTTATCATCAAAATACTCATCTCGTACAACAGATAAAGTGGAATAGCTACGACACTCAATGTGAAGGGATCGCCTGTCGGAGTAATAATAGCAGCTGCTATCACGATGACAACCACCGCATGACGGCGGTATCTCCGCAAGAAAGACTTGTTCACCACTCCCAGCAAAGAAAGCAGCCATGTAACCAACGGAAGTTCAAAAGCCAATCCCATGCAGAGAACCAGCATCATAAAATTATCTATATAGGAATTAAGCGACAAGATATTCTCCACTTCCGAACTCAACTGATAGGTAGACAGGAAACGGAGAGTCAGCGGATAAACCATAAAGTAACCCAGCAGTACGCCGATGAAAAACATCACCGTTCCGATAGTCAATGCTTTACGCACGCCCTTTCTCTCATTCGGATAAAGAGCGGGATTGATGAAACGCCATATTTCAAAAAAGATATAAGGCATAGCCGTCACCACCGACATCCAAAATGCTGTCGACATGTGAATAAAGAAAGGAGCAGCCAAGTTGATATTGACCAGCTTCACATAAAATTGTTGTGTGAAGAAGTCATCGGTCAAATCAAATGTTTTACCGATATGCCGTAATAAATCGTAGAATATGAAATCATTGTGGCAAGGTGCAAGTATTACATGGTCG
The DNA here is from genome assembly GCF_003604005.1 of Bacteroides sp. OF03-11BH. Classification (NCBI taxonomy): domain Bacteria; kingdom Pseudomonadati; phylum Bacteroidota; class Bacteroidia; order Bacteroidales; family Bacteroidaceae; genus Bacteroides; species Bacteroides sp. OF03-11BH. The sequence continues at coordinate 8,945 of NZ_QTMW01000070.1, read as the reverse complement.
AAGAGGTAGGGCATAGCAATAAAATAGCCTATCGCCAATACAAACCAAACTCCAACTACCCGAAAAAGCACCTTACGCAGTTCGTCCAAATGATCCCAAAAGGTCATTTCTGCCATCCGTATGTTGTGCTCTTTTAGTTCTTAGAAGGATCTACAGGTTTGTCCAACTCGTCTTTTGCCTTGTTTATTTCATCTTTCGCTTCGTTCACACCGTCTTTGAAACTTTTTACACCTTTGCCTAATCCGCGCATCAGTTCAGGTATTTTCTTTCCACCAAAAAGAAGAAGGATAACCAAAGCGATAATAATCCATTCGGAACCACTAGGCAAAAAGCCTAACAATAATAAGTTTGTCATAAGTTTATTTGATATAAGAGGTTTTTAATAGTTGCTGCAAATATAATCATTTTCACCACAGGTTACATAGATTAGCCCTGTTTTTTATGACAACACAGGGTTATTAGAAAATTCTAATCCTGATAATATACCCGCTTCACCCGTGTCGATATACTTGTCAACACTTCATAAGGGATCGTATCCAGCTTATCGGACAACACCGTAATCGGAAGATCATCACCAAAGATGATAGCCTGATCGCCTTCCCGACAATCAATATCCGTCACATCGATCATGCAGACGTCCATACAGATATTCCCTACATAAGGAGCTTTCTTTCCGTTCACCAGGCAATAGGCGTTGCCGCGTCCCAAATGGCGGTTCAATCCATCCGCATAGCCGATAGGAATGGCCGCAATGCGTGAAGGACGTGCCAAATGCCCCATCCGGCTATATCCTACCGTATCTTCTTGGGGAACATCCCGTATCTGAAGAATGGTAGTCTTCAACGTACTTACATTATGTATAATCGAGTTGTCTATCGGGCTAACTCCATAAAGTCCGATTCCCAAGCGCACCATATCAAATTGTGCATCAGGGAAACGCTCGATTCCTGCCGTATTACAGATATGACGGAGAATCTTATGAGAGAAGGCAGCCTGCAATTCTTGCGAGCCTTTCTCGAACAATTCAATCTGCCTGCGAGTGAAAGCGTCGAACTGCGGCGAATCACTTCCTACAAAATGAGAGAATACCGAACGGGGGATCACCGCACTCTGATTCTTCAGACGACGAATGAGCAATGGTATATCTTCTACCGCAAAGCCCAGACGGTGCATACCTGTATCCAGTTTCACATGAATCGGGAAGTTGGTGATTCCTTCTTTTTCTGCTGCTTTGATGAGCGCATCAAGCAGATGGAAATTATAGACTTCCGGTTCCAGCTTATAATCGAACATGGTTTTGAATGCCGTAAGCTCCGGATCCATAATTATAATAGAGGCGGTAATACCTGCTTTGCGAAGTTCGGAACCTTCGTCAGCCACGGCCACAGCCAGATAATCGACATGGTGTTCCTGCAAGCTCTTGGCTATTTCGTACGAACCGGCTCCGTAAGCGGATGCTTTCACCATACAGATCACCTTTGTTTCCGGATGGCGAAGCATGGAACGGTAATGGTTCAGATTGGCGACCATCGCTCCCAGGTTTACTTCAAGGATGGTTTCATGCACCTTCAATTCAAGTTCTTCGGATACCAAATCAAAGTTGAACACGCGCGAACCTTTTACCAGAATTACTTCCGAATGAAGTGATTTGAGTATGCCGGATGTAAGAAGTGCTTCTGTGTTAGGAAAGAAGTAGCGTTCGAGATCGTCATCAAAACGAGCGGAACAGGAGGATATTTCCTGCCCTACACCAATCAGTTTATTTATTCCTTTACTCTGCACCAACTGTGCTACACGCCGGTAGAGCGTAGCGGTACTTTGGCCGGTTTCCAGTATATCCGACAGGATCAGTGTCCGCTTCAAGCCTTTCTTTTCCGAACGGCGTACCAGAAAGTCGAGTGCAATATCCAACGATGCCAGGTCTGAATTATAACTATCATTAATCAATACGCAGTTATTCTTTCCTTCTTTCACTTCCAGACGCATGGCAATCGGTTCGAGACGGGCCATCCGTTCGGTGATCTGGTCGGCAGGTGTCATCAGGTAAAGACAAGCTGCCAGGCAATTCAGCACATTTTCAATGGAAGCGTCATCGATGAAAGGAATACAGAATGTATTATCCATTTCCAGATAACGATAGGATATAACGGTATGATCTTCTTTCTTGATTACACGGCTGATATACAACGGACGTTCAATATCCCTACGGCTCCAGGCTATTTCACGTGCAGTCAGCATTGATTTTGCGACACAATTACTGATTAATTCGTTATCGCCGTTGTAAATCACTACATCGCAGTCTTTGAAAAGCGTCAGTTTCTCCATGCATTTCTCTTGCAATGAGAAGAAATTTTCCTGATGGGCACCGCCGATATTGGTCAGAATACCAATGGTAGGCTTTATCATTCGTTTCAAGGCTCCCATCTCTCCCATTTCGGAGATGCCGGCTTCGAAAATGCCCAGTTCTGCTTCTTCTGAAAGTTGCCATACAGAAAGAGGAACTCCGATCTGCGAATTATAGCTACGCGGAGAACGGACGATACAACGATCCGGACTAAGTAACTGGTGCAACCACTCTTTCACAATGGTTTTTCCATTGCTTCCGGTGATACCGATCACAGGGATTTTAAATTTATCACGATGCGCTTCGGCAAGCTTCTGCAAAGCCTTCAGAGGATTGGGAACGATAAGGAAATTGAGAGTTGAGAGTTGAGAATTGAGAATTGGCTGCGCATCATCATCCTGCCCAGATTTCTCCATTTTCAATTCTCCATTCTCAATTAATTTAAAGTCTTCTTCTGTTATTACAAAATTGCGTACGCCCCGGTCGTATAATTCGGGGATATAACGGACTCCGCTATTTCGTTTGGTAGTTAAAGCAAAAAAGAGAGTTTCTTCCGGAAAACTCAAAGAGCGGCTGTCTGTTAACAGCCAATCAATAGTCGCTTTATGTTTGCCCATACGGCGGGCACCGATACTTTTGGCTATGGATTCAATCGCATATGACATAGTTCTGTTTCTTTTTGAAAATCTAAGTACGGGTATTTTCCGATAAGTCGTTCTATTTTTAACACTATTTGTCCTAAAAAGCGTTGATACGCCTCTGACTCGGGGTGAAAGGGTTTATGTGCCAAGTCCCGGCGGATGTCCTGCACTGCCATGATAACCTGCTTTGTTTCAGCGGAAAAGAAGGTTTCGGAGAAGCGTTCCCACAGGTAACGAATCGCCAGAGGAGACGGATGCAGCATATCGTCAGCATAGAAGCGATAATCACGCAATTCGTCTAATATGATTTCATAAGAGGGGAAGTAGAACACTCGTTCCGGGAACAATTGCTGCAACCGGTCGATGGCCAGTAACAACGTAGATTTACTTAATTGATTGGCGTGCATTCCGTCGCGTATATGACGGATCGGGCTGACTGTAAACAGCCATTTTAATTCCGGATTGCAGGCTGCCATTCCGGTGATGAGCGCTGTATAATCTTCTACAATTTCTTCAACAGTAAGCCGGTAACGTAAGAAATGGTTTTCCGGCAGTTGATGGCAGTTGGCTACCACTTGCCCACTCTCTTTTTGTTTATAAACATAAGCGGTGCCCAAAGTTACCATTAGCCAGTTCAACTCCGGTAGTCTTTGATGGGCGTGATGAAGACGGGCATTTATGGTATGCAACGTTTCTTCGGGCGTAAAAGCTGAAAAAGAGCCGTGATGCATCGGACTATGCCATAAGTCTTTGTAGGTAAACAAATCCTGGCTGGTATATTCTTTATGTCCCATAATCTCTCTCAAAGCGGATGAGACGGACAAAGGATTATAAAGGATACCAAAAGGATTCAGATCCAGCTGAAACCCGGCGTCCATTAATTGTCTCCCGATATTTTCTGCAAAACAGGAGCCCATCAAAAGAATACGATCTGCATGACTGACAGGTGGCATCCCGGCAGGCAATTCTACAGATGTTTGAAAGTTCATACGATTTTCCATCATTTCATTACGTTTCATATGCAAAAGTAATCAAAAAACAATTTCCTACCTCTTTTTCCTCACGATTCAATAATCTTAGGGAGTATGGAAAAACAGATACGTCCCTATGCCGAATAAGATTTTATAAAAAAAAGGGGGGCGAATATACTTTCTTTTCGTATTTTTGCACTAAATTTCCTCGAATCATGAAGAATGAACCGATATATAACTTGCTAAACACTATCAATTATCCTGACGACCTGCGAAGACTAGACGTAGAGCAACTGCCGGAGGTATGTAGTGAATTAAGGCAAGACATTATTAAAGAACTTTGCTGCAACCCGGGGCATTTTGCTGCCAGTCTGGGAACAGTGGAGCTGACCGTAGCTTTACACTACGTCTACAATACACCTTATGACCGTATTGTATGGGACGTGGGACATCAGGCATACGGCCACAAAATACTGACAGGACGCCGTGAAGCCTTTTCTACGAACAGGAAACTCGGAGGAATCCGCCCTTTCCCGTCTCCGGAAGAAAGCGAATATGATACTTTCACGTGCGGACATGCTTCCAATTCTATTTCTGCAGCTCTCGGTATGGCTGTCGCAGCCGCCAGAAAAGGAGATGTCAAACGCCATGTAGTAGCCATCATCGGCGACGGTTCCATGAGTGGCGGACTGGCTTTTGAAGGGCTGAACAATGCATCTGCCACGTCGAACAACCTGCTCATTATCCTGAATGACAATGATATGGCCATTGACCGTAGTGTAGGAGGTATGAAGCAATATCTCTTCAACCTGACAACTTCCAACCGCTATAATCAGTTACGTTTCAAGCTCTCGCGCATGTTATTCAAGCTCGGCATCCTAAACGAAGAACGTCGCAAAGCGCTCATACGTTTCGGGAACAGCCTGAAATCAATGGCTGCACAGCAACAGAATATTTTCGAAGGGATGAATATCCGTTACTTCGGTCCGATAGACGGACACGACGTAAAGAACCTGGCAAGAGTATTACGTGATATCAAAGATATGCAAGGACCTAAAATCCTGCATCTACATACTATCAAAGGAAAAGGATTCGGTCCGGCGGAGAAACACGCTACCGAATGGCATGCTCCCGGCAAATTCGATCCGGTCACCGGCGAACGTTTCATTGCCAACACTGAAGGAATGCCTCCGCTTTTCCAGGATGTATTCGGAAATACATTGGTAGAGCTTGCCGAAGCCAATCCGAAGATTGTCGGTGTCACTCCCGCCATGCCTAGCGGTTGTTCGATGAATATACTGATGGAGAAAATGCCCAAACGTGCGTTTGATGTAGGCATCGCCGAAGGACATGCGGTTACTTTCTCCGGTGGGATGGCAAAAGACGGACTGCAACCATTCTGCAATATCTATTCTTCTTTTATGCAACGGGCGCATGATAATATCATCCACGACGTAGCGATTCAGAATCTCCCTGTTGTTTTGTGCCTCGACCGCGCCGGATTGGTTGGCGAAGACGGTCCTACTCATCACGGAGCTTTTGATATGGCATGTTTACGCCCGATCCCTAATTTGACTATCAGTTCCCCGATGGACGAACATGAATTACGTCGCCTGATGTATACGGCACAATTGCCGGACAAGGGACCGTTCGTGATCCGTTACCCCCGTGGACGCGGCGTACTGGTGGACTGGAAATGTCCGCTAGAAGAGATCCCGGTAGGAAAAGGACGGAAACTGAAAGAGGGTAGCGACCTTGCAGTGATTACTATCGGACCGATAGGAAACGTAGCCGCCCGTGCCATCACCCGGGCAGAAGCTGATTTCGGTCTGTCGATCGCCCATTACGATTTGCGTTTCCTGAAACCGCTGGACGAAGAGCTATTACATGAGGTAGGACGCAAATTCCAACGTGTCCTGACTATCGAAGACGGGATTATCAAAGGCGGTATGGGTAGTGCTATCCTTGAATTTATGGCAGACAACGAATACAAACCAACCGTGAAGCGTATCGGTATCCCCAACCTATTTGTAGAGCATGGATCAGTTGCCGAACTGTATCAACTGTGCGGCATGGATGAAGAAGGGATTCTGACTAAAATAAAAGAATTTATCAATTGACATGAAGATTATTATTGCCGGTGCCGGCAACGTAGGCACCCATTTGGCCAAGTTGTTATCGCGCGAAAAGCAAGATATCATCTTGATGGATGATGACGAAGAGAAACTAAGCGCTCTTAGTGCCAATTTTGACTTGCTGACTGTTGCCGCTTCTCCTTCTTCCATCTCCGGATTGAAAGAAGTGGGCGTCAAAGAAGCCGACCTGTTTATCGCAGTCACACCGGACGAAAGCCGTAACATGACTGCCTGTATGCTGGCTACCAATCTGGGAGCTAAAAAGACAGTGGCACGTATCGACAATTACGAATATCTTCTGCCCAAAAATAAAGAGTTTTTCCAGAAGTTGGGAGTAGATTCTCTGATTTACCCGGAAATGCTGGCTGCCAAAGAAATCGTATCTTCCATGCGTATGAGCTGGGTACGCCAATGGTGGGAGTTCTGTGGAGGTTCTCTAGTTCTGATTGGCACGAAGATGCGCGAAAAGGCTGAAATCCTGAATATACCGCTGCATCAGCTAGGCGGTCCTAACATACCTTATCACGTAGTAGCCATCAAACGTGGAACGGAAACGATTATTCCCCGTGGAGACGATGTCATTAAATTGCATGATATTGTTTATTTCACCACTACCCGCAAGTATATTCCTTATATTCGTAAGATAGCCGGCAAGGAAGATTATGCCGACGTACGCAATGTGATGATTATGGGGGGAAGCCGTATCGCAGTCCGTACCGCACAATATGTGCCGGACTATATGCAGGTGAAAATAGTAGATAATGATCTGAACCGTTGCAACCGCCTTACGGAGTTACTGGATGATAAGACAATGATTATCAACGGAGATGGTCGCGATATGGATTTGCTCATCGAAGAGGGACTAAAGAATACCGAAGCATTTGTTGCTCTGACCGGTAACTCGGAAACGAATATTCTAGCCTGTCTTGCCGCTAAACGTATGGGAGTGGAAAAGACAGTGGCAGAAGTGGAGAATATCGACTATATCGGTATGGCGGAAAGCCTTGACATCGGTACTGTTATCAATAAAAAAATGATTGCTGCCAGCCATATCTACCAAATGATGTTGGATGCCGATGTGTCTAATGTGAAATGTCTTACTTTTGCCAATGCGGACGTTGCTGAATTCACTGTACCGGAAGGTGCTAAAATCACCAAACACCTGATTAAGGACCTGGGACTCCCGAAGGGTACTACCATCGGAGGAATGATCCGCAACGGAGAAGGTATCTTGGTGACGGGTGATACACAAATCCGTCCCGGCGACCATGTAGTCGTATTCTGCCTGAGTATGATGATTAAAAAGATTGAGAAGTTCTTTAATTAAGCATAAGATAACTAAACCAATTTATGATTAATTCAAAGATGATATTCCGGATTCTGGGCTTTCTGCTTCTGATAGAAACAGCAATGCTGTTATGTTGTGGAGCGGTTTCTCTTTTTTATAAAGAGAATGACTTGCAGAGTTTCCTGATTTCATCTGCTGTCACAGCCTGTATTGGCTTTCTGCTGCTTGCCATCGGGAAAGACGCAGTGAAATCCCTGAATCGCCGCGATGGATATGTCATCGTCAGCGCAGCATGGGTTACCTTTTCCCTTTTCGGAATGTTACCTTATTATATAGGAGGATATATTCCCAATGTTGCGGATGCATTTTTTGAGACGATGTCCGGATTTAGCAGTACAGGTGCCACTATTCTGAATAATATAGAGTCGATGCCCCACGGAATACTTTTCTGGCGGGCTATGACGCAATGGATAGGTGGTTTGGGTATTGTATTCTTCACCATTGCCGTTCTGCCGATTTTCGGTGTGGGCGGAATTCAGGTGTTCGCAGCAGAAGCCAGCGGACCTACTCATGATAAAGTGCATCCTCGCATTGGCATCACTGCTAAATGGATTTGGGGTATTTATGCCGGAATGACGGGAACGCTGATTATTTTATTAATAGGTGGTGGCATGAGTATATTCGACAGTGTATGTCATGCTTTTGCTACGACCAGCACTGGTGGGTTCTCTACCAAACAGGCCAGCATTGAATATTACCATTCACCTTACATAGACTATGTAATTTCCATTTTCATGTTCCTTTCAGGTATTAACTTCACGTTGCTGCTGTTGATGTTTAATGGGAAGATTAAGAAGTTCCTACATGATGCGGAACTGAAGTTCTACTTTATTTGTGTTTCATTCTTCACTCTATTCATTGCTATCTGGCTCCATCAGACTTCTTCTATGGGAGTAGAGGAGGCATTCCGAAAATCGCTTTTCCAAGTGGTTTCATTGCAAACTTCTACGGGATTCGTCACAGCTGACTATATGCTCTGGCCTTCTATCCTCTGGGGCTGCCTCATTATTGTGATGATTATCGGAGCTTGTGCCGGCAGTACAACAGGAGGTATCAAGTGTATTCGTATGGTTATCCTGTTTCAAGTAGTGAAAAATGAATTCAAACATATTCTTCACCCTAACGCCATACTCCCGGTGCGGGTAAATAAGCAAGTTATTTCCCCTTCCATTCAGTCTACTGTATTGGCTTTCACCTTTTTGTATGTGGTCATTGTTATCATCAGTGTACTTGTCATGATGGGCTTAGGAGTCGGTTTTCTGGAATCAATAGGAACCGTAATCTCAAGCATAGGTAATATGGGACCAGGCCTCGGCAGATGTGGTCCGGCTTTCTCATGGAGTGCATTGCCTGATGCTGCCAAATGGCTGCTTTCTTTCTTAATGCTCTTGGGACGCTTGGAATTGTTTACAGTATTATTGCTTTTCACTTCCGATTTCTGGAAAAAGAATTAAGAATTCGGTTCTTCGTCAAATTTGGTGGTAATCTCTTTTTTATTTCAACTGT
>NZ_QTMW01000007.1:0-223705 GCF_003604005.1 Bacteroides sp. OF03-11BH | reverse complement strand
CTATAACTACACGCTCCGCTTTCGTAGTTGTGGGCTCTCCCGAGGGGCTGGGCGTTGCCCCGTCCCACTCAGGACGCTGCCCTGAGAACCCGGTAAGGGCTGTCAGCCCTATGCAACCTGACCAAAGAGTGACCCTCTCTTTGGAAACTCCGCTTATGGGTAACACCCCTAAGAACCCCATGCGGTTATAAGCGGACAGAAGCAATCAACATTATTCAACAACCCCAATCAATTTTCAAGAAAATGGCTACAAAATCAAGCATACATATCAAGCCTTGCAATGTTGCTTCCAGCATGCCTCATAACCGGAGGACACGCGAGTACATGCGCAATATTGCCAAGTCCAGAATTTATATCGTTCCCGAACTCTCCGCCGGTAACGAGCAGTGGGTAAACCGGAACTTCGGCAGCCCCGATCTGCAAAAGCACTACGACAACATAAAGCGGATGGTAAAGGAGAAGACCGGCCGTGCCATGCAGGAGAAAGAACGTGAGCGTAAAGGCAAGAACGGCAAAATCATCAAGGTGGCAGGATGCTCTCCCATACGTGAAGGAGTGATGCTCATCCGACCGGACACGACACTGGCGGACGTGCGTGAATTTGGTAATGAGTGCCAAAGACGCTGGGGTATCACACCGCTCCAGATTTATCTGCACAAGGACGAGGGACATTGGCTGTCCGGACAACCATCGCCGGAGGATAGGGAGAGTTTCAAGGTGGGTGACAGATGGTTCAAGCCGAATTACCATGCGCACATTGTATTCGACTGGATGAACCACGATACAGGCAAGAGCATAAAACTCAATGATGACGATATGACAACGATGCAAAACCTGGCATCCGATATTCTCTCAATGGAGCGGGGACAATCAAAAGCCGTTACGGGAAAGAAACATCTGGAGCGTAATGACTTCATCATTGAGAAGCAGAAAGAGGAGATGAAGCGTCTTGACGCTACGAGGCAGTATCGGGAGCATCAACTGGAAAAAGCCAACCAAAAGATGCACGAGGCTGAAATAATCACCAACACCCTAAATGAAATAGCTATTCAAAAGGAACGGCAGAATGAAGAGCTTGACAGAGCTATCAGCGAGAAACGTTCCAGGCTGAATAAGGAGAAAGGCAGTGAACTGCTCAATGCCGCTGTCGGCTGGGCTACAGGCAGGTCAAAGGCTCTAAAAGGCGAAATAGAGGATTTGCGTCATGAGATTTCCACACATGAGGAAACCATCGGGCAGTTACAAGGCACAATCCGGACCATGCAGAACAGCCACCACCGTGAATTGATGAAGTTGAAATCTGAACATCAGTCTGAATTAAGCCGCAGGGATGCCGTGCATTCAGAGGAAACTATGAAACTTAAAAACCGGATTGCATGGCAGAATCTGATTATTGAGAGTCTCGGCTTCCTTTTGCTCAAGACAAGCGAGATTTTTCGTAAGGCGGTACACGGTATTATCCGTTTGGCAAGGGATTATTACAAGCCACGTTTTGATACGGAGCAGGTAGCGGACATCAAGGGTGCCCTTAATCTGTTCGGGGAGGACAGACAATCACACCGGGCGGCAGGTGATTTCCTGTATTTTACAGCCAAGCAAAAGGGCGGGTTTGATAACCGGGAGCAAATCAAAGCCAGACGGGAGGTTAGTAATGTGGTGGAGGGAAATTATGACCAGCAACAAAAATTGGGACGCTCAATGAGAAGGTAACATTAACTTATAGTTCCTCCCTTTGCCAACAAAAAGAGAACCAAATTGCTCTTTCTTAGGGGCACTCTGGTTCTCTTTTATGAGATTACCACTCTTATGTTGTATATAAGTGGAGGTTATATTTCGTGATTTACATCCACTTCCATTCTGTTTTGTTTTCGTCTGTTTTACCTTGATTCATATTGTTATCGTTTGAAATGGATGTACTATCTTCTTCAACCCTTTTGCTTTTAGTTACTGGAAATTTAATGCCCATTTTTTTCAAACGTTCTATTATTTCTTCCGCATGTGTTAAATACTCTGGAGTTCCTAATTTACGTTCTATTTGTTGCTGTAATTTATAGCCCAAACTAACTCCATCTTTATTTATTTGCTTAGGGTTTGCTCCATAGTCCAAAAAATACTCGACCAAATCAAGGTCTCTAACAATAGCTGCTGTAATGATAGGTGTATCTCCTAAATTATCGGGGACATTTAAATCTAAACCATGCTTCATCAAATATTTGATTCGCTCCATATCGCCTGCTCCACCAACAATAAGTTCGTGAATCGGGGTAAATGGGATAGTAGCGTTTACATCAGCACCGTACTCTATTAACAACTTTATATATTTTATATCCCAATCAGGATGACCACAAACAAAGGAAAGCGGCATTAACCTAAATGTACCCTCTTCTCGTTGAATATAATCGGGGTTATTCCCTTTAACCGGATGATTTACAAAGGATAAAAGATTGGGGTCTGCCCCTAATTTTAGTAAGAGTTTTGCCATATCATACTTTTGTATATATATGGCATACATAAGGTAGGTAAATCCATATTTCCCGGGGGTATTTATATCAACTCTACCATTGTTAACCATTTCTTTTATCTCACTTTTATTTCCATAGTAGATATTTTCTGCCATAGATAATTCTGCGCCTCTTGAAAAATATTTTTCCGGCATATATTTAGACTTGTTCATATTACAACTTGTAAACATAAAGAAAATACAATATATTATCAAGGATTTCATAAATCTTTGTTTAAAAGTCACTTGTAACCACTAACACATCAGGATTGTTTTCCTTTTCGCTCTTAAGGGTATTCAACAGATTAGATTCTTTTAGAAAATGACCATCAATTATATTGGAATTGGTTTCAAGCCCAATTTTTTCTCCTGCTACTTGTGGCAAATTATCACCTAACATCAGCCCACTACCTAAATAGGCAAGAAAGGCATTGCCACTACTTACTAATAGAGGACCTAAAATACTTCGGTTATTTTGTATCATATTTAAAGGGTCGTCTGTTGAGTAATATGCCTGTATTTGCCCCATGCTATTTGGACTCAGTTCTTGATCTTTCAATGTTTTAGGATGAAGTCCTGCTGCATTAAAGGTATAAGCATTGCATCCTGTAGCAACAGAAGCAATAGAAGCAAGCCCACCTCCTAAAGAATGTCCCGTAATAATCAAATTCTTTTGTCCTGCATACTCTTGTACCTTATCGGCTAATTCTATCGCTTTACGATATTGTCCTCTTTTTTTATCATCCAATCCAATTCCTTGCCGAATATCAGTAATCCAATCCTTTAAATTCTCAGTGCCTGCAAAAGCCAGTATATAAAGGTTTTCTTTTTCATTGTAATACAGACTCGCCTTAAATCCGGATTCATTTTCCCAACAACCTTCTTCTATTTTTATATCCTCTGTAGCTTCTTTCCATCCCTCGGGTAATTCAGCATTACTATCCTTTTTTTTATAACAGAAATCACTAATCATTAGACAGTCGATTGCTAATTGAATCTTAGGCAGAACAATAGATACCATGCCGCCCAAAAGACAATTCAGTTTGGCATCAGGCATCAGAGCCATTTGGTTTTGGATTAACACACTGTTCTTTACGCTTGTCCATTTGCCCGGCTTGGTCAGACAGGCGCATATACATGGCATCAATGAGAGTAGCTTTCCGCTAATAGAACCGGTCAGGGCACTTGTCCCTACAGCAGCTATAATACCCCCTATGGCAGCTCCTCCCGTAAAAACAGCTCCGGCAGCAGCGGCAGCTCCAACAATAGCACCTACCATAGCTCCTGCGGAAACCATCTTCAAACAATAGAAATTGTTATCCATCCGGTCATTCATGGTTGCCACAAGTTTTCCATGTGCATAAACCGTTTTTTGGCTCTTTACCAGCATACGCTGCATACAAGTCCCTTCCGAACAAATAAGCCAGTTACCGTCGATTAAAAATTTACGTGCCATAATCTATTCTTTTGGAATTAAACTGAAAGTTACAGTCTTTTTGTGAACGAATCTGTCGCTTGACTGCTCCTTTATACAAGCCTCTATTTTCTGAACTCTGTGTTCAGAATTGAATATGTATTCTATGTCAATGGTAAAATCATAGTCAAATTCACTTTGTGTCAAGGGTTTGATTTGTTTGTCGTAGGCTTTCTTCATCGCAGACTGATGATGAACATATCCTTTGCCGCAATAATGTTGCCTGTCTCTTTCTGAAACCGTTTTCTGCAAGTCAATATCTATAAGTTCTCCCTCGTTTAAAACGGAAGGAAGTTCTATCTCGAATTTGTTTTCTTCTCTATAGCGAACCAAAAATATGAGGTGTAGAAGAGATTGCATTAGCGTACCTTCACAGGCATAATAAGCGTAATCCAGTTTTTCTATCATTTTTTTGACCTGCTTGATTCCTTCGTATTCAGAAAGAAGTCCATTTCTTACATTTTCCCATTTATCTTGGATTTCTTTTATATTGACAACAGAAGAAAGGTAGCCATAATTGTCAATACATAAATGCAAATGCCGGAATATGGAGTTGAGCTGATTGAATAGTTTATACGTCGGGAGAACTTCTGGTGCATTGCTATGCGGAAGCTCAACGACATCAATAATAATATTCCGGTAACGTCTTTCATCATAGAAGTAATGAGCACTCCATTTTTGACAGGTTATTTCATCATAGAGTGGCTCACTATTGATTTCTGTAAGACTTGCAATTTCTATAGCATAGTCCAAAGTAATTTCTTTCACCGTCTTATCCATAAGGTCAAATTGATTGATGTATTTTCAAAAGTAATAAAAAGGACAGAAACGTAATCATCTTGATTCATATTTTTCTGATTACCATGCTTAAAAACATCAAATCGCTACCTGGTGTTCATATTTAGTTCTTTACTTTACCTTGTAATTCTAATCAGACCTAAAAAACAAGAGAATCCATTAGCCAATAACGTAGATAACAGATTCTCTTGTCAGATAAGGAGCATAAACTGTTGTATTACTAATCTTAGATAAGGAATAGTGTTAACCCTAAGTCAATGTACGTTTACCAATATTCAACGGTTCTATTCTCAATGTATTCTTTGGGGAATGTTTGCTTTTTGCCGATATAGTTCATGTTTTCGTCATAGTCGTCATATTCGATAGTGCAGCAGACTTTCCTTTCTGTCCAGTTCTTGTGCTTATCGAATTTGGTATAAGTATAACGATATGTGGCTGTTCCATCCTCCGGATGTTTTTGTACCATTGTTGCCGGGTATTTGCTGTCACCCACATAAGTGTATATCCGGGTAATGTAAGCCATATGCGAAGAAAACTTATGACTGGTGATTCTATTGCTTTTATCAAACGTGTAAATTTGATCAAGTTCTGCATTGGTATTTGCATCCGGACAAATATCTGTCCGAAGACCGTCTTTGGATTCAATGCTTACCAAATGATCTTCCCAACCCTCGACCTTGTAGGAAGCGGCTGTAACGTATTGATAGGTTGCTCTGTCGCCAAATTCATCCTGCATAGCAACAAGGTTGCCGACCTGGTCGAATTCGTATGATTCCTCATGGATTTTCACCGATTTTACCTTGCCGAACAAACCGTAAATATCCGTACCTTTATAGCGCAAATGACCCATTACGGCAGATTCTTTATTTTTCTTATTTTCTTTTTCGGAAGCCACCGTCTTTTCATCCCAATAATCAATGCTTCGCGAGATTGTCAGGCTGGGAGTTTCGCCCGGCTTGACCGCAGAAGAACGGTCTTGATTAGAAGTAAATCCGTTTTTAAAAGCTTTATAATAGGTACGCAAGGCTGGAATATCATCTATGTTAGCAGGGAAAGTAACGGTGGCTTGCGTCCAGTTCCCTTTCTCATCATACACATATTCATAGGAAATGGTAAACTTCATATCATCCACTCTCCAGCTATTTCCTTTGTTCTTATATACACCTCCATTATAAGTCCAGGTAGCCAAATCGCCGTGCGAATTATAAGTAAAATTGCTGGTGCAAGTCAATGTTTCCGTACCTTGATCAAATTTAACAGGAATGTTTTCTACAGCTTGCGTGCAGAGATGCCCTGCGTAAGCATAGCTTGTCACCGATTGTCCCAGTTTGTAACTGTTGATGCCTTTTAGAAACATATTTGAGGTATTGGGAGTCTCGAAGGACTCCAAGTGAGCAAGTGAATCGAACTGCATTTTATGAATCGTTACACCAGCTTCGTTGACCGTACCATCCTTATTTTCAGGCAGGATGGACTGCAAAGCTCCATTGGCATGATAAGCATACAAAAAAGTAGCCGTATCGTAATGTCCCCGTCCGTTCTTGTCACGACGTATTAGCCGGCCGATACTATTGTAGGTAAAACCGTCATCTTTTTTTCGGCGTTTGTAACGCCCGTCATCTACTGATTTGATTTGAATTAGGTTAGAATGATTGTCGTATTCATACGAAATCACGTCAAATCCGGTTGCTCCTACATTGAAGGAAGTACGCCGCTGCTCAGCCAAACGACCGTTTGGCAAAAACTCGTATTGCGAGCTACTTGTTACGCCCCATGCTGCATCATGGTATTCGTAGGTTATCAACTTCGGATAATTACGCAGTCCCATCTTTGCCCAATCCGTAGGATAGTTTACGAAATAAGGCATCAGATGTTCTACATTCATATCCATTCTGATTGGTTCGAAATACACCTGCAAAGGCGTATAAGGCTGACTGTTTTCGCTGCTGTTACAGCTTGCCGCTCCTATGGCCAGCAAGCAGGACAGACTGATAGATTGAATGAATTGTAATGTTTTCATAGGTTGGCTTTCTGGGTTTATAGACTAAAAGTAACATAAACTGCCGATTGCACCCGTACAGGCTGTCCATCTTTGGTGCCGGGTGTCCATTTCTTCAAGGATTTCACCACTCGTATAGCCTCGGTGTTAAGATTGGCATGAACCTTTTTCACTGCCGTCACATCTGAAACCGAACCGTCTTTCTCCACTATAAAAGAAACAAGCACGTTGCCTTGAATCTTTTGCTGTTTGCACACCATAGGATAGCGGATACTTCGGGCAATATCGGACTGTAAAGCCCCGGCTCCACCGGGATATTCAGGTTTCTGGTCCACCTCACTACTCTTATATATTTTGTTAGGGCTGACTTTTGGCTGTACAGGCTTCTGCTGTGGTTCTTCGTTCGATGTGGCCTTTGGCATGCCAAATCTTCTTTCGGAAGCATTTTTACCTGCTTCTTTCGGCTCTCTCAGTTCTTGCTGTAAAAGTCTTTGCAGTACCTCACTAGAAATAAAAAATCCATTGAACTGGGCTGGAGCATAGCCGGAAAAAGCCGAAACAACCTCAAAGCTGAACGGCTTCCCTTCTTCAATACGAGGAAAATAATAGGTTCCAGCCGTTTTTATCCGGTTGCCCGGCATTAGGTAAAACAGGTCTATCGGTTGGCTCCTGCTGGTTTTCTGAGCCATACCTTTTATCTGAAACTTATAACCTCCATTTGCCTGTCCTGTACAAATGATACTAGTCACATGCCAATACCGGTCCACACCGGCATCGCATTTAAACGGAACATTGACCGGATAGCTCTTAGGAGGAATAGAAAAACTTGTTTGTGCAAGGACTTTATGTCCCATAAAGACTACCGCTAAGGTAATCAAACACAAGAAAATAGATAATCGTTTCATCAGTATATATGTTTAAAGTTATAATTCAAAGAAATGCCTAAATCATGATTTCGTAATAAAATGTGGCTGCCAGTTCATCCTCATTATAAGCATCTTTCCTGATACAGTCTTTTACATAATCATCTTTAGCAGGCATGGAAGGGTTAATCAGTTCCTTGGCAATGCGATTGTAACTGGACTCCTTGGAGTAAGACCCTTCCCATTCATTTTCGTATTTCATGCGGTATTTCCACATCTCACGCACACAATCAGGGACCTGGTTATATCCATCTATATAGTCTATCTTATGTCCATTTACCGTCAATTGGGTAATGTTGGTTTTAAGACCATATTCATCAAGTAATTCTTTTATTGGCAGGTCATTCACTTTGGATGCTTTAATATCAAAAGCATAATTGAAACTCATCGAATTGTCCACTTCGATAGGGGAAGAGAACGGTTTGTCCACTGTCAACTGATTACGTCCCATCATACTGCCTTGAAGTCCGTAGTATGCCTCGACCTTATCTACTTTCCCTTTTAAAGGTATCAGGCGTAACCGCACTTTGACATACCCCAGAAAAACATTTGACTTGTCCAAAATATCAACCAGCTCAATTTTCAGGTAGTTGTCGGTCTGATAATCTTCTAAAAAATGTTGCCAATGATGATCTATTGAATCAACCTTTGCGTTGACAGAGCCATATTTTCTTTCCCATTCTGCTCCATATCGTTCTTCTTGCTTATCCAATTCCGTAGTATTTAAACACACAGAAAGAAAGTCTTTCAGACGCTTGTAACTTAAATCATCCATAGTGGCTTTTTCAGAAGCAGTCAGTGGGGAATGACGTTTTTCCAATGCGTCAAGCATGGAGAAGACCATACCGTATTCAATATCTTTCTTTATCAATTCATTCCGCTCATCCAAAGACAGCGGCTCAGAAATGGATTTGTTCTCATTTCCGCATGAAGTCATCACCAGACTCCAAACACCCAATACCAGTACGATGCGGTATGTGGACAATATTCCCTTGTCAGTTTTCATACTGCTATAATTTAAAAGTGATAGGTAACGTAAATTCCACATTCACAGGTTTACCGTCCTGTGTGCCGGGAGTCCAGCGAGGCATGGACTTGACCAATCGAACAGCCTCTTTATCCAGGTTTGTATCGACCGACTTGGTAATTCGGACATTTCCGATTGAACCGTCGCTCTTGACTGTAAATTTAACCATCACTTTGCCTTGTATTTTCAGTTCCTTACAAACAGTCGGATACTTCAGATTATCCGAAATAAATTTCACCAATGCGTTGATTCCTCCGGGAAATTCCGGAGCCACCTCCCGCTTGTTTTGAAAAACTTCAGCCAGCACAGGTGAGTTTCCTATTGCTCTTGATTCATCTGCTATTTGTGCAGCCAAACAGTCCCCGATTAGCAGCGTCGATAATATACTGCTTAAAATAAAATACTTTTTCATACGGTTTTATTATTTAGTTGTCAATACGTTATACAAAATTCATCTTGCCGATTCATTTTCGGTAAAATCCGGAACTGTCACGTCCCCATTTACCGCCAAATTGATCGGTGTAGTCGCACTCGCTATAAGGAGAATCTTGTGTAAGATTATACACAGTACCGGATTCGGTAAAACTTACTGTTTTCAAGCCTCCTGAACTGCTTGACGATGAACTGCTCCAGGATTCTGTTGCACCCTTGTGCAAGTCTTTAAAGCCCAAAACGCCCATGACAAGACCTATTCCGTTGCCTATTCTGAATCCCCATTGAGCCATATTCCACATCGTATCAGATTCTATCCATCCAAGCCAATCAAGAATAAATCCTATAACTAATCCAATACCACCCACTATCAATCCAACAAAGAGCATCAATGCTACGAATTGCAGGAGAATCTTAATAAGGTAAATGGCTATACCTATAACCAAAATCCATTTCAGTGCTGTAAACCAAACAGACTCACCTTCGGAATCGAACAGCCAGGAAGTCAAATCCCATGATTCTTCTTTGGCAGAAGCGCCTGTTGCGCCAGTATCCGTTACGGCTTCCAGATAGGATGCACTGACATAACCTTGCCAGCCGTTATAATTGAAATTAGCCCATCCGTTTTCAATGGAAATAACATCAATCACATTATCTTGGGAAAGTTGCCCTAATACCTCTCCGTTCTTGTTGGCAGAAGCCCGTACATTAAGACCATTGGGGGCAGTCACCCGGTAATAATCAGCAAAGGATTGCGTACAAAGGAAAAAACTAAAGATAAGAAAAACGAGCCATTTAGCATGGTCTCTGCAAACGAACAACTCTTTCAGCATACAGATACTTTGCTGAGTTACATATCTGTTCATCATATACAACAGGACTCTTGCAGTCCCACAGAGCCTACTTAATTAAACCACGAAGCGTGGAACTGCAAATGCCACACTCTAAATTGAAGGTCGTAGGAAACCTGAGATACAGATATGGTAATAGCAGCCCACGCTATAGCGTGAGAACCACTATGCTATCCCTTGTATCTCTTTTGAAAATTTCCTACGTTTTCAATTTACAAGATAAGCATAACGCTTCTTTCTAAATCTAATATGTCTTGGAAAGAGTTGCCTCAATCCACGCACAAAAATAGTGATTATGTTTGAAATAGAAGAAGATATAATAAAAAAACTGTTCTTTTTTTTGCTTGTGCTTGCAAGATTAAAAATTATGCTTTATTTTTGCAGTAACAAATCCCGCCCGCTTCCCGTAAGATTAGCGTACCCAGCGGGACATTTTTTTTATCTATGGGAGTCAGATATACGAATCAAGCCATAACCACTGAACAGCAAATTGAAATTCTCAAAGAGAGGGGTTTGCATATTGATGATATAAAACAGGCCATTGATGTTTTGGATACCATCAGCTATTTTCGTCTTGCAGGTTATTGGAAACACTTTGAAATAGATCATTTTACACACCAATTTAGAGCAGGCAGTTGCTTTTCTGATATAGTAAAATTATATTCTTTTGATAAGGAGCTTCGGGCTTTATTGTTTACTGCCATTCAAACAATTGAAGTTTCTGTACGCACAAAAATAATCAAGCACTTTGCTCTTGAATTTGGCGCATTTTGGTTTATGGATGAAAGCTATTCGACCAATGAAGTACGTTTTGCTGCAAATTTAGCTGTCATCCGTAAAGAGGTATCACGTTCTCATGATGATTTCATTATTGAGCATTTTCGCAAATATAGTGAACCAGAACTGCCTCCTGTGTGGAAAACATTGGAAGTAATCTCAATGGGTACACTTTCCAAACTTTATTCTAATTTTTCGGATGCCAGTGCAAAACATGCTGTAGCAAGAGAGTTTGGTTTGAATCATCACAAGTTCTTGCGAAGTTGGCTGGAATGTCTTGCTGTACTTCGTAGTTGCTGCGCTCATCATTCAAGACTGTCAAACCGGGTTTTTCCAGTGAAGCCCAAAATGCCGGAACGTATGCCTAATACATGGATTGCAAATTTTTCATTTCGAGAGCAGACTCTATATCCACAGTTGTGCTACGTGGCATATTGGCTCAACTCCATTACATCTGACAACACTTTTATTGCTGATTTCAAGCAACTTTTAGCAAAATATCCTTCAGTAAACACTCGTTTGTTAGGTTTTCCTTGCAATTGGGAACAAGAGCCTTTATGGAGATAAGGATTTATTTCTTCCCTGAAAGACGAAATTCTATATTATCACCCATATAGACATTTAACTCCTTATGTCAGATGCAAAGATAGCCTGCCTCTGTGGAATGGGAAAAGGTCAAGCGGCGTACCGTTTAGGGCTGTTTCTTCCTCCTTCGGAGAGTAAACAGCCCTAAAACCTTTTCCCATTCATCGGCATGGCTTAGTGTTGCATCGGGCAACGGAGACAAACGACCGACGAAATAGTAGGTTACAGAATAAAGAGAAACGAGAATAACTAACCTTAATTCAAAAAAGGATGACACACTTTTTTGTTTTAATTTCGGGAACTCTCATTTTGCAAATATAAATTGGGCAAGCGGCAGACTGCACTCCCTCTAAAATATTAGATTGGGGATATACTTTCTTTTGCTTTATCTCTTTCTCATGTGCACATTGGAATAAGAAGGTAACAAGAAATGCAAATAGTGACACAACAAAATATAACCTTTTTGAAGGCTTAAAAAGTTGGCTAAATAGAAGTAGAATGTCGAAATCAAATTGATTTGAAAAGAAGAAAATGCCTATATAGAGGCTCTTAATAGGTTAAGAAATAATAAAAGCGTTAAATCTTCTCGTTTTAGAATGTTCCTTTAAATATTATGACCATATTTCAGACTTATTGTTTACAAAGCATTGAGTAACAACTGTTTGTAAATACTGCTTATTGAAGAACACATCATCTAACGGGGGTACGTAATCGGATTTGAACTTTTTTTTAAAATCATCACTATTTTCAATAAGACTTGAATTTTTCATATTAATTTCATAATTTTGTCACCAGAAGTATGCTACTCCCTGTTTATTTCTCCCTTACATATTACAATATGATGTGATTTTAAATACGGCTTGGTATATCTTCTATATTATTTATAGCTTTGTTGACTAGAATCTTTTTTAGAAAAAACGATGAATAAAACTGATTTATCTTCTGCTACTGAAGAGCAACTGTTGTTACAGCGGTTGAGAGAAGGGGACATGGGGAGCTATGAAACCTTGTTTCATCGTTATTATCCTACTTTTTTTGCTTTTGCCAAAGGTATGCTGAAAGATGCAGGGGCAGCGGAAGATATTATTCAGAATGTGTTTATGAAAATCTGGATACACCGTGAGGCGCTGGACGAAACAATGTCAATCAAAAACTATATTTATGTACTCTCCAAACGTGAAGTCTTTAATTATCTTCGGGCCAAATACAATACTCATGTAGTGTTAACGGAAGACATGATGACATTGGAGCGACCTTCAAGTATAGATGAACCGACTACAGACTATCGTGAATTGCGAGAGGCAGTACAAAGTGTGATTAACACGATGCCACCTAAACGCCGGAGTGTGTTTTGCCTTAGTCGCTTTAAATCTCTGACTAATCAGGAGATTGCAGATAAACTTGGTATTTCCATTCGTACTGTCGAGAAACATATAGAACTGGCTCTCCGTACTTTTAAGGAACAATTAGGGAGCTTCTTTGCTCTTTTTGTAGGGTGGTTTCTTTAGATGAAGAGAAGGAAGTGTGATGATAATGGGTGGATTTTATAGTAGAAAGAGATATGTCGTATACATGACATATCTCTGATAATTTAATGAGAAGTTGATTTAAACCCGTATTTCCCAACCTTTTTCGTACTCTCTTCCCCAAAGTTTATTGGCTTCCAAATCGTTGAGAATTCGTCCGCTTCCCGGATCAATCTGTAATGAATGTCTGACACGTTGGGCAATGTTACCTAATTGTACTAACTGGGTACTGATACAGGCATCTACAATTCCGGAATTTAGCTTTGTTCCTTTACGAATGGCATCAAACCAGTTTCGGAAGTGGAAGGCATCCAGCTTTTCGGATGGATTCAACAGATTGCCGGTCTCAAATTTTAAATCACTTTTTACCTCTTTAATCGTTTTACCTTTTATATCTGTAATTTTATATTCATTGCCACCGCCAATGAAGAGAGTTCCGGTTTCTCCATAAAATGCGGTTCCTACTCCATATCCGTCTACCGGCGTCGTATTACAACTACGTCCTTCCCATGAAAAAGATGCTTCGTCGCCAAATTGGAAGGTGATGAGTTGTGTGTCAGGAGTTTGCCAGTCGTCTTGAAAACGATACCGACCTCCGATAGAATCAACCTTTGTAGGATAATCTACACCCAATCCCCAGCGGAGTATATCAATAAAGTGAGTTCCATTGTTGAGCGCTTCACCTGTTCCCCAATTCCAGAACCAATGCCAGTTATAATGGATGAAATTATCTTTGAAATCAGCAACACGTGGGGCAGGACCTTGCCATAAATCCCAATCCAGATAATCAGGTACAGGAACAACTTTCCCTGTTCCAATGGAAGGGCGATTATTGACATACCAAGATTTGGCATATCTCACTTTTCCGATAGAACCGGATTTTATTTCTTCCATAGCTTTAATTACATTGGGAAAGGAACGGCGTTGGTTACCCACTTGAACAATCCGGTTATATTTCAAAGCGGCTCGAACCAACATTTCATTTTCTGCCGGATTATGACTGGTCGGTTTTTCCAGATAAACATGCTTTCCGGCCTGCATAGCCATAATGGCTGCTTTGGCATGCCAATGGTCAGGGGTGGCAATCACCACTGCTTCAAAATCGTTAGACTCTAACATCTTACGAATGTCTTTTTCTCCTTTGGGAGTACGTCCGGTAATTTTGTGGATAGCAGCCTGACATTTTTCTAATGCTCTTGAGTCTACATCACAAATGTAAGTTACTTCACAATCTGGAAGTTTGGCAAATCCTTGCGCTAGGGCCTTACCTCTCGAATTCACTCCAATGACTCCGATACGTATTTTTTCGTTAGCTCCCAGAATATCTTGATAACGGCTTGAACCGAATCCTGGAAGTATGCTTCCTAATGAAAGTGCAGCTGTACCTGCTACTGTTTTTTTGATAAAATCTCTTCTTGTTGTCATAGTATCTATTTTTCTCCAAAATTAGGTTGTTATTAGAATATGTGAATGAGCTTTTCCGTCAATTCTCCTTCAAAAAACGTAAATCTCTTATTTTTTTCTTCGGAAAAGGTGACTCAAGAATATCAGGATTCCTCGGGGAATCCATAATATAAGATAGATGAAAAAACTAATCACGATGACATACCCGATTTGGGATATTATTTCAATCCATGGGCGGGAATAGATAATGATTGCAATTACATTGATGATAAATGCAAGCAGGAAACTTAGAAGATAGATATTCCTTTCTTGTTTCAGCTTTTTTGATGTGATAATAATATCTTTCATGGCTTAGAATTTCATATAGGGTATTTTATATTCGTCGGGGAAGAGGATATGGCGTTGTTCATCCATTGCCTGATTTCCAAGTAAGCAAAGGACCGTAGAACAGTAAGCCTCTTCTACTACATTCTGTGCTTTCTCACCAGTGATACATGATTGGCAGAAGGAGGATAGAATGATATCCGATCCGTCTTTATCTGCTCCAATCATACTTAAACCACTGTTTATGTGAGTCTCTCCGTCAATGATAAAATGTGGTGTATATTCCATTTTCGTTTCTGGTCGCCAGCTGGGGCCTGCCGTTGGTATGGCGGCAAAAGCTTTGTCTTTTACCTGGTCAATCAGTTGGCGGATGCCCGAAGTAGAATGGTCTTCTTCCAGGTAATAAATGCCTTTAGCCATATCCATCGTACCTTTACTTCCCAGAATTTGGTCTTCCATTCCGTTGAACTTGTTGGCGATTAATGATTCGTAGGCAATCTTGGTTCCGTCGGAATATCGATAAGTCACATTTACACTATCGTATACTTCACGACCGTCTTTCCAGTAAACAATATCACCCATTCCCATGATACTTACCGGCATTCTTTTTGCGGCCCAGTTACATACTTCCAATTGGTGACAAGCCAGTTCGGTCATTAGTCCGCCCGAACTGGCTTTATATAATCTCCAATTGATTTTGCGCTCCAATTCCGGTGAAGGAACAGGACGACGCCAGTCTGCATTTCTGAACCAATGACAGCGCATTCCTACCACATCTCCGATCAGTCCGGAATGAATCATTTGCATCCCTTTGATATACTTCTCGTCATACATTCGTTGCATACAAAAGTAGAGTACTTTTTCAGACTGGTTGTAAGTGTCATAGATAGCCTTGCACTCGTCAAGGGTGCGTGCCATTGCTTTTTCACAGAAGACATGTTTGCCGGCAGCTAATGCGTCCAACACAATAGGTGCGTGCCAGTTTAGTGGTGTGGATATGATGACTCCATCAATGTCTTTCGATTCCAGCAGCTTACGGTAGTCTGTATAGGACTTGGCATCCGGGCAAAGCTCCAATGCTTGCTGAAGATTGGGAGCATAATTGTCACACACGGCTACAATTTGTGCATGAGGTATTTCCTTGAGGTTATGGATGTGGTATTGCCCTCTGGAACCTGTGCCAATTAAAGCGATTCGTGCTTTTTCATGATTGATCTCTTTTAGCTTTTCAGGGGTACAGGAAGTAAGCCAGGGAGTGGTCGCTAATAAAGCGGTTCCTCCGGCAACATATCCCAGACTTTTTATAAATTGTCTGAGTCCTAAGTCAACTCCTTTTTCTTTATGTTCTTTCATATTATAAGTCATATATGGTTGCTTGTATATTTTTAAAATTCTCTGTGAGTAGTAGTTGCTCTTCTTTATTCGCAATCATCCATACGGTACTTAGAATTTCAGCTTCTAACGGATCTGTAGATATGATAGAGCTTGCTTTTCGTTGTTCATTAAATAAACCCGTAATCGGATTCATAATGTGTCCGGTATAATGTATCGTATTACCGGAGGTGGATAATGTTGTATTTTCAAGATCGAATTCATTTAAAAGAGACTGATTATAAGGATTCAGAAAACTCACTTTCCAACTGTCTCCATAAGGGTGGTGTCCCATGCCCAGAATTGAGCTATTCCCGAAATTGACAAACGCATGATTGACATCCTCTTGCTCTATGAGTCTTTTGATTTTCTTCAAAGCATACCCTTTGGCAAAGCCTCCGAAATCGAGTGAAATATCAGGAGACATAAAGGAAATGCGTTGATGATCGTGAATTTGTATTTTGGAGAAATCTTTTAATGTAATGTCAAATAGATGAAAGGTGTTTTCATAATAATATTGGCAAAGTTGCAAAATTTTCTCCAGTTCTTTGCTAATTTGAATATAACTTTGCAAAGCATGTTTATTAATTCCGAAAACCTCACTGTGAGGATCAAAACGGTTCAATATCTTATCCAAACGCTCCAGCTCATTGATGATATGAGTCCAAAGTCCGTTTAAACGTTCTGCGTCAGAATGAATAAGCAAGATATCGAATCGTGTCCCCATGATATGAGGAATGAAGCCATGAAACATGGCTTCATCTTTATAATATTTACATCTTGTCTCTAACACCTATTGTCTTATTTATTTTCTTTTTTTGCCATTTCTACAGCAGTTGTAGTAATGTAATATTTGGTTAATGTATTTTCGTTTTCCCATTCCGGGATATTTTTGTTATGTATATAATGCAGGAAAGCTTTTGCTACTTTACTGAACTGTTCTTCATGTCTTAGTCTGTATTCCTGTGGTATATCAATAAGATAAATCCCGTTACTTTTATTTTTGACGGATAAGAACGGGTAGCTTTCTTGAAGTTGTTCTATCGTCTTTTGCAATTGAGTCTCAAAAGTATGGCTGTCAATGTTTGGCTTTTTCTGAATATACAATTCTTTCACAAAACCATTCTTCTCATTTTGAACGATTTTTAAAGTTGCTTTGCTACCTTTTTTGATAGAAGTAAACGTATCTCCTCCATGAACTGGTGGCATATAATTCCATGTGACTTTCATTCCCATACAAATTCCTTTGACGGTGTAGTCGAGACTTCCGTTTGCCATAACTTCCAATACATCATTTTTTATGTATTGTTTCAGATAAATAGGGAAAGAGTCTGTTTGCGTCGATTGGCTGAACTCTGCCAATGTGATTGGGGTTGGCCAGTGTTTGGCCGAAAGTACTTTGACATCCGATTGATAATGAATTGCTTCATCTGGAAAACATTGCCAGTTGATAAGATCTATCAAATGTGTTGTTACATCTGCAATTCCTTCTCCTTGTTGTGCTATATCATAGTACCATGCAGGACGAACCAGCGGTTTACCGGAAACCTTTTTAAAGAAATGATGTACGCTTTCCATTATTACAGAAGGGTTGTCCGGTGAGCCTTTTTGTAATTCTCCAAATAATTCTGTTTGATGTAAGAGTTCCTTTTCTATGATGTTGAGAATATCATATCGCTCCGTCATCAAATCATATAAAAGGAGTCCCTTTTGTTGTGCTAGCTGATAAGCCTCTGTCAATAATTGGAAGTCCTGTGAGTTAATAGCCAGTGGCTTATCTGCAAGAATATTATATCCGGCTTTGATAGATTCTATAATATATCGTGTCTTCTTCTGATTATTTCCAGCCAGAATTACGACATCACCTTTAGGATCTGAAAGCATTTTCTGGAGATAGTCTTTGCCTGTATATACCTGTTTCTTCCATGTGGTGGGAGATTCTGCTCGATGGTTGTAAGAGTCAATACTTTCTAAATATTGATTGACGCCTATTCCTTCGGGAGCGTATATCCGGATAGTATCATTAATAACAGCTAATGCATCTTTCTGAAGCAGACTGGCATGGAAATGTCCTGGATCAAGAACGACTATTTCTATTTTACATGAATCATTGGCTTCCGCCTTATTCATAATCTGTTTCTTGGAGAAAGAACATGAAGCAACTATAAATAAGACTGATATAAGCCCGATTCCTTTATATATAAATTTCATTTTCTTATTTATTATAGGTTTTGATTAATTTCCGGGCGTCTTTCCATCCTTTTTGGTAAGCTTCTTCCAATGTGACAATTCTTCCATTCTCTTCTTTACTCATATTGGATGCTTTCATGAAAGTGAATATTTCAATTGTTTCTTCTCTGGAGATAGGAGAGATTCCTGTTTGGAAAAAATACAAAATTTGTTCAAGAAGTACTTTATATCCTTGATAACCTCCTACTTCAATAGCCTTTTTGGTGCCGAACGCTGTTCCTCCATAAATGGCAGGTCCTTTTTTTATTCCTCTGAAAGTTCCGATTCGTCCATCTTTCCAACGTCCGACCACAATATCTGCATTTTCTGAAGACATTCGGTTAACTGATTCACAGCCGGTTCCCATAATCGTATATAGAGTCTCTATTCCATGTATTCCGTAAAAACCGAAATCCGGATGTGTAGGTTCCACTTTATGCGGAGAGTAGCAGTCGGCTCCTATAATATCTCCAAATTCTCCGTTTTTTAATTTCTGATTTTGTGGAGAGTATCTTAATGCTGAAGAAGAAAAAATAGGGACCTTATATTTTTCTGCCATCTCGAAGATAGCAATGGCTTCGCCTAATGTTGAGCCGATCGGTTTATCAATATAGCAGATTTTTCCTGATTTGAAGACTTCGATAGCTTGTTCGAGATGAAGCCTGCCATCATTTGTTTCTAAAAGTACACAATCTACTTTATCCAATAACTCACTGATTGAAGATACAATCTCTACTCCTTGTTGTTCTACTTTCTTGATATAACCTGGAATACGTTTAGCGCTGGATTCAATAGTTTTTGAACCATACGGATAGGCCGCAACGATTCTAAAGCCTTTGGCAAAAGCATTGTTTTTATCTCCATTAATTAAATCTGTAAAGGCTACCGAATGGGAAGTATCTAGACCGATAATTCCTATTCGTATAGATTTTTGTGCATGAATATTCAAAACGAAACTTGATAAAATAAGAAGTAGACATAGTTTTTTTTTCATAATTCTTTTCAATTAAAATATTAGAAGTTATAAATTGAGTAACTGTGCACTTTCCGTGTCCAAATATAACGAAGATTTTTCTTTTCTCCGCAATATACTGGCCGGACATTTTTCAGAAATATCTCCGTGGATTGTGCGATAGACAGCTTGGGACTTATTCTTGAAAGGCACGATGCAAAACATCCATTTGGCTTTTAATAATGCCGGTATAGTAAGAGTTAAAGCTTCCGTAGGCACCTGTTCAAGTGTCTCAAAACATTTTTCATTGACTTGTTGCTGGCGGCACACATGATCAAGTTTTACTATCTTTATAAGTTTGGGATCGTTGAAATTGGCAACATCAGGGTCGTTGAAAGCAATGTGTCCGTTTTCACCGATTCCTAAACAGACAATATCAGTGGGGAATTGTGACAATAAGCTTGTGTATCGTGTACATTCCTCTTCCAGATCAGTAGCATGCCCGTTTAAATAATAGACATTCTTGAAAGGTACCTTATCAAAAATACGTATTCGGAGGAAGTTTCCGAAACTTTGCGGCGCATCAGGCAACAGTCCAATATATTCGTCCATGTGAAAAGCATTGATTCTGTTCCAGTTAATTCGCTGATCGCTGATCAAGTGATGTAGAAATTCTTCTTGTGAAGGAGCTGCGGCAAATATCATATTGATTTCAGCTTTTCCTTCCAATAAATTGCATATTCTGTCAGCTACTTCTTGAGCGGCGGCTTTTCCCATTTGCTGGACGGTTGGGAAGATTTTGACAGTTAATTGATTTTGTTGAAATACTTTAGTTTCAGTTTCATTTACTATAGATAACATGGCCTTCTGATATTGTGTGAATGATATTAATTTGATTATCGAAAATAACGATGTCCGCATCTTTCCCGGATTCCAGTGAACCTTTTGACTTGTCGATATGGAGGATGCGGGCAGGAGTAAGTGTCATCATACGAATGGCATTGATGAGACTGACGTTGGCCAGTTGTACCATTGTTCTGACCAAACGGTTAGTAGTAGCTACACTTCCTGCAAATGCAGAACGGTCAGGCATTTTGGCTACTCCGTCTTCGATGATTACTTTTTGTCCGTTAGCCAGACTTCCTAATATGGATTCTCCGTCAGGCATACCTGCTCCCCGCATGGCGTCAGTACAGAGAGCTATCTTGTCAGCTCCTTTAAATTTATAAACAAATTGCAGTAATGGTTTAGGGAGATGGATACCGTCGGCTATGATTTCCACTGTCATATCATCAATTAGGTATGCAGCTTCTACTACTCCTGCATAGCGAAAGGCATTTCTGCGTGTGACAGATGACATAGCTGAATATAAATGGGTTATATGCGTATAACCGGCTTTATATGCTTGTGTTACTTCTTCATAGATTGCATCGGTATGGGCAATGGAAGGCAGTATGTGGTGCTCTTGTAAAACATGTCCCATCTTAATGGCCCCCTCCAATTCGGGAGCGACACTCCAGCGTATAATATCTTCCGAAGATTCTAGAATAGCGTTATATTCTTCCGGTTGTGGCTTCTTCAAGTATATAGGATCTTGTGCTCCGCTTTGTTTGGGGGAGAAGTAAGGTCCTTCTAAATGTAAACCGATGAACTTTGCTCCTTTTGTGTTGAGGACTTTAGCTTTCCGGTAGGTAGCAAACATATTCATTAATTCAGTGTCAGAGCATGTCAGTGTAGTGGGAACCATGGAAGTGGTTCCATATTTCGCATGAGTTTCTGCTATGCCTAGAAATGCCTCTACGGTGCCATCCATGAAATCGTGGCCGCCACCGCCATGAATGTGCATATCGATGAATCCTGGTGCTACGTAATTACCGGCAGCATCTATTATTTGGTCATCGGGTTGAGGCGTGAATTCATTACTCGCTACAATTTGCCTGATTTTCTGATTTATACATATCAGTATCTTATCAGTTTCTATGCTTGTAGGTAAAATGATTTTTCCGTTGGTAATAATAAGTCTTTTCATTGTATGAAGTATGTTTTTTTATCAATAGTTTCGTTTCCAGGAATTGATTTTATGGCCTTTGGTTGCAAAGAATATCAGATAAAGGTAACACGGAATTAATATCCAGTAGCCAATGCGCAGATCATATACTTCAGCAAAATAACCGTATATCAATGGTAAAATGGCATTTCCGCAAAGTCCCATAATTAGTAGTGAAGAACCTGTCTTGGTGAACTTGCCCAGCCCGTGGATAGATAAAGGCCAAATCCCAGCATAAATTAAAGCATTCGGGAAGCCGAGTGCACAAAGCAGGAAGATGGAGATATTTGCTTGATGTCCGAATAGAGTGACGTTAAAATCAGCGAATACAACTCCGAATGAAAGTAACAGTCCTAATATGGTGCATATAATCAATGCCTTTGTCTGTGAGACATATTTAGGAATTATAAGGATGCCTAATACATAACCAATCATAGTACAAGCTAATGTATATGAGGGGAATACTTTTGCTTCAAGCAAGTCTATTCCCATTGAATTGGCGTAATTGATGATGGTATCTATAGCAATTACCTGTGTCCCTACATGGAAGAAAATAGCTAAAGCTCCTAGTATAAGATAAGGAAAATCGAAAATACTTTTTTTAGAGTTATGCCCGTTCTCTTTCTCGTCGGTTGCATTTTGTTCATCTGTATTAATCTCCGGCAATATGGAATAGCGGATTCCGATTCCTGCTAATACTAATAGTCCCCCTAGTATGGCATAAGGTACAATGACACGTTGTATCAACTCGTCAAGCATGGCACTTTTAGTTATTGCATCCAATGTACCAGATTCTATGAGGCTGAAAAGTTCACTGTCGTCTGCTTTTAAAATTAAAGCTGCGAAAATGAGTGGAGAAATAATCCCGGCAAACTTGTTGCATATTCCCATGATGCTGATTCGTCGGGCGGCACTCTCAATAGGACCGATGATCGTTACATAGGGGTTGGCGGCAGTTTGTAAAATAGCCAAGCCTGTTCCAATAGAAAATAGGCCGATCAGGAATATTTCAAATTGTCGAACTAAAGCAGCCGGAACAAAAAGAAAAGCTCCTAATGCCGTCAACATAAAACCATACATGATTCCTCGTTTGAAACCTACTTTCTTCAGGAGGATTCCTGAAGGAATAGCCATGACAAAATAGGCTATATAAAAAGCAAAAGCCACGAAGTAGGATTCGAAATGGGTTAGTTCGCAAGCGATACGGAAATAAGGAATCAGGATGGAGTTCACCCATGATACAAATCCGAATATAAAAAACATTCCGGCTAGGATCGTCAGCGATATGAAATATTGCTTTTGTTTACAAGAGTTTGGCATTCTGTTTCTATTTTTATAAATGTAATGATTACTTTATTATTGAATAGTGATTTGCATAGGTATTCGTTCTGTGTATACTCCACCGGTATAGTCTTGTACTTTGAGTATAAATGTATCTGTTGTACCTTGACCGTTATGGATGTATTTTACTATACCGGCAGCCAGTTCCGCTTGTGTGAATCGAGCCGACTTGGTCATAGGAAGTCCGTTGCGTACAAGTGTGCCATTGGCGGGTAAGTGTTCTATAATAAAAATAATATTATTATCATTGTATGTATACTGTGCGTTGGGGCCGGCAGACATTTGCAGATGCACTTTGGTCAGTGTAATGATACTGCCGGCGCTGCCCTTTATCTGTTGATTATGATCTAGCTGGAGCTCACTGTCGATGGCACCCTGTAATTTGATATAGGCAGCATTAGGACTATTATTCAAATTAGTAGAAGAGGTCTCTCGCGGATATATCTCTACTTGAGAAGTACTGATTGCTTCGCCGTTCAACACTTTTAATCCAAAAGAAACTTCAGTCTCAGAATTATTATATGCATTTTGAATGTATTGTGTGATGTCGGTTTCATTCCAGGCCGTTGACAAATCGAAAATAGAGACCTCTAGTCCGAACTCCGGACGATTATTATAAGTAAGTGTTTTTTCTGTCCATTCATTTGACGTTGCATAAACGGCGCATGAAGGAATGAATGAACCAACTATTCTTTTTACATTAAAACATAGCTTGGCGGAGAAAAGATTATCTATAAAATCCACCTCTGATAATGCAAACTTGAAAAAGGTATATCTGTAACGAGAGGCGCGGTTACAAAGATAGTTCAATCTATTAGAACCGTTGTAGTTAGTATTGGCAGCGCCATGATATACATTGGCATCTTCGGTCACAGGTAAATTATAAGTAGGAGCTTGCGAGTGGTCGACATCATCCGGAATCGGGTCTGTCTCTTTTACTTTTTTAATATATAGGGGCAATTGACCTACGACATGTGCTACACCATCCTTGAAAAGATAATCTTGCCGGATGACAGCGATAGATTGTCCGTCGATTTCTTTACTATCGTTTACATAGAGTAGGAATTTGTCACTTGCTCCTTCTTTACGAGTTAAGAAAATAGGTTCTCCGGAATCACTTATTCCTTTTACGCTTTGGTCAGTTTCCATATCGATAGAACGATAAGTACCGTCAAAAGTCAGGTAAGAAAATAGATTGCGGATGACCCCCTTGGAAAGTTGATTGATTTGTTCTACTCCGGCACTTGATAATACACTTTTTATAGCATCATTAGTAGGAATGATGCGTGTTCGGTTTCCTGTTGAAATTTGTTCCTCCAGACCTGCGTATTTAATTGCTTCTAAATACATTGTCAGTGTACTTTCTTTCCCTTCTTCAAGGTACTGTATCAAAGATACCTCTTTTAGATAATCGGGATTGGTGTCTAGTTTATAATCGGTTATTAAATTACAACCGGAGAAAAGTAGTACTATAATTGATAGTATGTAATGAGTCGATTTCATATTTTCATATTTTAAATGATAAAATTATTTGTAATACTCGTTCTGCTCGATTAGCTTGCTGCGACGTAGTTCCTCTAAATGAATCGGCCATACTAGTGCTTTAGGACTCAATTCGATGACAGGAGATTCGTCTTCTCCGATATCGTTTCCTCTATTTTTAACGGCTTCAAATACTTTGCCTGTGCGGATTAGGTCAAACCAGCGATGGCCCTCGTAAGCTAATTCATATTTACGTTCGTTGAGAACGATTTCTTTTATTCCTTCCTGGTCATATTCTTCGCGATTGAGAAACTGTTCTTCGGGAATCTCGTAATCACTTCCTCCGGCTCTTTTCCTTATTTGGTTTACTAGTTTCATTGTTGCTTTACGATTTTCATCTGTATCTTCCTGATTGGCAATAGCCTCTGCTTTCAACAGGATGATGTCTGCCAAGCGAAGCATGACAATGTTACGGCTGTCAGCAGTGTAGTCAAAGCCAATTGTAAATTTGGTGACTTTGTATTTACTACCGGCTACTTCTTGTATTGCAGCTGATCTCCAAGTGCTTCCTTCAGCGTCAATGGCTTTTCCGAATCTAGGGCGAGGGCGTAAGATAGGCCATGAGCCGGCTAGATAAGTTGTTAGATTCTTTTGGTCATCTCCATCGGCAACATTGCTTGCCAATTCAAAAATCGATTCTTTACTGCGTCCGGTATTAAAGATTTGTGCATATTCGCTGGCTTGTACCAATGCTTTGAAATTTTTGTTTTTGACATCGTCTGTCGTACCGGTATATTTTTCGTCGTATAAGTTCGCTAAAGTATAATTGGTATTAGTCAATACTTTGTCAGCCATATTGATTGTTTCTTCATATTTATGTTCCCATGCATATACGTGAGCATTGATGGCATAAGCTGCTGTTTGGGTGAACGTCGTTCGTGAAGTCGAATTTTTATCAATCATGTTAGATGCATTTTCTAAATCACTGTGAATTTGTTCGACAATGTCGGCAACAGCAGCTTTGGGGAGGTCAAAACTATCGTTGGAGTCTAAATAAGGTGCTGTTACCAATGGAGCATCTCCCCAAATGCGGATAATCCAGAAATAGGTGAACGCTCGTAGGCAATAAGCTTGTCCCATTACATCATCGGCTTTTTCTGCACTTATGCCGCCTGCTTCAAGTACTTGTGGAGTAAACTTAATGACAGCATTTGCTTGTTTGATAACACGATAGTAATTATACCATGAAGCCCAAAATATATTATTATCAAGTGAATTGTTCACTACTTTATCAGCATTCACGTTAAATGCGTTGTTGTAAAATGCATCACCCCTCATTTCGCCATAGGCTAGGAAATTGATACTCAAATCCGACTGGAGTGTATTGTATCCTCCGTATAAGATTCCGTATAAGTGTGACTCTTCTTTAGGTGTGTTTTCTGCTGTCCAGGAAGTAGTCGGCTCCAACTCCAAAAGAGAACAGCTGGAAAAGCAAGTGCCTATAAAGCATATTAAAATAGATAGCATTTTCATATTTGATGGTATTTACGGATGATTAGAATGTGAAATTGACACCAAGATTATAAGAACGGCTCTTAGGGAAAGCACCGTTATCAACTCCTTGGATAAATGGTGATGTCGAAGTGTTTACCTCCGGGTCGTATCCGCTATACTTGCTCCATGTGAGGAGGTTTGTGCCGGATATGTATACATTGGCTGATTTCAAGAATACTTTCTTGCACCATTTAGGAGGAATATTGTAGCTTAATGTGATTTCTTTGATGCGTAGGAAAGAGCCGTCTTCCATGTTAAAAGAAGAAGGACGGAAGTTTTCCATTTTGTCTTGATAGCGAATCATCGGGAAGTTTGTAATGTCGCCTTGTGCTTTCCAACGTGCTAATGCGTCTTGTCCTAGATTGCTAGTTGTTCTCATGGCATTACGGGTGCGTCTCAACTCGTTCATTATTTTATTTCCGTATGACCATTGCATCATGATATTGAGTGAAACTCCTTTGTAGGAGAATGTATTAGACATACCGCCAATAAACTTAGGATTGGGATCACCGATGATGACGCGGTCATTGTCGTCAATAACTCCGTTTCCATCAATATCCTCCCAAATCATGTCACCGCCTTTAAATGGGGCACCTGTAGAGGCTCCTTTTCGTACCTGGTCTTTTTGTCCGTTGGGCAGTATATAAACGTTATCTTCATCTTTGGAGTAGACACCAAGTGCTTTGTGAGCATAGAATACTCCCATTGGTTCGCCAACTCTTCCTAGTGAGAAGTCTCCTATGATGATATCTTCATTGTTGGGAAGTTCGGTGATTTTATTCCGGTTCATGGAAATATTGAATGACGTTTTCCATTTAAATTTACCGGTAAGGTTGACCGTTTCAAGCAGAAATTCCAATCCTTTATTTTCTACACTTCCGTAGTTTCTTGGAACGGAGGAGAAACCTGTGTAATTGGGGACGGGAAAGTCAAATAATAAATCATTCGTTTTCTTTAGATACGCGTCGGCGTTGAATACTACACGTCCATTGAAGAATGAAAGATCCAAGCCAATATTATATTGAGTTGTTTTTTCCCATCCGATAATATCGTTGGGCATTGCGTTATACAAAATTTCTACATTTCCGTCATATTTGTTGGATGAGGCTGTGTAAGAACCCAATGAGGCGTAATTCGAAATTGTCTGATTACCTGTTACACCGACGCTGGCTCTGAACTTAGCATCACGTAATATCTTTTTCGCAAAGTTCATAAATTTCTCGTCGGAAAAGCGCCACCCGATAGAGGCTGATGGAAATGTCCCGAATCGTTTGTTCTTTCCGAAACGGGAGGAACCGTCGCTTCGAAGAGTGGCTGACGCGAGGTAACGTCCTTTCCAGTCATAACTGACACGCCCGAAGAAAGAGAGTAGTGCCCTTTCTGATTCGCTTCTAGATATGTTGGTGTAAGTAGAGGCATTTTGAATGGTTATAACAGATTTGTCAATATAGCCGTTTCCGTTTAAAACGATTGCTTCTGTTCTGTCTTGTTGGAATGATTGTCCGAGTACTACATTTAAATGATGAGATTTGATTTTTCCGTTATATGACAGTGTGTTTTCGTTTAAAAAACTTTGGCTTTCGCTCTGCCGGAACTTGCCATTATCGCGAGCTGGTGTATTGGAATCGAATTCCTTAGGCATGAAACTGTCTTGATTGGTTTTGCTGATATCTCCGGATACACTGACTCTTAGGTTAAGACCTTTCGTTAGATTTATCTGTATATATTGGTTCATTGTCAACCACCTGCGTTTAAAGTGTATAGGAACTTTGGTCGCTACAGCCAGTGGGTTACGTTGTTCTTTTACTCCTAGCCAGTCTACCACTTCACCGGTTAGAGGATCGTATGGAGAGAAACAAGGATTAGTGAACAAGGCGGCTCTTAATGCACTGTAATTGTTGCTTCCTGAAGAGAGGATACGGGTATAATCCATGTTACTGAAAGAAACTTTAGTTCCTGCAGTGATACGTTTCCCTACCTTGTAAAGGAAATTGGCTCTCAGATTAATTTGGTTGTATTTCGTATTAATAACTACTGGTTTAAGATCTCGATATCCGGCTGATACTCCATAAGAGAAACTGTCACTACCACCGCGTACACTTACATCGTTACGGGTTTGGTATGCTGTCCGGAATATTACGTCTTGCCAATCTGTCGTGCGATTGTAGTAGGGATGGAATGGATTGACAATCCAACCTTGTTCGGCAACCTGGTTATTGTTTGCGCGTGCTTCTTTATATGCTGTACGAAATTGCTCGGCGTTCATTGCATCCAGCTTGCGTGAAATGGAGACGACGCTTGACGTATGGCTGACAGTGACAATAGGCTTTGACTTTTCAAACTTGTTTCCACCTTTGGTGGTGATCATAACAATGCCATTGGCGGCACGTGAACCGTAAATAGCTGCTGAAGACGCATCTTTCAGCACTTCGATAGATTCAATGTCGCTTGGGTTGATACCGGCTATGGGACTAAACGTCGCATCACCGTCGATGGAAGAAATATTCTCGCTTTCAATAGGTACGCCATCTACAATATACAGTGGTTCACTACCTCCGTTAATGGAAGACGCACCGCGAATTTTAATCGATGAGCCGGCTCCGGGTTCACCGGAAGTTGACACAATTTGCATGCCCGGAATCTTTCCTTGTAAAGCTGTATTGATATTCCCACCGGAATTAGAGTCCAAATCTTTAGAAGAGATAGTCGTGATCGAGCCAATAATATCTCGCTTGGCTTGAGTTCCGTAACCTATGACCACAACGTCATCCAGTGAATTATAATCTTCTTCTAATTCAATCATATAACTGGTTTTATTTGCTTCCAGTTTGACTATCTTCCTTTTCATTCCGACATAACTTATTTCAAGTTCTTTGTCGGATTGTCCAACGTAAATAGCGAATTTTCCATTAACGTTGGTTACAGTTCCCCGCTTTGTTCCTTTAATAAGGACATTTGCTCCGATGATCAGCTCTTGGTCACTTTTCCCTTTTACGATGCCGGACACTTTTCTATCTTGTGCAAACAGGCTCATGGAACAGGCGGTGATTCCAATTAGTAATAGAAGGATTTTGTTTTTCATACAGTAAATTTGAATTAAACGATTTAAGTGCTTTATATCTTTTACGTAAGCTCACAACAAAAGTAAAGGATTTAGTGCTCTTTAGTTAGTGGAAATACGCAAATCAATCCTCATTTTACGCTAAAGATATTCTGGGAATTCCTCATTTCTTGCAAAATAGTAGAACCTGGCACTAATAACTCCATGGCCCAAAGAGCACTTAATGCTGCATATTTGGAGACAGCCAAAGACTCTCCGTGTACGGCCTTAGGATAAGCTTCTGATAAACGTTTCATGGAACTGAATGAACTTTCGGAACCGAATGCCCAGATATATTTCAATAAAACAGCCCGTAATTCCGGTGAATCTTGGATGTATTCTCTATAGTATATTAGTGGTAAGGCATTTAAAGTACAACGTCCTCCTCGTAAGTACATCTCATTCTCACGTCCTTTTAATAAAGGCGGGAGGAAAGTCCGCCTCAGGTTGTCATCTATAATTTTATTCAGGTTATCATCGTGTAGTGCAAGGCGTACCCAGAACAAGGCTTCTGCTTGGTAGTAGCCCGAGGCAGGGTATGTTGCTTTGACATAATAATTGGCATTGCGTTTTGCAATTGCTTGGTATTGCATTTGAGTAGAGTCTTTCTGTAAGATTCCCATGCAGAGTTGAAAAGCTAGAATATCTGCTCCTACCCAGGATGGTCCTGTTTGTATTTTCTTTTTCCCATATTCGCCCAATCCGTACATTCCTTCGTTAGCATGCCCTTTTGCAAACTCCTGGGGGTGACTTTCTCTCAATGAAGCAGAACGTATACTGTCTATATAAAAAGTTTCCGCCCAATTAAAGAAGCGTGAACACAACCTCTGATATCTTCCTTTTCGTACAGGATCTGTTATGTAGCGTAAGGATTGTGCGATAGCAAGGGCTATTTGTCCACCATCTGCAACATTATATCCGCCTGAATGTTCCAAATATCCCATGGGGAGTTTGCCGTCTTCGGATTGTCTGTCAGCTAACATGTCATAAAACCGAAAGACGCAATTTTCTATTTCTTCAGAAGTTACGATTGGTAAAGTATTATTGCTTTGTGCGCCACAATGTTTCTCTTTTTGTAAGAAATGCAGATAGGCAGACATGGCTCTTACTCCGTAAGCATCTCCGAAATAATGATGACTGATACGCCCGTCCGGGTAAAATTGTTGGTTGCGTATCAGATGTTTGAACGCATAAAGCATTGCTTTTTCTACGTCAACCGAATCACAGAAAGTATCTGTTATTCCTCCCTCATCAGTTGTTAGCGTTATTTGCCAATTGAAATGCTGAAAAGGAAAATCTTCCGGTATTTCAGGAAGAACGATGTCGTATTCTTTGGTTCTCAGGGGAGTAATTATGATATTACTCTCTTTGCATAATAATTTTCCGGCAATCTCAATATGTAGTGTACCGGTCATTGTTTGGTGTAAGGGGTTCTTGATGGTAACACGTAATTGTGGAAATGTACCTTGGGTTGTTGTACAGGTATTTAGTTTGGTTGCGATGATTCTAGGTTTCTTCAGGAGATAGTTTGCCATGTTGGAAAGGGCCTTCCGGCTTTCTTGGTTCTTGAGGACTGTTGCTGGCGGAAGATTGAATGTTGCCACCGCCGAACCTTTATATTCTCCTCCGGCATATAACTCAAGATTAGCAATCGGTTGCTCAGCTTTGGGAGAGGAAAAATGGGAATGAATTGGAATAATACGACTTTCGCGTTTCTTTTTTGTATCATATTTGGAACTGACGTCAGTTCCCATCTTACTGCCGGGATAAGGTTGAAAATTATTTCGTTCTCCCCAAAATGGATCGAATAGCCAGGTAGGGAAACAAATGTTATTTTCTTTAAACGGAATTTCCATGGGTTTCAAGGCGGAGGTAGGAGCATAAATATCTTTTTTGTTTTTGGCTAAGGATAAGCTGCTGACTGCCCAATGCATTTCTTTCTCGCGCCATACAGTTAATAAATTCACACCGAGGGATATTGTTCTGATATTTTCAGGCCGCAATAATCTATAAGCCTCATTGGGGTTGTTATAATCTTCAGGTACAAAATCTGCGAATGAAATAGTATATTTATCCCATGTATTGGTTAGTTTGATAAAGTTGTACCATCTTTTTTCTGCATTGTCAACTATTTCTATCGCTAGTAAATCCATATATGGAGAACCTTTCGCATTGAATGTTAAAAGTGAGAGTTCCGGCTTGGCTTTATCTTGAACGGGTATCTTTATCATTGTACTATGCATGGCTTTTCTTGTCGTAGATAATTCTAAAGCTTCTTTTCCATTAGGTAATGTGATGATGTTGATGATTGCTTTCTCCAAAGAACCGGCCTTAAAATCCTTCTTTTCACGACTTATTTGATAAGAAGATCGATCGGAGAACTTAATTAAAGGGACTTCATCGGTAGCTTGTGGGGTATAATCGAATCCTTTGTCGCCAACTAAGATAATATTGCCGCCGTTTGATAAATAGCGATTAATGGCTATTCGGCTTTCAGGTGGGAGTGGAGTTTCTCCGGATAATAACAGCAAAGCCCCCTTATCTATGGAAAGTGTATTTAGTTCGGCTCTTGTCAGAAATGAAGGCTCAATGTTATTAGCGGCTAATTCATTTTTAAAGGTAAGAGTATTGAACTTGTTACCATATATTGCAATCTTTTCTTTATTGTATATGTATTGGAGTACTTTTTGTGCATATCGTTCTCCTAATGTAATACAGCTTTCTCTGCTGAAGTGGGAATCGGAAAGATCTCCTCTGGATACAAGTTCATCAGCCTTGACGTAATCTGTGTATGGTATATGTTTATTGATCTGACGAATCATATTGTTGAAGTTTTGTGAACGGGAATGTTGAGTCTTGGAATCTATTCTCCAGTGCCCGAGTTCTCCTGCAATGAACCAAAGATTAGGCTCGTTGAGATCTTTTCGGAAATTAGTAATCATTTCTCGAAGTCTGCATGGATATTTGGAAGGATTACTCCAGTCTTCATCAGGAGAGATTGACCTGTCGTCTCCTTCTCCCTGATGCCATAATATTGCCTTTATTCTTCCCCATTTTTGTGCTTCTTTCGCACGCTCGATAGCAGCCTCATAAAGTCCGATGCCGCTACCTTTTGTCCATTCGGATATAGATGTCCCCCCTCTTCCGTTCACGATCATGCCGATTTTGGAATGAATGTGCCGACTTAGATAATGAGCAAATCCATACGAAGGGCTTATTTGTTGTACGCTGATATCATTACGTACAGAAGAATATTTGTTGAAAGGGTTTGATGCAATTTCCCATTTGAGTGCGGGAGTGAGCAGGAAGGTATTGTCCACAGGTTTTAAATCACCTTTTGATTCATCCATATATCCTCTTCCACACATATTGGATTGTCCTATACAGATGAAAATATCCAGTGGCGGGAGGATTTCATAGATTATTCTATAAGTGTTGCTGTTTTTTCTATCTCCGCTTATTATTTGTATATAGCTTGTTCTTTCTTCCTTTTTGCCGGTCAAGGATTGAGGAGGAGTAATTTTAACTTGTTGATTAGGATTTTCTTTTGTAATGGAAATTAGAGGCGTTTGTTGCTTGTAATTATAAGGTAAGTAGTAACGGTATTCTTTTTTCCCCGGTTTGAAAAATTCTATTTTTTCTCCGTCTATTGAAATCTGTTTTATTGTAGTTGTTGAAGTAATAGGGGCTTTTATGAAATGAATACTGTAATTTAAGCTTTCTCCCTTATTTTTTACGGAAATAATCGTTGTCTGTTCTCTATCGTTTGGTGATTGTTGATTGGAACTTTCTATATTTACTTTTGCGCTTTTTACGAACGGGCAGGCTTCTACGGAAGGTATTGCTTTCGCATCTGCTTTCAATTTTACTGTATAATTCAATTGATAAGGAGAGAAGTTTTCAATCGTAGAACCATTAATGTTTATATCGGATAATAAAATGTGATCTTTGTTTAGTTGAGTGATTTCAAGATAAGGTCTATATGTCTTGTTGTTTTCTTTCGATTTGAAAACAACAATATCACCTTTTCCCGATTCATCTTTTATATTAGTGCTGTCACAGATCTCCAATGTGATAAGATTGCCTTTGAGATGACTGTCTCTTTGGAGTTTTCCGGTTAAATCCCAAGTTATCCATTTCCCGTCAGCCGGCACTTCTCTTGTATTTGTAATAAATTTGTTTTTCCCCGTTTCCTTATGTGTGTTGTAACAAAGGTCGTCTTCTGCCCATGAAGTACTATTCGTTAAAGAAACGTTCAAGATATGTTCTCGTTTACTATGACTTTTTCCGTATATATGCAATTTGATACTTTGTATCCATTCCGGATTTGCAGACATTTTGCTTAGGTCGAATTTGAGATAAGTCGTGTATTGATATACTTTTGCCTTATTATAATAACTTTTCAGTTGTAAGGGATCATCTAATCCCTGCACACGGTCATACTTCGCTTTATTGTTTCCACCATGTATGTAAGTATCATCGGTTGGATAGATACGTATTGTTTTTTGAGCTGATAATAGTTGGAATATAAAAAATAATAGTCCGGTTGCTAGAAAGATTCGTTTCATAATATCAAGATATTTGATGTTTACTTGGCAAAAGTGCGGAATTACTGGAATATTATTCAATCTAAATCCGAAAACTAATCTTCAGAAAACGAAAGGTTATCTCTGGCTAGTCTTCTTTTGGCGATATTCAAGTGGTGGGCATCCTTTGTATTTTTTAAAGAC
The DNA here is from genome assembly GCF_003604005.1 of Bacteroides sp. OF03-11BH. Lineage (NCBI taxonomy): Bacteria > Pseudomonadati > Bacteroidota > Bacteroidia > Bacteroidales > Bacteroidaceae > Bacteroides > Bacteroides sp. OF03-11BH. The sequence goes on along the minus strand of NZ_QTMW01000007.1, from coordinate 190,279 downwards.
ACGTGAGATATTATTGTAATCCTTAAAGCCGACTTCTATGGCTAAATCGGCTAATGGTCGGTCGGTTGTGAGTAGTAAGTCTGCAAGATGATTACACCGGCAATTCAGAATATACTGGTATATGGAAGTGTTCAGTGCATTTTTGAATTTCACTTCAAAGTTTCTGCGGGATAATGGAATATTTGCAAGCAGAGATTCTATGGTCAGGTCGGAACTGTAATGGGTTTCTATGTACTTCACAACCTCCAGTATGTAGGGATCTTTGATATTGTGCTTTTCCGTAGATTGTCGCAATTCGATACGGATAGGGTTGATAACAATATTGAAAGTACCCTCATGTTCTTTCTTTATTTGTCGGTGGACCAGTCTGCCGATAGAATATCCTCCCTTTTCTACTTCGAGCTCTATGGATGAAATGGGAGGGTCGGAAATGTTACACATCAGTTCGTCGTTGTCCACACCTAATAAGGCAATATCCTCCGGAATCGGTATATTCGTCATTTTGCAAGTTTCGGAAATGAACAAGGCATGTGCATCATCACAACAGAATAAGGCAACAGGCTTGGGAAGTTCCTGTAACCACCGGCTGACTTCCATTCGTATTTCATCTTCTTGTTTATCCGATTCGAAACTGAAAAATTCGCCTCCGATACGTTTTACTTCCTGCCGATACCCTTCGCAACGTTCGTCAGACCAAACCACCCCTTTAACACCGAAATAAGCAAAATTGCGAAACATTCTTTTGGCAAAAAACTGGGCTGCCATTCTTCCCGTTCCTTTATAGTCGCCTGTCAAATTAGAGTAAGTGACGCTCCGGTGATGATAGTTTTGTAGTACTACCGGAATATTCAGCTCCTTCTGCAAATCGATCGTATCATTATTCCACTGACCGATAATGGCGTCGGCTTTCCATTCTTTCGCCCATTTCAAAATGCCTTGTTCACCATGCATTGCGCTATAATAAGAAGGTAGCCGGTAAAAGAGCCAGGGGCCGTTTTCTTTGGAGTATTGGACAAGTCCCCGTAGCAGTTTCCTGTCAAATTCGCTTGAATAGTCTATCAATAGAAGAATCTTAATCATAGTTCTATGTTTTTCTTTAGTATAATGTAGTGATGCACAAATATAGAAGAATTCCTTTGTTCTCTCGCAATAAAGACTTAATTTTGTTGCAGCCAACACTTATCTGACACCCGGGTCTCATGAGCACTGACACCCGGGTGTTGGTATGCTTGACACCCGGGTCTCAATGGTGTTGACACCCGGGTGTCAGATAGAACGCGAGTATAAACGAAAAAAGAAAGGAGTATAAACGATGGCAGTGCCTTATGTAGTGAGAAAAAAAGCCGATTTAACATCGGGAGAAAGAAAAGAATTATGGTATGGTGTACCCAAAAAACTGATAGATCCGATTCGGAATAGAGAATTTGCCGAGTACATGGAAAAACGGAGTGGATTTCATCGCGGGCAGATAGATGGTATATTGACGGAAATGGTTGATGCTATCCGTAGTCTGTTGTCTATCGGACAGCCGGTTACTATCGAAGGACTTGGCACATTCCATACGTCACTGACCAGTCCGGGATTTGAACGCCCCGAACAGGTAACTCCGGGAAAGGTGTCCGTTTCACGTGTCTATTTCGTGGCTTGTCCTGAATTTAGCCGGGAAGTGAAAAAAATGAAATGCATGCGTATTCCTTTTAATCTGTATATGCCCGAAGAGATGCTGACCAAAGAAATGAAGAAAGCGGACCGGGAGCAGGAGCGGGAAGAATATGACCGTATGGTGGCACCGGAAATCGATGAAGAAGTTCAGGAATAAGATAAATTAATACCCTCCCTGTCTTATTTATGAGATAAATCCCTATCTTTGTGGCACTTTTTACGAAAAAAGCAAATTCAAATTAATAGATATAGAAAAGAAAATGGCACAAGAAGACGTTTTTAAGAAGCTTGTATCGCATTGCAAAGAGTATGGTTTCGTATTCCCTTCGAGCGATATCTACGACGGACTAGGCGCTGTGTATGACTACGGTCAGATGGGCGTTGAATTGAAAAATAACATCAAGAAATACTGGTGGGACAGCATGGTGCTGTTGCACGAGAACATTGTCGGTATCGACTCTGCCATCTTTATGCATCCTACTATCTGGAAGGCTTCCGGACACGTAGACGCATTCAATGACCCTTTGATTGACAATAAAGACTCTAAGAAACGTTATCGTGCTGACGTGTTGATCGAAGATCAGCTGGCTAAGTATGACGATAAAATCAATAAAGAAGTAGCGAAAGCTGCCAAGAGATTCGGCGAATCTTTTGATGAGGCTCAATTCCGTTCTACCAACGGACGTGTATTGGAGCATCAGGCAAAACGTGACGCACTTCACACTCGCTTTGCTAAAGCTCTGAACGACGGTAATCTGGAAGAATTGCGTCAGATCATTATTGATGAAGAAATCGTATGCCCGATCTCCGGTACAAAGAACTGGACAGAAGTTCGTCAGTTTAATCTGATGTTCTCTACTGAAATGGGTTCTACTTCCGAAGGAGCCATGAAGATTTATCTTCGTCCGGAAACTGCACAGGGTATTTTTGTAAACTACCTCAATGTACAGAAGACGGGGCGTATGAAAGTTCCTTTCGGTATCGCACAGATTGGTAAGGCTTTCCGTAACGAGATCGTTGCCCGTCAGTTCATCTTCCGTATGCGTGAGTTCGAACAGATGGAAATGCAGTTCTTTGTAAAACCGGGAACTGAACTAGACTGGTTCAAGAAATGGAAAGAAATCCGTCTGAAATGGCATAAAGCTCTTGGCTTCGGCGATGCAAGCTATCGTTATCACGATCACGATAAACTGGCTCACTACGCAAATGCCGCTACTGATATTGAATTCCTGATGCCGTTCGGATTCAAAGAAGTGGAAGGTATCCACTCTCGTACTAACTTCGACTTGTCTCAACATGAGAAGTTCTCCGGCAAGAGCATCAAATATTTCGATCCGGAACTGAACGAGTCTTATACTCCGTACGTAATCGAAACTTCTATCGGTGTTGACCGTATGTTCCTTAGCATCATGAGCGCATCTTATTGTGAAGAACAACTGGAGAATGGTGAAAGCCGTGTGGTTCTGAAATTGCCTGCTGCTTTGGCTCCGGTGAAACTGGCAGTTATGCCGTTGGTGAAGAAAGACGGTCTGCCTGAAAAAGCCCGTGAAGTTATTGACAGCCTGAAGTTCCACTTCCATTGCCAATATGACGAAAAGGATAGTATCGGTAAGCGTTATCGCCGTCAGGATGCTATTGGTACTCCGTACTGTGTAACAGTCGATCATCAGACATTAGAAGATAACTGCGTGACATTGCGTAATCGCGATACCATGCAACAAGAGCGTGTAGCTATCTCTGAACTGAATAACATTATTGCAGACAGAGTAAGCATCACTTCTCTATTGAAAACTTTACAATAAACCTTTAACGAATGAGTAAAAAGATCTATTTATTCTCCTTAGTATTGCTGGCTTTGGCGTTCACTGCTTGTAGTGAAACGGAAACAGTAGACAAGTATGATAATTGGCGTTCACGCAATGAATCATTTATTGATTCTTTGGCAAATGTGTTTGAAGCGGGAACTGACCCTCTGTTACTACGGATTAAAGTGGAACAAGGCAATGATTATATTTATTATAAGACGAAAACTCCGATCACTGTGAATAGCGTACATACGGAAGTTCTCGGAGAGAAGCCGACATCCACAGCGGTTGTGAAGGCTTTCTATAAAGGTACGAATATATTGGGTGAACGTTTCGATGGTTTTGAGGGAGCTGATCCGGTGGATGGAGATTCGAATGCCTCTCAACCGGATACCCCTCCAGTGTCATTCGATTTGTCCGGTAGTGTAATAGAAGGCTGGAAAGAAGCAATACCTCATATGAAAGTTGGTGAACGTTGGTTGATATATATACCTTGGAAATATTGTTATGGCAGTACCGGAAATAGTAATACAACTCTCATTCCTGGTTATTCAGCTTTGATTTTTGATATTCAACTGCTTGATGCAGATAGTATTCAGAAGAAGTCGGAGCCGTCAAAAGATTAAAAAATATATTGTTATTTAAGAAAAAGTTGTTTGATTGTTTATAGAACGTCAAATAACTTTTTCTTTTTAGGTATAAATCGTGTCTTGTTTTTATTTTTTCTTATCGTATTTTATACTACTCTCCCTAATCTGCAAATGTGTCGGAATCGTTACCTGCTTGATTGTCTTATCTCCTTTTATCTGATCGATAAGTAGTTGGCAGGCAGTTTCTCCCATTTTATAAGTTTGATGTGATACAGCAGATAATTTCGGTTCCACATAATTAGCATGCTGCTCGTCTGTATACCCGATGATTGCCACATCATTCGGAATCCGGAGGCCATGGTTTTTGACGACTTCCATTGCTGCGAAAGCCAATGTGTCATTCATGGCAAGAATAGCATCCGGAGGCTGTGGAAGTGACAGTAAAGTTTCTGTGGCAATCTTGCCTTCCTCATAATCAATCTTCCGGCAGACTACCAGCTCTTTTTCGATCGGAATACGATTCTCACGCAAGGCTTCCAGATAGCCATGTTTTCTTCTCTTTACAATATCCAGATGATTAGCTCCTCCGATAAAAGCTACCCGCTCGCTTCCATTATCCAGGAGATGTTGTGTAGCCATCTGTGCGGATTGTGCCCCGTCTGCTATCACCGATGAAAATTGGTCGGTCAGGCAAACACGGTCGAACAGGATAAGTGGCATATTAATGTCTTTCAAGGTGGAGATGTGGGAGAAATCGGTTGTTTCTTGAGACAGACAGGCGATGATACCTTCCACACGCATATTGACCAGATTCTCAATATTTCTTTTTTCGTGCTCGTAAGACTCATGCGAGGTCGTGATAATCACGAAATACCCGTTGGCAATAGCCATATTCTCTATTCCATTCAGAATTGATGCAAAGAAATGAGTGACAATATCCGGGACTACCACTCCAATGATACGTGGCGCATTTTTCCGCAGGCTCATGGCAAAAGGATTGGGACGGTAGTTCATCTCTTTAGCCAGTGCCTTTGCTTTAGCACAAAGTTCACGGCTGATTTCCGGACTATCTTTTAGTGCCCTGGATACAGTAGGAATTGATACCCCCAGTGCTTGGGCGAGATCTTTGAGTGAAGTATGTTTCCGGTTTTCCATTTGAAAGTCTGCAACTTAGATTCTTTTTACAAAGAAAGCACATTCCCGGAAAATTAAAAGCATCTGAAGCAATATTTTTTACGTAAACCGTTACGTTGGTTTTTCGACCGCTCTCTGCTGCACTGAAACTATTACTGACCTATTTTTGTCGCATACAAAATGATTTAAAACCTAAAAGTATGCAATACCATGAAATCGGAAAGACAGGGATGAAAGTATCATCTCTTAGTTTTGGAGCTTCTTCTTTAGGAGGAGTTTTCCATGATTTGAAAGAAAAAGAAGGCATTCAGGCTGTGTTTACCGCTGTTGAGGCAGGAATGAACTTTATCGATGTGTCTCCTTATTACGGACATTATAAAGCGGAAACTGTTTTAGGAAAGGCGCTTAAAGATCTTCCTCGCGACCGTTATTACCTTTCTACCAAAGTGGGACGTTATGGAAAAGATGGAGTAAATCTGTGGGATTACTCTGCAAAGCGTGCTACCGAAAGTGTGTATGAGAGCATGGAACGTTTGAATATAGATTTTATCGATCTGATAAATGTACACGATGTTGAATTTGCCGATTTGAATCAGGTAGTTAATGAGACTCTGCCTGCTTTGGTTGAGTTGCGTGAAAAAGGAGTGGTAGGACACGTTGGAATTACCGACTTGCAACTCGAGAACCTGAAATGGGTAATTGACCATTCACCAAGCGGTACGATTGAATCTGTGCTTAGCTTCTGCCATTATTGTCTGTGTGATGATAAATTAGCAGACTTCCTGGACTACTTCGAATCCAAAGAAATCGGCGTAATTAATGCTTCTCCCCTTTCAATGGGGCTGTTGAGTGAACGTGGCGTGCCTGCCTGGCATCCGGCTCCCAAACCCTTGGTAGAGGCTTGCCGTAAAGCAATGGAACATTGCAAAGCTAAGAATTATCCGATTGAGAAGCTGGCTATGCAGTTCTCCGTCAGCAATCCCCGTATAGCAACGACTTTATTTAGTACAACTAATCCGGAGAATGTGAAAAAGAGCATCGCTTTCATCGAAGAACCTATTGACTGGGAACTCGTTCGGGAAGTGCAGGAGATTATCGGAGAGCAGAAACGTGTAAGTTGGGCAAACTCATAAAACAGCGTCATTCGTATGGACTATACAATTATTGATGCGCACGCCCATCTGTGGTTACGACAGGATACTGTTGTGGACGGATTGCCTATCCGGACTTTGGAAAATGGCCGTTCGGAATTTATGGGAGAAATCCGGCAAATGGTTCCGCCCTTTATGGTAGACGGAGTGAATAGCGCGGAAGTTTTTCTTTCGAATATGGACTATGCGCAAGTGGCTGCGGCTGTCATTACTCAAGAGTTTATTGACGGTATTCAGAATGATTATTTGTCGGAAGTCGTTTCCCATTATCCCAACCGTTTCTTTGTTTGCGGAATGTGTGAGTTTCGCAAACCTGGATTTTTGGAGCAGGCGAAAGAGCTTATAGCCAAAGGTTTTAAGGCTATAAAAATCCCTGCCCAGCGCTTGTTGTTAAAAGAGGGACGGGTAATGCTGAATAATGAGGAAATGATGCAGATGTTTCATTCGATGGAAGAACAGAATGTCATGCTTTCCATCGATTTGGCTGACGGAGCAACACAGGTTCCCGAAATGGAAGAGATTATTCAGGAATGTCCCCGCCTAAAAATAGCTGTCGGACACTTCGGAATGGTGACACGTCCAGACTGGAAAGAACAAATCCGCCTGGCACGTCATCCCAATGTGATGATTGAATCCGGCGGAATCACCTGGCTTTTCAATGATGAATTTTATCCTTTCAAAGGAGCAGTGAAAGCCATTCGGGAAGCGGCGGATTTAGTTGGCATGGAGAAACTGATGTGGGGATCGGACTATCCGCGCACCATTACTGCGATCACCTACAAGATGTCATACGATTTTGTGGTGAAGTCTTCCGAGTTGACGGAAGAGGACAAAAGACTCTTTTTGGGAGAAAATGCCCAAAACTTCTATGGATTCACGGATCTCCCCGTACTTCCTTACATCAAGAACATGTCCGAATGATGGAGAAAACATCTTTATCGTAAAACTAGATTTATACCATGAAAAAGAATACATATACAATACCTTTAGCGTTAGTTTTCTGCCTTTTCTTTCTGTGGGCGATAAGCAGCAATCTGCTTCCCACGATGATCCGGCAATTGATGAAGACATGTGAACTGAATACCTTTGAAGCCTCCTTTACCGAGACTGCCTACTGGTTGGCTTATTTTATTTTCCCCATCCCCATAGCGATGTTTATGAAACGTTACAGCTATAAGGCGGGAATTATTTTCGGACTGGTATTAGCAGCAATCGGAGGCCTGCTTTTCTTTCCTGCCGCCATTTTAAAAGAATATTGGGCTTACCTCTGTATCTTCTTTATTATCGCTACGGGAATGTGCTTTCTGGAGACGGCTGCCAATCCGTATGTGACGGTTTTAGGAGCTCCCGAAACAGCTCCCCGCCGATTGAATCTGGCGCAGTCTTTCAATGGACTCGGAGCTTTTATCGCTGCCATGTTTTTGAGTAAGCTCATCCTTAGCGGAACTCATTACACGCGAGAGACCCTTCCTGTAGATTATCCGGGAGGCTGGCAGGCCTATATCCAATTGGAAACGGATGCCATGAAACTCCCTTATCTGATATTGGCTATATTGTTGATTGCCATAGCTGTTGTCTTCATCTTTTCAAAATTGCCGAAGATTGGGGACGAAGGAGAAACGGCTTCTTCCGATAAAACGACTTCTTCGGGTAAAACGAAAGAGGGTAGCCAGAAAGAAAAACTGATAGACTTCGGTGTATTGAAGCACTCACATTTGCGGTGGGGAGTGATTGCGCAATTCTTCTATAACGGCGGACAGACGGCGATAAACAGTTTGTTCCTGGTTTACTGTTGCACTTATGCCGGATTGCCGGAAGATACAGCGACTACCTTCTTCGGATTGTATATGCTTGCATTTCTTTTGGGGCGTTGGATCGGTACCGGATTGATGGTGAAATTCCGTCCACAGGATATGCTACTGGTTTACGCCTTGATGAATATTCTTTTGTGCGGGGCAGTGATGATATGGGGAGGTATGATCGGGTTATACGCAATGTTGGCTATCTCTTTCTTTATGTCTATAATGTATCCCACGCAGTTCTCATTGGCGTTAAAAGGACTGGGGAATCAGACAAAGAGCGGTTCGGCATTTCTGGTAATGGCTATTGTCGGCAATGCCTGCCTGCCACAGTTGACGGCTTATTTCATGCATGCCAATGAGCATATCTATTATATGGCCTATTGTGTGCCGATGATTTGTTTTGTCTTCTGTGCATATTACGGCTGGAAAGGTTATAAAGTAATCGATTAATAAACTTATTATCAAACATATCAAATGAAAGCAGTTCAAATTGTCAATCCCTCCGAAATGAAGGTGGTTGAACTGGAAAAACCGACCGTTGGTGCCGGTGAAGTATTAGTAAGAATCAAGTATGTGGGTTTCTGTGGCTCTGATCTGAATACCTTTTTAGGACGTAACCCAATGGTGAAGTTACCGGTAATCCCGGGACATGAGGTAGGAGCGGTGATTGAGGAGATTGGTCCGAATGTTCCGGCTGGCTTCGAAAAAGGGATGAACGTGACATTGAATCCATACACCAATTGTGGTAAATGTGCTTCTTGTCGTAATGGTCGTGTCAATGCCTGTGAGCATAATGAAACGTTAGGGGTACAGCGCAATGGAGTGATGTGCGAATATGCAGTTTTACCTTGGACGAAGATTATTCCGGCTGGTAATATCTCTCCTCGCGATTGTGCGTTGATTGAGCCGATGAGTGTCGGATTCCATGCGGTATCTCGTGCGCAGGTGATCGATAATGAGTTTGTGATGGTTATTGGCTGCGGTATGATTGGTATCGGTGCCATTGTACGTGCTGCTTTGAGAGGGGCAACGGTCATTGCTGTCGACTTGGATGACGAGAAACTGGAACTGGCGAAAAGGGTAGGTGCTTCTCATGTGATTAACTCCAAGACAGAAAATGTACACGAACGGATGCAACAGATAACGGAGGGCTTCGGTGCCGATGTGGTGATTGAAGCTGTCGGCAGTCCGGTCACTTATGTGATGGCGGTGGATGAAGTCGGATTTACGGGGCGTGTGGTTTGCATCGGTTATGCCAAAAGCGAAGTAGCTTTCCAAACGAAATATTTCGTTCAGAAAGAACTGGATATTCGTGGTTCCAGAAATGCGTTGCCGGCAGATTTCCGTGCGGTTATTAATTATATGAAAGAAGGGAATTGTCCGGTGGAAGAACTGATTTCGAAGATAGCAAAACCGGAAGGAGCTTTGGAAGCTATGCAGGAATGGACGGCTAATCCGGGAAAAGTGTTCCGTATACTGGTTGAGTTCTGATAAGTTCTTGTAATAAGAATAGTTGTTGATGCCTGTTGTTTCGGGTATGTAATAAGTGAGAGGAGGCTGAATACAGTCTCCTCTCTTTGGGAGATAGGGTGATGTAACATGAGTAAATATAGATGTAACATTCTTCATTCGATATGTAGCATCACAAAGAAATCATGTAGCATACTTTGGGCAATATATCTGTTTGCATTTTCTATTTTTGTGATGTGGAAGATAACAAGGAATATTTTAAATAATTAGCTTTCAAATAATAGATAATGTAGCCAGTTAATAAAAAAACGATGATTATGCTGAAAACAAAAATCAACACTATTTTACTGTGTACTCTTTTTACATTGTTCTTCCCGTTATCAGCCGGAGCACAATACCGTAATCCTATTCTTTATGCTGACGTGCCCGATATGTCGGTATGTCGTGCAGGTGATTACTTTTACATGGTTTCCACTACTATGCATCTGATGCCGGGAGCACCTATCATGCGTTCGCCGGACATGAAACATTGGGAAACTATCAGCTACGTATTTCCTCGCATTGACGATGGTCCCCGTTATGATCTGCTCGAAGGCACTGCTTACGGGCAAGGACAATGGGCATCATCTATCCGCTATCATGACGGTAAATTCTATGTATGGTTTACAGCCAATGGCGCGCCCGGACGTGGGTTTGTTTATACTGCGACAGATCCGGCCGGTCCCTGGAAACTTCTTTCGCGTCCCCCGCATTTTCATGACGGTTCGCTTCTGTTTGATGATGACGGGCGGGTGTATCTCTTTCACAGTACAGGACAGCTTACGGAGTTGAAACCCGATTTGACCGATGTACTTCCCGGTGGCATCAATCAGCAAATATTTGAACGGGATGCTGACGAACAAGGTCTGTTGGAAGGTAGTTCCGTCATCAAGCATAATGGGAAATATTACTTGCTGATGATTTCTATGGATTGGAGTATTCCCGGCCGTCTGCGTCGTGAAGTATGCTATCGTGCCGATAAGATTACCGGACCTTACGAAAAGCGTGTCATTCTTGAAACGGAGTTCGACGGGCATGGCGGTGTTGGTCAGGGATGCATCGTAGACGGGAAAAACGGTGAATGGTACGGACTGATTTTTCAGGATCGTGGTGGCGTAGGGCGTGTGCCGTGTCTTATGCCTTGTACATGGACGGAAGATGGTTGGCCTATGCTGGGAGACAAGGATGGGCACATTCCGAATGATACCACTTTATCGTATATGTCAATGGATGGTATCTGCGGTTCGGATGATTTTTCCGCTTCCGGGCTTTCCCTCTATTGGCAGTGGAATCATAACCCGGTCGACCGTGCATGGAGCCTTACCGACCGTCCCGGATTTCTGCGTTTGAAAACCTCCCGTGTGGTAGATAACCTGTTTGTTGCTCCCAATACGTTGACTCAACGTATGGTAGGACCGAAATGTATGGGCACTGTCAGTCTCTCTCTGGGAGGGATGAAAGATGGTGACCGTGCAGGATTATCGGCTTTTAATGGTGACAGCGGTGTGCTTACGATTGAAAAGAACGGAAATAAACTGTCTCTTGTGATGAGTGAACAGAAAAGTGTGTTTGAGAAAACGAAGCGTGCCATTAGCCGTGTGGATATGACCGAACAAGCCCGTATACCTCTTAACAAAGAGCTTATCTATTTGCGTGTGGAAGGTGACTTTACCAATGGACGGGATGAGGCTCGTTTTTCTTATAGTCTTGATGGGAAAGCATGGATACCTGTTGGTCTGCCTGTCAAGATGAAATTTGACTACACCCGTATGTTTATGGGCAGTAAGTTTGCCATATTTAACTATGCTACACGTTCTGTAGGCGGTTATGTAGATGTGGACTCTTTTGATTATTCGTTCTGTGATGCGTCAATGTAACACACAAATATGTATTTGTAACCAATGAAACATTGTTTTATTGGAAAATAGGCTATTTTTGTTTCCAAATTAATCATAACTAATAAGTATAATATTATGAAAAGAGGTTGGATACCGATTATGGGTGTTTGTTTGGTGTTATCGTTTTCGGCATGTAAGCAATTGCTGCCTTACCAGGACACTTCTTTAACGGCGGAACAACGGGCGGAGGATTTGTTGCCCCGGTTGACTTTGGAAGAAAAAGTATCATTAATGCAAAATGCGTCACCTGCTATCCCTCGACTGGGAATTAAAGAATATGAGTGGTGGAATGAGGCGTTGCACGGTGTGGGACGTGCCGGATTGGCTACTGTTTTTCCCCAGTCTATCGGTATGGGAGCTTCTTTTAATGATTCATTATTATATGAAGTGTTCAATGCCACTTCCGATGAGGCTCGCGTAAAATCGCGTATTTTCGGTGAAAGCGGCGTGCTGAAACGCTATCAGGGATTAACATTCTGGACACCGAATGTCAATATATTCCGTGACCCTCGTTGGGGACGCGGTCAGGAAACTTATGGTGAAGACCCTTATCTGACAGGACAAATGGGAATGGCTGTAGTCCGTGGTTTGCAAGGACCGGAAGATGCCAGGTATGATAAGCTGCACGCATGTGCCAAGCACTTTGCCGTTCATTCAGGACCGGAGTGGAACCGGCATAGTTTTGATGCGGAGAATATAGATCCCCGGGATTTATGGGAAACCTATCTGCCTGCTTTTAAAGATTTGGTACAGAAAGCGCATGTAAAGGAAGTGATGTGTGCCTATAATCGTTTTGAGGGAGAGCCTTGTTGTGGCAGTAATCGCCTGTTGATGCAAATATTGCGGGATGAATGGGGATACAAAGGCATTGTAGTCTCTGACTGTGGAGCGATCTCCGATTTCTATAGACCGGGAACGCATGGGACTCACCCGGACAAGGAACACGCTTCGGCCGATGCTGTGCGGGCAGGCACAGACCTTGAATGTGGAAGTGAATATGCATCACTGGCGGATGCTGTAAAAGCCGGTTTGATTGACGAAAAAGAAATAGATATTTCATTGAAACGTTTGTTGACGGCACGTTTTGAACTGGGAGAAATGGACGAACAACCGGCTTGGTCGGAAATTCCAACCTCTGTGTTGAATAGTAAGGAACATCAGGCATTGGCTTTGCGTATGGCCCGTGAATCATTGGTGCTCTTGCAGAATAAAAACAACATCCTGCCTCTGAATACCCATCTGAAAGTAGCTGTTATGGGACCTAATGCCAATGACTCCGTGATGCAGTGGGGAAATTATAACGGTATTCCGGCACATACGGTTACCTTATTGGAAGCTGTCCGTGCCAAACTACCGGAAGGACAAATCATATACGAACCGGGTTGTGACCGTGTGGATGGAAAGACACTCCAAAGCCTGTTTGATGAATGTAGCATAAATGGTAAACCCGGTTTCTTGGCAGAATATTGGAATAATCGTGATCGTGAAGGGGAAGTGGTTGCTACCGATCAGATTTCCACTCCGTTCCATTTTGCGACAACAGGGGCTACTACATTTGCGCCCGGTGTGGAAATAACTAATTTCTCGGCTCGTTATGAATCTGTCTTTCGTCCTTCGCAGTCGGGTGATGTTGCTTTCCGTTTCCAACTGGATGGTGAAGTGACTCTTATTATAAATGGTGAGCAAGTGGCTCGGAAAATATATGTTAAGAATCCGACGAACCTCTATACGTTACAGGCGAAGGCTGGAAAAGAGTATCATATCGAGATTTTATTCAAACAACGGAATGAAAGGGCTACACTTGATTTTGATTTGGGCAAAGAGGTCGGGATCGACTTGAACCTCGCAGTGAAGAGAGTAATGGATGCTGATGTGATTCTTTTTGCTGGTGGAATTTCTCCAAGTCTGGAAGGTGAGGAAATGCCGGTAGAAGTTCCCGGATTTAAGGGTGGTGACCGTACGGATATTGAACTTCCGGACGTTCAGCGTAATCTGTTGAAAGCTTTGAAGAAGGCTGGTAAAAAGGTTGTCTTTATCAATTATTCCGGTTCAGCTATCGGACTAGTGCCCGAAACGACTACTTGTGAAGCGATTCTGCAGGCATGGTATCCGGGACAGGCGGGTGGTACAGCTATCGTTGATGCTCTTTGGGGAGAGTATAATCCCGGTGGACGCCTGCCGGTCACTTTCTATAAGAATGTGAATCAATTGCCGGACTTTGAAGACTATTCCATGAAGGGGCGTACCTATCGATATATGCAACAGCAACCACTTTTCCCATTCGGTCATGGGTTGAGTTATACTACGTTTACTTATGGAGAAGCTAAATTGAGCAAGAATACAATCGCCAAAGGTGAAAATGTAGTATTGACTATTCCGGTAAGTAATGTCGGACAACGTGATGGAGAAGAGGTGGTTCAGGTTTATTTGAGACGTCCGGGTGATAAGGAAGGTCCCCGTTATACCTTGCGTGCTTTCAAACGCGTTCATATTCCGGCAGGGAAAACTGAATCAGTAGCTATTCCTCTTACCGGTGTGAACTTTGAATGGTTTGATGCAGAGTCGAATACGATGCGTCCGTTGGAAGGTACTTATGAATTACTGTATGGAGGAACTTCTGATAGAAATAAGTTGAAAACGATTGTAATGAACGTACAGTAATACCGCTTTGGAATTTTGTTTATTTTTACAGATAGACAATCCGGATTTATTTATTGAATGAATAAAGAAAGAACGACCTTGTTCCTTTAAAAGGAACGGGTCGTTTCTTTTAAACCAAGCCCCCGTTTCTTTTAAACCAACGGGGGCTTTCCTTTAAAGGAAAATGAGCATTTGCTAATTCTTGATATTCAGCATTTTATATGATGGAAGATAAAAGTGCTGAAATAATAGGTAATGTAGTTATTTATCTTACCATTTTTCTGTTTTGGGGCTTTTTGTTACATCAGAAAAGAATCATGTTACATGTCTGTGATAAATGTAACCTGTATATAGATGCCTGTATCATGATTGTACATATATGATAAAACCGAATCGATACATTTGCAAACACTACTATGGAACAGAAAATTATAGAAAATAAAAAGTGATAATATGAGAACATTAAAATTGATTTTGTCGGGCTGGCAATCCTTGGGGCTTGTCGTATTTATTATGCTGTTTTTTAATATGGAGGTGAGTGGCAAGGGTAAAATAACAAAAAATGCTCCTGTCTTTACGCAATTTATTTATCAGGGGGAGGATGCTATTTATCAAAACAATCCTTTAAAGCCGGGTGAGTTCTATAATCCTATTTTGCAGGGTTGCTATCCCGATCCGAGTATAACGCGGAAAGGGAATGATTATTATTTAGTGTGCTCATCTTTTGCTATGTTTCCCGGGGTGCCTATTTTCCATTCTAATGATCTGGTCAACTGGAAACAAATCGGTCATGTGCTGGACAGAACGTCACAATTAAAGGTTGAAGATTGCGGTATTAGTGCTGGTGTATATGCTCCTGCTATAAGATATAATCCCAATAATGATACGTTTTATATGATAACGACTCAATTTTCCGGTGGCTTTGGAAATATGGTGGTAAAGACAAAGAATCCGGAGAATGGCTGGAGTGATCCGGTCAAACTTCAATTTGAAGGCATTGATCCTTCTCTTTTCTTTGATGATAATGGCAAGGCATACGTGGTACATAATGATGCTCCTGCTAAAGCAAACGAGCGTTACTCGGGACACCGTGTCATAAAAATATGGGATTATGATGTGGAAAATGATAAAGTGGTTCCGGGAACGGACCGGATCATTGTAAACGGTGGCGTCAATATAGAAGAAAAACCGATATGGATTGAGGCTCCTCATATCTATAAGAAAGATGGACGTTATTACTTAATGTGTGCGGAAGGAGGAACCGGAGGCTGGCATAGCGAAGTTATTTTTGTAAGTGATCATCCGAAAGGACCTTATCTTCCGGCAAATAATAATCCTATTTTAACTCAACGTTATTTTCCTGCAAACCGGGCGGATAAAGTAGACTGGGCTGGTCATGCAGACTTAGTGGAGGGACCCGACGGAAAATATTATGGTGTATTTTTAGGAATACGCCCCAATGAGAAGAACAGAGTGAATACCGGACGCGAAACTTTTATTCTTCCGGTGGACTGGAGCGGAACATTTCCCGTTTTCGAGAATGGGCTTATCCCTATGAAACCTACATTGAAGATGCCTTCGGGAGTAGAGAACCAAACAGGGAAAAACGGTTATTTGCCTAGTGGCAACTTTGTCTTTAAGGATGATTTCTCCGATAAGACATTAGATTTTAGATGGATCGGTCTTAGAGGTCCTCGTGAAGAATTCGTTGAGATGACCGATAAAGGGTTGCGGATCATCCCTTTTACCTCAAATATCAATGAAGTGAAACCTACTTCTACCTTGTTCTACCGTCAGCAGCATAATCAATTTACAGCGGCAGCAACCATGGAGTACAAACCGAAAAATGAGAAAGATTTTGCCGGTATAACATGTTATCAGAATGAAAGATATCACTATGTTTTCGGTATCACTAAAAAGGGAAAAGACTATTACCTGATACTGCAAAGAACCGAAAAAGGACAAGCGAGTGTCCTGGGTGAGGTGAAGATAGAAACAGAGAAACCTGTGACACTGCAAGTAACAGCCAATGGAGATGATTATCGTTTTAATTATTCGATTGATGGCAAGAGTTTCCTAAATTTAGGAGGAACCGTTTCCGGTGATATTCTTTCTACTAATGAGGCTGGTGGCTTTACAGGAGCAATGATTGGGCTGTATGCAACATCTGTTGGTTATTAATTAGAAACCTTATCATTCTATAATTATGAAAATACATCATCTATTTTGGGGTATATGTTTATGCTTCAGCACAAATATCTTATTCGCACAGAACTATCAGAAAACATCGTCCGGTATCAAAACCACTGTAAATGCAGTGGATATAGAAGTACAATTCTTTGCGCCTGCTGTGGCGAGAGTAATAAAGTCACCGGAAGGTGTTGCCTATGAAAAACAGAGTCTTTCTGTAATTGCCAAACCTGAAAAGGTGAGTTTCAAAGCTGATATACAAGATAATAAGATTGTATTGAATACCAGTGAACTAAGTGTCAGTGTGGACACCGGGACGGGAATTGTTTCTTATTTCTCAAAGGATGGCAAATCATTATTGGCAGAGAAATCCGGTATGCAGTTTATCGATTTCGATGATGCCGGGACAAAAACTTATCAGGTTTATCAACCTTTTATATTAGATAAGGAGGAAGCCATTTATGGTTTGGGACAATTGCAAAATGGAAAGATGATTCAGCGGAACATGACTAAAAATCTGATACAGGGAAATGTTGAAGATGTGTCACCTTTCTTCCAGTCCACTAAAGGATATGGTGTGTTTTGGGATAACTATTCGCCGACTCTTTTTACGGACAACGAAGTTGAAACATCTTTTCGTTCTGAAGTAGGTGATTGTGTAGACTATTATTTCATGTATGGGAAGGATGCCGATGGTGTAATAGCACAAGTACGCAGCTTGACCGGGCAAGCACCGATGTTTCCTTTATGGACTTATGGTTACTGGCAAAGTAAAGAAAGATATAAGAGCCAGGAGGAAGTGGTAGACGTTGTTCGTAAATATCGTGAATTGGGTATTCCCTTGGATGGCATTATTCAGGATTGGCAATATTGGGGGCATAACTATTTGTGGAATGCGATGGATTTTCAGAATCCGACTTTCAATAATCCTCAAAAGATGATTGAGGATGTCCATGCGATGAACGCACACATGGCTATATCTATCTGGTCGTCATTCGGACCGATGACCAAGCCTTATAGAGAATTGGATAAAAAAGGGATGTTGTTTAACTTCACTACCTGGCCGCAATCGGGATTGGAGTCATGGCCCCCAACATGGAATATCCTTCCGGTGTAAGAGTGTATGATGCTTACAATCCCGAAGCGCGTGATATTTATTGGAAATATCTGAATGGCGGAATTTTCAAGCTGGGAATGGATGCCTGGTGGATGGACTCTACCGAACCCGACCATTTGGACTGGAAGCCGGAGGATATGGATACCAAAACCTATCTGGGCTCGTTCCGTAAGGTGCGCAATGCTTATCCGTTGATGACTGTCGGAGGGGTTTACGACCATCAGCGTGAAGTGACTTCGGACAAACGTGTGTTTATTTTAACCCGTTCGGGATTTTTGGGGCAACAACGTTATGGTGCAAATGTATGGAGTGGTGATGTCGCTTCCACATGGGAGAGTTTTAGAAATCAGATTCCTGCCGGATTAAACTTTTCTTTGTGTGGTATGCCTCACTGGAATAGTGATATTGGTGGCTTTTTTGCAGGACACTATAATAAAAGCTGGAATGATGATAGTGCTTCAAAAAATCCATTGTATCAGGAGCTTTATGTGCGTTGGTTGCAGTTTGGAACGTTCAATCCGATGATGCGTTCGCACGGGACGGATGTTTATAGGGAAATCTATAAGTTCGGAAAGAAGGGTGAGCCTGTATATGATGCTATCGAGAAGATGATAGGTTTGCGTTACTCTCTGTTGCCTTATATTTATTCTACTTCTTGGGAGGTGAGCAATCGCCAATCGAGTTTTATGCGCGCTTTGATGATGGATTTTGTAGATGACAGAAAGGTGTGGGATATCAATGACGAATATATGTTTGGAAAATCAATCCTTGTAGCTCCGATTGCTCATGCACAATATACACCGGAAGCTGTGGTAAAAGTCTCCGAAGAAGAAGGATGGAACAGAGATGGAGTGAAAAAAGCAAAAACTGACGCTGCTGTGGATTTCATGGAAACGAAATCTACTAAAATATACTTACCGGCAGGAACGCTATGGTATGACTTCTGGACGAACGAGAAACACGAAGGCGGAAAGGAAATTACCAAAGAGACTACACTTGATGTTATTCCATTGTATGTAAAAGCGGGTAGTATTATTCCTGTCGGTCCACAAGTTCAGTATGCAACTGAAAAACCGTGGGATCATCTTGAACTGAAGGTGTATGCGGGTGCGAATGGAAACTTCATTTTATATGAAGATGAATTTGATAATTACAACTACGAAAAAGGCGTTTATACGGAAATTCCAATCTCGTGGAATAATACATCTTGTAAATTGACGATAGGAGCAAGAAAAGGTGCGTATGAGGGAATGTTGAAGAACCGTAAGTTTACTGTAACTCTCCAGGACGGGACTCAAAAAAACGTCGATTATAATGGAAAGGCTATTTCTGTAAAGTTTTGATTGTAATAGAATGTGTGATTATGCCAATAGAGAAGAATCTAAAAAGTAGAAATATGGTGAAGTTTTTTATAGTAATGGCTATGTTATTGGGTAGTAGTGTTGCAAGTGCAGAAAATAAACAGATGACAAGTCCTGATGGAAAGCTGGTAGTAACAGTCGCAGATATGGATGGAAGACCCTCTTATTCTGTTAGTTATGACAATGTTCTCTTTTTGAAACCATCTCCATTGGGGATGATTGCAAATATAGGAGATTTCTCATCGGGGATGTCGCTGGAGAAGAATGTTTCAACAAATAAAATAGATGAAACATACGAGTTGGCTTCTATTAAAAAGAGTAAGGTACATTATGTGGCAAATGAAGCTGTATTTTCGTTTACACAACAAGGGAAAACAATTTATGATGTTATATTCCGCATAAGTAATAACGATGTTGCTTTTAAATATAAGATGTATCCGCAAGGTGAGACACTAAGTTGCGTGGTTAAGCAAGAAGTCACAGGATTTGTGTTTCCTGACGGAACCACCACTTTCCTTTGTCCGCAAAGTAAACCGATGGGAGGATTTGCCCGTACTTCTCCAAGTTATGAGACGTCTTATACGGCAGATGATGTCGCAGGCAAAAATGGCTGGGGAGAAGGGTATACATTTCCCTGCCTATTCCGTAATGGAGATAATGGTTGGGTGCTTGTTTCCGAAACGGGAGTAAATGGTGGATATTGTGCGAGCCGTCTGTTGGGACACAAAGGAGGAGTGTATACCATTGGATTTCCGCAAGAAGGTGAAGCAAATGGGAATGGTACGGTTTCTCCGGGGATAGCGTTGCCGGGCGAGACGCCTTGGCGTACTATTACTGTGGGCAAGACTTTGGCTCCAATAGTGGAGACAACGGTTCCTTTTGATGTTGTAAAACCGCTTTATCAGGCAAAAGGAGAGTATACGTATGGCCGGGGTTCATGGAGCTGGATTATCGGTATGGATGGAAGTACTAATTATAAAGAGCAACTCCGGTATATTGATTTTTCGGCAGCAATGGGCTATCAGTCCGTGTTGGTGGATGCTTTGTGGGATAAGCAAATAGGGCGTGATAAAATTGAAGAATTGGCTAAATATGGGAAGGACAAAGGGGTAGCTCTTTATTTGTGGTATAATTCGAATGGGTATTGGAATGATGCACCACAAACTCCGAGAGGCATTATGGATAATGCGATAGCCAGACGTAAGGAGATGAAATGGATGCAAAGCATTGGTATCCGTGGAATAAAAGTTGACTTTTTCGGAGGTGACAAGCAAATGACTATGCAGTTGTATGAGGATATCTTGTCGGATGCAAACGAGTACGGTCTTTTAGTTATTTTCCATGGATGTACTTTGCCTCGTGGCTGGGAACGTATGTATCCTAACTTCGCATCGAGTGAGGCTGTATTGGCTAGTGAAAATCTTCATTTCTCTCAAGGCAGCTGTGATAATGAGGCTTTTAATGCCACCCTGCATCCGTTTATCCGTAACACTGTGGGTAGCATGGATCTTGGAGGTAGTGCATTGAACAAATATTATAATGCGGATAATGCTCCACGGGGAAGCCGGCGGGTGACATCAGATGTCTACGCACTAGCTACGGCGGTGCTATTTCAGAGTCCGGTACAGCATTTCGCTTTGGCACCGAATAACCTGACCGATGCTCCGTCGTGGGCTATTGATTTTATGAAAGAGGTTCCAACGACTTGGGATGAGGTACGTTTCATTGACGGTTATCCTGGTAAATACGTTATTCTTGCCCGTCGTCATGGCGACAAATGGTATATTGCCGGAGTAAATGCGCAGAAGGAAACACTGAAACTTAAAGTTAATTTGCCGATGTTCTCCAATGGGGAAAAGGTGAGACTATTTAGTGATGATAAGGTATTGCAGGGCGGTGTGAAACAAATAGGAATAGGAAAGAAACAAGAATTGCAACTATCTATTCCTTGCAATGGCGGAATTTTGATTGTTAAATAGTTTGCTGTGAAGAGGATATGGAAGCATATCTTTGATATTTATGTTTCGCAAAAGATAGATTTATAACAGTGTTGTTTATGAAAAAAGAGCATGGGTCAGAAAGTTTTGGTGTGGTATGGTTAATAATATTGTTGATGGCTTTAGCGAATACTTTCACAGCTTTTGCACAGGTTAAGCAGGCTACTGTTCTTGTAAATGGTATTTCTTGTGATTTGGAACAAGGCATATTAAAAGTAGAGTTTGTGACTCCGGATGTGGTAAGAGTTCAATATACGGGGGAAAATACGTTTATAGGAAACGGAACGGATGTTTGTTTGCCACGTGCAGTTGATAATCCTGTTCGTTGGGTATATACCCCAAATCCGGATTGTTATTTATTAAAATCGGATAGCTTGATAGTCAGAGTTGATTTAAGTACTGCTTCTATCACTTATTTGGATAAAGAGGGGGGATTATTATTGCAGGAAGATCAAAATATACCTCGAATCAGTGAAAAGAGAGTGACGAAGCAAGTCATATATGATGAACATTCAAAACATATAGAGAAAACTGCGGATGGTGATAAAGAAATAAAAAATGTTTTGCGTTATGATACCATAGGGCACACCTGGAAATATAGGATCAATTTTAAATGGCAACCGTTGGAGGCTTTATATGGGTGGGGAGCTCACATGGAAGACTATATGAATTTACGTGGTAAGGAACTTTATCTGTGCCAGCATAATTTGAAAGCTATGGTACCGGTGCTAAATTCAACAGCCGGATATGGATTATTGTTTGACGCGGGATGTGCCATGATTTTTAAGGATAACTCGGAAGGAAGTTTTGTCGAACTTGAGGCAGCTAAACAGATTGATTATTACTTTATGAAAGGTAAGACGATGGATGCTGTGGTTGCTAATTATCGTTTGTTGACAGGCAATTCTCCAATGATGCCTCTCTATCTTTTTGGATATATTCAATCTAAAGAACGCTATGTCAGTTCCGATGATTTAATTAATACCTTAAAAGAGTATCGCCAAAGGCAAATACCGATCGATATGATTGTACAGGACTGGAACTATTGGCCTGAAGGTCAATGGGGGAATATGAGTATGAATCCTAAATTCTATCCGGATAAAAGAAAACTGGCAGATGAAATTCATTCTCTACATGCTAAATTAATGATATCAATATGGCCGAATGCCATGAACTGTCCTCAACATGAGGAATTTAGACGAAAGGGATGGTTGTTAAGCGGCACCTCTGTCTATGATGCTTTTAATCCGTTGGCTAGAAAATTATACTGGAACTATGCGAATAATGAGTTTTTTGGTAATGGTTTTGATGCCTGGTGGTGTGACGCTTCAGAACCATTAGATGCTGATTGGACTTTTATGAAGGATGGTTATGGAGCGGATAATCATCGGCAACGTTGGGAGTTAAACACGAATTTGCTGAATAGTGTATTGGGGGCAGAGCGAAGCCAGTTGTATTCATTATATCATGCGAAGGGAATTTATGAGAACCAACGTTCTACAAATGAAGATAAGCGTGTTGTAAATCTTACCCGTTCTAGTTACGCAGGTCAACAACGTTATTCTACAATAACGTGGAACGGTGATACTTATGCAACTTGGCAATCTTTTGCCCAAATGATTCCTGCCGGATTAAATTTTATGGCTACAGGCTGCCCTTATTGGACAGTAGATATTGGGGCCTTTTTTACAAAAAATGGACCTCAATGGTTTTGGAAAGGCGACTATGATAAAGGAGTGGCTGATATGGCTTATCGGGAATTATACACTCGTATGTTTCAATATGGAGCCTTCTTACCGGTGTTTCGAAGTCATGGTTCCGATACTCCTCGTGAAGTATGGCGTTTTGGTAAACCAGGTGAGCCTTTTTATGATAGTTTGATTAAAGTGATTCATTTAAGGTATCGCTTACTTCCTTATATCTATTCTTTAGCAGGAAAGGTTCACCGTGAAAATTATACAATGACCAGAACACTTGCGTTTGACTTTGCCAAGGATATGCAGGTCGCTGATTTAAAAGATGAATTTATGTTCGGACCAGCTTTATTGGTTGCTCCTGTCACCAATCCTATGTATTATTCGGTGGATTCTAACCCTTTGGGAAATGTAGATAAGACGCGTCGTGTATATTTACCGGATGGAGCCGATTGGATTGACTTTTGGACCGGAAAAAAATATAAGGGCGGACAATGGATTGTCGCTGAAGCAACGATAAATGAAATTCCTCTATTGGTGCGTCAAGGATCTATCATTCCAATGGGGCCGGTTATGCAATATACCTCGGAAAAAACAGATGCAGAGTGGGAGATACGGGTTTATCCGGGAGCCGATTCTTCATTTACGGTCTATGAAGATGCAGGCGACAATTACAATTATGAGAAGGGGGAGTCTTCAAGTTTTGAAATAATTTGGAATGATAAAAATAACACATTGATAATCTCTGACCGGAAAGGTGGATATTCCGGTATGACTGTATCTCGCAAACTGAAGTTGGTAAAAGTTGATAGAAAGTCGGGAATAGATGTGACAGAAAGTATCAATGGAAAGACCATAGAGTATAGAGGAAAACAGCTGAAAATAAAAATGTAAAGTAGTAGAATCTAAAACCATTTAAAATAAAAGAATATGAGAAACTTAAAATTTTTAGGCATGTCGTTTTTGTTGGCAATGACTGCCGCTACTTCAGGAGTGGCACAAAATCCTATTATCCAGACAAAATATACCGCTGATCCGGCTCCGATGGTATATAATGATACCGTTTTCCTTTATACAACTCATGATGAGGATGATGCCGAAGGATTCAAAATGTTGGACTGGTTACTTTATACTTCCACCGATATGGTGAATTGGACCGATCATGGAGCTGTCGCTTCTCTGAAGAGTTTTGATTGGGTGAAACGTGATAACGGTGCCTGGGCAGAACAAGTCATCGAACGTAATGGCAAATTTTATATGTATTGTCCGATTCACGGTAATGGTATTGGCGTATTGGTCTCCGACTCTCCTTACGGCCCTTTTAAAGACCCTTTGAACAAACCGTTAGTTTGGCAAAAAGAGCATTGGGATGATATTGACCCTACTGTATTTATTGATGATGACGGACAAGCGTATATGTATTGGGGCAATCCGAATGTTTATTATGTGAAACTGAATGAGGATATGATTTCATATTCAGGAGAAATAGTAAAACTGGCTGATAGGCCGGAACATTATCAGGAAGGACCGTGGGTATATAAACGTAACGGTCATTATTATATGGCTTTCGCTTCTACTTGTTGTCCGGAAGGGATTGGCTATGCCATGAGCGACAAAGCTACCGGACCATGGAGTACAAAAGGATATATTATGCGTCCAACAGAGCGGAGTAGAGGAAATCATCCTGGAATTATCGATTATAAAGGTAGTTCTTATGTATTTGGCCTAAATTATGATTTGCTTCATTTGGAGACTTTGGATCATAAGGAACGCCGTTCGGTCTCTGTTGCAAAAATGCATTATAATCCGGATGGAACTATTAAGGAAGTTCCTTATTGGCAGGAGACGAAACTGGAACAGATTGAAAACTTTAATCCTTACCGTAGAGTGGAAGCTGAAACGATGGCTTGGGGATATGGTCTTAAAGCTGAAAATCATAAGAATGGTGGTTTGTATATAACCGATATTGATGATAATGAATATCTGTGTGTGCGTGGTGTCGACTTTGGCAAGAAGGGAGCAAAGAAATTCAGTGTAAGCGCAGCTTGTGTTGAAAAAGGCGGAATGATAGAAATTCGTCTGGACAGCACTGAAGGTCCGGTAATAGGCAGTGTCAGTATATCACCGACAGGAGGACTGGATATATAAACAGATGTCATGCCGGATAAAGAATGCAAAGGGTGTACATGATCTTTATTTCTGCTTTAAAGGAGAGAAAGGAAACAAACTTTTCAATCTGGATTATTGGGAATTTGAATAGCTTTTATTCAAAAAAAATAAGATTGTAATGTGCTTATAATCAGTGTAATTATTAGGGCGTGCTACAAGGGGAAAGATAGATGTAACATTGAAAATGAAGATGTTATTTAGGAAAAGAAGCCCGTAACATAATTATGTTTGTAGTTTTATAAGCTGGCATATCTTTGCAGAAAAAGATCAGTAATTCATATTTGATTATAAAGAAAATAAGAGGTATTATGAAGAATACACAGGTAATACAATTAATGTCAATCGTCCGGTTCTCCATATTTATGTTGGGGATAACAATGATGTCATGTAACTCAAAGAAAGAACAACAATTATCGGCTATTGGAAAATCTGTGGCTCTCTTTGATTATTTTTCTTATAAGGGAAATGATGATTTCTATATTTCCAATCCTCTGTCAGGTGAAGACTATTTCTATAATCCTATTTTGCCGGGATGGTATTCTGATCCTAGTGTTTGTACAAATGGAAAAGGTGATTATTTTCTAGTAACATCTACATTCACTTATTTCCCCGGTGTTCCTATTTTTCACAGCAAGGACTTGGTGAATTGGAAACAGATAGGGCATGTGTTGAATCGTGCTTCGCAATTAGTGAATATGGAAGGGCAGAAAGTGAGTGGCGGTATTTTTGCTCCGGCTATTTCCTATAATCCGCATAATAAGACCTATTATATGGTGACTACCAATGTAGGGGCCGGAAATTTCTTTGTTAAGACACAAAATCCGTTTGGTGAATGGTCAGAGCCTGTCATGTTGCCGGAAGTTGGTGGTATTGATCCTTCTTTCTTTTTTGATGAAGATGGTAAGGCGTATATCGTGAATAACGATGAGGCTCCGGATAATAAGCCTGAATATAGCGGACACCGTACCATACGCATACAAGAGTTTGATGTGAAAACAGATAAGACGATCGGTCCCCGTAAAATTCTTGTAAACAAAGGAGCTCAACCGGCAGACAAACCAATTTGGATAGAAGGACCTCATTTATATAAAATAAATGGAAAGTACTTCTTGATGTCCGCCGAAGGTGGAACGGGAAACTGGCATTCGGAAGTGATTTTCCGTGGTGATTCTCCGATGGGTAAGTTTCTTCCATGGAAAAACAATCCGATTTTGACGCAAAGACATTTGAATTCTGACCGTCCTAATTCGGTAACCTGTGCTGGTCATGCAGACTTGATTCAAACAAAGGAGGGAGATTGGTGGGCTGTTTTTCTGGCTTGTCGCCCTATTAATAATCAGTTTGAGAATTTGGGACGTGAAACATTTATGATGCCGGTGAAATGGAGTGAAGACGGATTCCCGTACATGACACAAGGAGATGATTTAGTACCTATGATTGTAAAACGTGAAGGTGCGAAACGCGATACGACAGTTACTTATGGTAATTTCGAGTTAATAGAGAACTTTGATTCTCCTGTACTTGATATGCCATGGATGACTTTAAGAGCTTCTGCTTCCGATTTATATTCATTGACGGAAACGCCCGGATATCTGACCTTGAAGTGTGCAGATATTAGCGCTACGGAAAAGAAAACTCCGGCATTTGTTTGCCGTCGGTTACAACATCATAAATTTGAATGTGCTACCCGTATGTTGTTCAATCCTTCTAACGATAAGGAAACAGCCGGAATGCTGTTGTTTAAAGATGAGACGCGTCAATATTTCTTCTGCTTGAATAAAGTGGGTGAGAATAAAAATATTTCTCTGAAACAAATCGGTGAAAAGGAACAGACATTGGCTTCAGATGAAATAGACGCAGATACAAATGAAGTATATTTGAAATTAGTATCTCAAGGAATTGGTTACGATTTCTATTATTCTATTGATGGTGAAAAAAGCTGGAAACTGCTTTGTAAAGATGTAGCCCCTAGTTATCTCTCTACTACAACGGCTGGTGGATTTACCGGTACTACAATTGGATTATACGCTACTTGCAAATAATTATTTTTTTTATATAAATATAATGCTAGTAATTATGAGTGATATTTATAATGATGGCTAACGCACTTAAAAAAAGAATGATGATTAGAAAACAATGTAGTTAATTAACATCTTAAACTAATGGTAATGAAAAATGTAACGAAGAAAATTCAAAAGATTCCTTACTTGTTTCTCCTTATGTTGTTTAGTTTTGTAACAGCATCAGCACAGAAAGGGATAACGGTGAGGGGAACGGTTCTTGACAGTAATGGTGAGACAATCATTGGAGCCTCAGTAGTTTTAAAGGGTAATAATTCAATAGGTACGATTTCAGATATAGATGGAAATTTTGTATTGACTGTACCCAATGAGAAGTCTACCCTTATTGTTTCGTATGTAGGAATGAAACCACAGGAGGTAAAAGTGGTTTCCAAAGGTCTTTTTAAAGTGGTGTTGGAAGATGATACTAAACAACTGGAAGAAGTAGTAGTTGTAGGTTACGGACAACAGAAGAAAGCGAGTGTGGTAGGTGCTATCACGCAGACCACTGGAAAAGTATTGGAACGGGCGGCTGGTATTTCTGATATTGGTGCGGCGTTAACCGGTAACCTGCCGGGGGTTATAACGACTCAAAGTTCCGGTATGCCAGGTGAAGAAGAACCGAAAATCACAATACGTGGGACTAGTTCATGGAATAATAGTGACCCGTTGGTACTGGTGGATGGCATAGAACGTCCGATGAGCAGTGTGGATATTGCTTCTGTACAATCTATTTCTGTCTTGAAGGATGCTTCTGCAACTGCTGTTTATGGTGTGAAAGGTGCAAATGGTGTCATTTTGGTAACGACTAAACGCGGAACTGAGGGAGCTGCCCAAATAAATATAGCAGCCAATGCCACGATGAAGATACCTTCCAAGCTTCCTAATAAGTTGGATTCTTATGATGCTTTGATGGCGCGCAATATGGCTATTGAGCATGAGTTGAGCTTGTATCCGGATTCATGGTCGTACATAAAGCCGCAGGCAATAATTAATAAGTATCGTAATCCGGCAAATTTGGAAGAAGCGGAACGCTATCCGAATGTGGACTGGCAGGATGTATTGTTCAAAGACTATGCGATGTCCTACAATGCAAATGTGAATGTCAGCGGTGGAACTCGGTTTGTAAAATATTTCGCTTCTGTCGATTATGTGCATGAGGGGGACTTGTTCGATGTATTTGATAATGGGCGTGATTATAATTCCGGTTATGGATATGACAGAATTAATGTACGTAGTAATCTGGATTTTCAGATAACCAAGAGTACTGTTTTTAAGGTTAATGTAGCGGGCTCTAATGGATACAAGAAAACTCCTTATAATAATTCCAATTATGATAGCTCGGCCGACTGGTCGATTGCCCAGCAGTGGGCGGGGGCGTATAATATTGCTCCGGATGTATTTCTTCCAAAATATTCGGATGGTTCATGGGGATATTATCCGAATATTTCGAATGTTACCAATTCTGCAGAAAATGTTTCATTGGGAGGTACGATGACTACCACTACTACACAGATAACAACTGACTTTGCATTGGAACAGGATTTGAGCTTTATAACGAAAGGATTGAGTGCAAGGGCTATGGTTTCTTGGGATAATACTTTTGTAGAATGGAAGCGCGGTATCAATGACCTATATAACGACGCACAACATAAATGGATTAATCCGGATACAGGGGAGGTCAGTTATAAAAAGTCGTATGACAACAATACAGGTTTTGATTTTATGCAGGGTGTAATGTGGAATACGGAAGGTGGTGAAGTCAAGAATTGGGCGACACAGCGTAACCTTAATTATCAGGCACAGTTAAATTGGGCCCGTAGTTTTGGAAAGCATAATGTTACCCTTATGGGATTGTTCAGTCGTCAAGAAACGGCTACAGGAAGTGAAATTCCTCACTATCGTGAAGACTGGGCATTCCGTACTACTTATAATTGGGCGGATCGGTATTTTATTGAATATAATGGTGCTTATAATGGTTCCGAGAAGTTCAGCAAAGAAAATCGTTTTGCATTCTTTAATTCCGGTGCTATCGGATGGATGGTTAGTGAAGAACCGTTTATGAAATTCTTGAAAGAACGCAGAATTTTGGATATGTTGAAAATTCGTGCTTCTTATGGTGAAATCGGTGATGATAATGTAAAAACACGTTGGTTGTATATGAACCAATGGGCTTACGGCGGAACCTCGTCTTTGGATGTAGATCGTGGTGAAAGTCCATATACTTGGTATCGTGAATCAGCAGTAGGTAATTCTGATGTGCATTGGGAGAAAGTAAAGAAATTGAATTTTGGTGTTGATTACTCTTTTTTGGATGGTTTGTTTGCAGGTAGCGTGGAAGTCTTTCGTGATAAACGTACTGATATTCTGGTGGGTGGAAGCGATCGGGCTATTCCTTCTTATTTTGGTACTACAGCAGTTACTGCTAACTTAGGTAAGGTTAGAACCAAAGGTTATGAGTTGGAACTTCGTATCAACAAGACATTTTCCAATAAGATGCGCGTTTGGGCTAATATGAGCATGACCCATGCGGAAAATAAGATACTTGAAAAAGACGATGCTCCATTGTTGGCTGGGTATCAAAAGGTGGCTGGTTATGCCATTGGTCAGAATAAGGCATATATTGATAATGGATATTTGAATTCTTATGACGATGTGATTGGTAGCCCGCAGCATGATACAAACAATTCACAACGTCTTCCCGGAGACTATTATATTGTCGATTTCAATGGGGATGGTGTCGTCGACAGCAAGGACCAAGCTCCTTACGGTTACTCTGATACTCCACAGAACACATATAATGCTACTCTTGGCTTTGAGTGGAAGGGATTTAGTGCTTTTGTTCAGTTCTATGGTGTAAACAATGTGACTCGTGTCGTTCAGTTGACCAGTTTTGGCAGTCAGATGAATACGGTGTATGACCAGGGTAGCTGGTGGTCTGAGGCTGGCGATGCGGCCGATGTTGTAACTCCGCGCTGGTTGTCAAAGGTGAGCGGTTACAGTAATGGTACGCAATACTATTATGACGGTTCTTATATTCGTCTGAAAAATGCGGAGATAGCCTATACCTTTACAGATGGATGGGTGCGAAAACTCGGGGTGAAAAATTTGAAGATTTACTTAAATGGAAACAACTTATGGGTATGGTCTAAGATGCCGGACGACCGTGAATCGAATTTTGCAGGTTCGGGTAATCAAGGGGCGTATCCTACGGTGAAACGTTTCAACTTAGGTGTTAAATTTACATTATAATCAAAGTACTATGAGAAAAATATATAGAACTCTTTTATGCGGTAGCTTATTGCTCTTCTCGTTGGGATTTTCATCTTGTGAGGACTATCTAGACAAGGAAGCTGACTCTACTGTATCTGAAGACGAAGCATTTAAGAACTTTAGGAATTTTCAGGGGTTTATCGAGGAAATATACAACTGTATTCCTGATAAGGAGAAGAACAATTATACTACTTCCTGGAACTGGGGAGATGATGAAATATTCAACCCGGAAGGTGACAGCCACATGACGCATCAGGTCGATTTGGGTAACTTCCGTGCATGGTCTACCAATAATCAATGCTGGCTCTATCGTACCGGCAGTGATCCTACGGCTACTTATCATCCGAACAGTGACGGCAATGCTAAGTTTAAACATTCACTGTGGCCACATGCATGGTATTGTATACGTAAGGCTAACATCGGTATCGCTAATCTAGAAAGGTTAACGGAAGCTACGGATGAGGAGAAAAAACTGATTGCCGGTCAGCTTTATTTTTTCCGCGCATGGTGGCACTTTGAAATGATGCAATATTTTGGTGGCTTGCCTTATATTGATACAGTCTTATCTGCTACAGAGAAAATGTCTTTGCCACGTCTGAGTTATCAGGAATGTGCAGATAAAGCAGCAGTCGATTTCCGTATGGCAGCGGATTTGCTTCCTATTAATTGGGATAACACAACTGTTGGCAAACAAACCGCGGGTAAGAATGATTTGCGTATCAACAAGATTATGGCATTAGGCTATCTGGGCAAGAATTATCTTTGGGCTGCCAGCCCTCTGATGGAACATGGTGCGCAGCTAGGTGGAAGCAATACTTACAATTACAATACAGAATATGCAAAAAAAGCAGCAGAGGCATTTGGAGAGTTACTGACACTTGTCGAAAGCGGGCAGACGCAATATGCATTGGCGCAGTTTGATTATAGTGATATTTATAATCATACCAAATCGGCATCTGCTTCTAATAGTTATTCTGAAATATTCTATACTACTGGTCAGAACTGGAAAATGCCGGGTACTACAGAAGCTATTTTCCGTGGTCCGTCCGAAGACTTCAACGGTAGTAACTGGAATATGACCAAGTTGTGGGGACCTAAAATTTATGGTTTGGTTGAACATGATAATATCATCCACCAACCTACTGCTAACTATGTGAATTTATATGGTATGGAGAACGGTTTGCCATTGAGTGAAGATGAAACAAAATCCGGTTTTAGAAAGAATTTTCCATTTAGAAATCGTGATGCCCGTTTTTATCATGACATAGTTTTTGACGGATTCCATTATGTCAATGCAGCTATTCCTGAAGCAGACAAGGAATTCTTGCGCTATTGCACTCTGTATACGGGCGGAGCTATGAGAGCCGTGGCCAATGCTAGCCGTACCGGCTATTTCATCCAGAAATTAGTACCGCATCAGGCTAATAAATATGACGGACTCTATAATTGGTCGGGTAACCTGCATACATATTTACCTTACATGCGTTTGGCGGATATTTATCTGATGTATGCTGAGGCTTGTGCGGCAGTAGACGGTGCTGCAGGTAAATCTACGAATTTTGGTAAAACGGCTGAAGATGCGATCAATACTTTGCGTAAACGTGCGGGAGTAGGCCCTGTTGGTGGAGGGGAACCGGGTGATGAAAAAGGTACTCTTTGTCCGGAATATATTTCCAATTCCCAGAAATTTATGGATGAAGTTCGTCGTGAACGTGCTGTCGAGTTGTCTTTCGAAGGTTTCCGCTTTAACGATTTGCAGCGTTGGTTGCTGCTGACCGAAGAGCCCTATACTATTAAGACTTCACAAGAATTCGAACGTGTAGAGAATGAAGACTTTTATAAGAATAATGATCCGGCAGAGGCAGAAGTGAGAAACTTCCGTGAGGAGACTATTTTGAAACGGGTATTTGGAACGAAGCATTACTGGTTCCCCTTATTGGATAATGACGTGTATCTGTATGCTGAATTCCCGCAGAATCCGGGATGGTAATCCCTTATGGTTACTGAATGTATAATTATAAATGAATAAACAATGAAACATATATATAGAAGATTCATTCTCAGTGCAGTGCTTGTTTTTCCGGTTGTTATTTCTGCCGGTGCACAAGAGTTGGCAGGGGATAATGCAAGTTCGCTGCAAAACGATTCGTTGGTGCAGGTAGCTTTCCGAAAGGTTTCTCAGAACAATTTATTAGGAGGTGCCTCAGTAGTAAATGTAGAGGAATTGACGAAGAAAAATTACAATACATGGAGCTTGACCGATATGCAGGGATATGTCGGTGGTTATAATGGTAACTCATTGTGGGGAATGGATGAAAAGCTGATATTGGTGGACGGGGTACCTCGCAATATTGATTATATTTCTCCTACGGAAATCAGCCAAATAACCTTTTTGAAAGGTGCGCAAGCTGTGGTGCTCTATGGAAGTCGTGCGGCTAAAGGAGTAATTATGATTACAACTAAAAGAGGTAAGAGTACGGATCTTCAAGTAGATGTACGCGCCAATACAGGGTTTTATGTCGCAAAGAGTTACCCCGAATATTTAGGTTCGGCCGAATACATGACTCTTTATAATGAAGCACGTGCCAATGACGGGCTCGGTGCTCTCTATAGCGCGGAGGATATTTACCATTATGGATCCGGTGAGAATCCTTATCGTTATGCTAATGTGAATATGTATTCGTCGGACTATATCAAGAAGGCATATAATCGTTCGGATGTTACAGCCGAAATTTCGGGTGGCAATCATCGTGCCCATTTTTATACGAATATAAATTATCTTCGTTCCAATGACGTTTTCAAAATCGGTGAAGCGAAGCATAATGGGACCAATGGTTTAAATATTCGCGGTAACGTAGATTTGACATTGAATGACTTTATTACAGCTTATGTGAATGCTAAAGTATCTTTCTATTCACGTCGTAGTGCCAATGGGTCTTATTATTGGAGTGCGGCATCTACATTGCGTCCCAATCGTATTTCTCCGTTGATTCCGTTGAGCTATATTGATGCAAATGCAGCCAGTGCATGGGATTTGGTGGCGAATAGCAATAATATAGTTGATGGAAAATACTTTTTGGCAGGAACACAATCTGATATGACAAATGTATTTGGCGATTATTATGCTTCAGGTTATAGCAAAGCAACAGATCGTTCGTTCCAGTTTGATGCGGGAGTGAACATTGGTTTGGACAAGGTGTTGAAAGGACTCTCTTTTCATACTCGGTTTTCTGTAGATTACTCTACTGCTTATATTACTTCTTATAATAACAGCTATGCCACATATGCGCCTACTTGGTCTAATAATGGCGGGAAAGATATTATTGTCGGTTTGACAAAATACAATGAGGACAAGAAGTCCGGTGTGCAGAATATCAGCGGCAGTTCGGATAACCAGACTGTTTTATTCTCCGGCCAGTTCGATTACGAAAACACTTTTAATGATGATCATCATTTGGCTGCCATGTTAATAGCCTCTGGTTATCAACAAAGTTATTCAGGAGAGTATCATAAGACAAGCAATGTAAATTTGGGCATGCAGTTGGGATATAACTTCCGCAATAAATATTATGCCGATTTTGGTGGGGCTGTTATACATTCTGCAAAGTTGGCTCCGGGACATCGTAATGCTTTCTCACCTTCTTTGACATTGGGCTGGAAATTATCAAACGAGAGCTTTCTGGAAAATTCTCCGGTAGTGGACGAACTGATGTTGAGTGTGTCCGGCAGTATCTTGAATACGGATTTGGGAATTGACAACTATTATATGTATGATGGTTATTACAACCAGTCGGACGGTGCATGGTGGGGATGGCGCGAGAGTGTATCCCTACACTCTACTAACTCCAAAC
Source organism: Bacteroides sp. OF03-11BH (assembly GCF_003604005.1). Classification (NCBI taxonomy): domain Bacteria; kingdom Pseudomonadati; phylum Bacteroidota; class Bacteroidia; order Bacteroidales; family Bacteroidaceae; genus Bacteroides; species Bacteroides sp. OF03-11BH. The sequence goes on along the minus strand of NZ_QTMW01000007.1, from coordinate 156,376 downwards.
AAGGGGCGAATGAAGACTTGAGCTTTATCAAGCGTAAAGAGCTTTCAGTTAATTTGAAAACTTCTTTATGGAACCGGATGATAACAGCGGATGCATCTTTCTTTGTTAATTCAATCGAAGGTAAAATCGTGACTTCTACTACTCAGTATCCGGAGTATTTCTTCACTTATTATCCGACTGCTTCGTTTCGTCCGTACATCAACTACGATAATGACCGTCGCATGGGATTTGATTTCAACGTAAACTACAACAAACGTTTCGGCAAGGTTGATTTTACAGCGGGCGTTACCGGAACTTACTATACAACAAAAGCTACCAAGCGGGATGAATTGTATCAGGATAAATACCAATACCGTAAAGGATATGCTGTTGACGGTATTTGGGGATTACAGTGCATCGGATTCTTCAAGGATGAGCAGGACATCATCGATTCTCCAGAACAGCGTCTTGGCGGTACAATAAGACCGGGTGATTTGAAGTATGTAGATCAGAATAATGACGGTATAATTGATGATAAAGATCAGGTTTATCTGGCTCGTGGAGGTTGGTATGGAGCTCCCTTGGCGTTGGGTATAAACTTGACTGCTAAATGGAAAGGATTAACTTTCTTTGTATTGGGTACAGGTGAGTTTGGCGGACATGCCATGAAAAACAACGAGTCTTATTATTGGATATCCGGTGAAGATAAATACTCGGCAGTAGTCCGGGGGCGTTGGACTCCGGAAACGGCAGCAACAGCTACTTATCCGCGTCTGACTACAGAAAGTGGAACTAATAACTTTTATTCTTCCGACTTCTGGATGTATAAGACGGATGCTTTCCGTTTGGCAAAAGTACAGGTCACGTATGACCTGCCTTCCAAGTGGTTTAAGAATAGTTTTGTTCATGGAGTATCCGCATATATCAGCGGTTCTGATTTGCTCACAATATCCAAGGAACGCAAGGCGCTGGAATTGAATGTTGGCTCCAGCCCGCAATGCCGCTTCTATAATTTAGGTGTGACTGCAACTTTCTAATACAGATTATTTCAATAATTAAAGAACGAAATTATGAAAAATATATTCAAATTATTGGCTTTCTTACCTCTGCTGACTGCTTGTGACGATTTGTTTGAACCGGCACTGGAGAACAACAGAGATCTTGAGGCTATGTATAAAGAACCGAGCTATGCGCAGGGTATACTTGCGAACGCTTATATTATACTTCCTTACGAAACTTCACCTACAAGTGACTTGGCTACGGATGATGCTGTGACTAATGAGATTTCCAGTAACTATCTGCGAATGGCTACAGGTTCCTGGACTGCCAATAATAATCCGGTTTCCCAGTGGCAGAATCGTTTCAATGCTATCCAGTATATCAATCTTTTTTTGGAGAATGTAGATAAGGTAGAATGGGCAAAAGATGAACGTATCTCTACCATGTTTCTTGATCGTTTGAAAGGAGAGGCTTATGGGTTGCGTGCACTGCATATGTATTATTTGTTACGTGCACATGGTGGCAAGATTGCGGACGGCACATTGATGGGAGTACCTATTATTTTGAAATCGGAAGGACCGGATGCGGATTTTAATCATGCTCGTGCCACTTATTCCGATTGCGTGAAGCAAATAATGGAAGATGCTGATAAGGCTATCGAATTATTGCCGCTCGATTATAAGAAATTTGCAGATAGTGAGATACCGGAAAAATATAAAAACATCGGTGTGACGAATGCGAGTGATTATCGGCGTGTTTGTGGTGAAGAATATAGAGGGTTGATGAGCGGACGGATTGCATTGGCAGTCCGTGCACAAACGGCTCTGTTAGCTGCCAGTCCGGCATTTCAAAGCGGGTCGGGAATGACTTGGGAACAAGCTGCCGATTATGCTGCTGAAATTATAGAGAAAGCTAACGGTGGCGGCGGCTGCGGGCTGGATGCAGATGGATTGGAGTGGTATACACTTGCGGATAAAGATTATGGAACGGGCGGCAGTCCCGCTGAGGTTATTTGGCGTAGTAGTACAGATGATAATAATACATTGGAAACAGCTAACTTCCCTCCATCACTTTACGGAAACGGTCGTGTCAATCCTACCCAGAATCTGGTGGATGCCTTTCCTATGGCGAACGGTTACCCTATTTCTGAAACATCAGGCAATTACGATGCAGAAAACCCGTATGATAACCGTGATCCGCGTTTGGCAAAATACATCGTTTACAATGGTAGCAAGCAAGGTCCTAGTGATACGGAAATTATTACAGGGACTTACGGAACGAATACAGACGTTGTGAATAAGGAAAGCGGAAGGTCTACTCGTACAGGTTATTACTTGCGGAAACTATTGCGTAAAGAGTGTAACCCTAATTCACAGTATAATACAAAGAAGAAGCATTATACCGCACGTATCCGTTATACAGAGATGTTTCTGATTTATGCGGAGGCGGCTAATGAGGCTTGGGGACCACAGAATAATCATGGACATCTTTTTAGTGCTTATGATGTAATCAAAGCCATTCGTACGCGTGCCGGTTTAGGTCTCGATAATGGAGATGCTTATTTGGAGAGCATAAAGGATAATAAAGACAAGATGCGTGAACTAATCCGTAATGAACGCCGTATCGAACTTTGTTTTGAGAATTTCCGTTTTTGGGATTTACGTCGCTGGAATGTTGATTTGACCAAACTGAATGAAACTGCTCTTGGGGTGGAAATAAGCAAGAATGGTTCTGTAATGAACTACTCTCCGCTTACGGTAGAGAAAAGAAAGTATGAGGAGTATATGATTTACGGGCCAATACCTTTTGCTGAAGTAATGAAGTGGAGCAATCTGGAACAGAATGTCGGTTGGAAATAATTGTAAAATAATAAATAATGAAGCATATGAAATTAATTAAATTAATATTTGCCATGTCAGTTGGAGTCTTTGTTTCATGGACGATGACATCCTGTGAAAATCAAGATAATGAATTTCCTGATTATGAGGGCGGCACTTCAGTCTATTTTGCAACCCAGTATCCGGTGAGAACGTTGGTTATGGGTGAAGATGAGTATGATACGACGCTGGACAATGCTCATAAATGTAAGATTAATGCTACTATGGGCGGTGTTTATGCTAATAAGAAGGATATCACGATAGATATTGAAGTAGACAATACATTGTGTGATAACCTTTATTATTCGTATACTTCTGCATCTGAAAATGTGCCAGTAAAAGCTATGCCTTCCAACTACTATACATTATCTGATGATAAGATCACTCTGAAGAATGTATTGATGGATGGTGTGGAAGTCTCATTTACTGATGCTTTTTTTGCTGATCCCGAAGCATTGACCGCTACCTATGTTATACCTTTGGTAATGACAGGCGTGACTAATGCTGACCGTATTTTGAATGGTACTTTGTCCGAAGGGGCAGAAGCCGTCAGATGTAATTCGTCAGTGTGGTTGGTGCAACCACAGGATTATGTACTTTATTGTGTGAAATACATCAATAAATGGACTGGTAAGTATCTGCGTCATGGCGTGGACAAAGTGACAGAAAACGGGACAACTACCGAGAATGATCGCCATAACGAGTATGTAGAAGATGATGAAATATGTCAGACTGTAACAAAATCTTTGACTGAAACCATTCTTACAGTTACTACCAATTTAGGGACAACAGACAATCCGCGTAATATCAGTTATAAGTTGCTGCTGGTTTTTAATGGCGATGAATGTGTGGTTTCCGGGTTGGACGGCGTTACGGCTACTGGTACTGGTAAGTTTGTTCAAGACGGTGAGAAGAATAGTTGGGGTAATAAAGACCGTGATGCCATTTATTTGAAGTATACTGTGGATTTCAGTAATGGATTAAAGCTTGAAACAGAAGATACACTGGTTGCGCATAGTCGTGGCGTGGCAAGAGAAGATTTTACGCCGATCTATGTGAAGAATTAATCGTTAAATCTAGAAGAATATGAAATACTATAATAGAATTTTACTGCTTGCTATGGTTGCCGGAATAACTGTATCTTGTGCGGATGCGCTTTTTGCGGACTACAAGACAGAGAAACCGGAGAGTCTGAAAAAGTATGAGTACTTGAACGAATATGGTGATTTGAAAACATATATTGACCGTATCTCCCATCCCGACTTCAAGTTGGGAACGGGGGTCACGGTGAGTGATTTCTTGAAGCAAGATTTGGTTTATACTTTGACTGTCAACAACTATGACGACGTGACGGCTGGTAATGCCATGAAATATAGCTCCTGTGTAGATGCCAAAGGAAATATGGATTTCGGCACAGTCAAGAAGTTTGTGAAAACTGCAAAAGAAACAGGAATTAGTATTTACGGGCATACGCTCTGTTGGCATTCACAGCAGCAAAATGCTTATTTGAATGGGCTGATTGCGGATAAAGAACCGGAACCGGTTCCTGGTAGTTCAGAAATCGCACTTCATATAAAAACCTCGAAGCCTCAAGCGAATGTATGGGATTGGGAATTGTATTATGATTTGGATGAAGCATTAATAGCAAATCAAGAATATACTATAAGTGTGCGGATGAAGGCTTCTTCGGCTATAACCTTTCCGTTCTGGCCGGGGAAGAAAGATGGGACTGACACTCAATATGGTGCAGGGACCTTTTCAGCGGGTGAGCAATGGTCAACTAACACATTCACGTTTACACCTTCTGCTGATATCGATAGGTTACGGTTCTGTTTCGGTTTGTTTGGCGGTGATTTGTATTTTGATGATTTAACATTGACTGCCTCGGGCTCTGATAGAAATTTGATTATGAACTCTACTTTCGAAGAAAGCAAAGATCTGTCCCGATGGAGTAAAGCGAGTTGGATTGATTTTGCTTATGGGATAGAGGAGGTCCAGGAAAGTGGATCCGTGTTAACTAATGTATATATATTAGAGGATGACTTTTCAAGCGGAACAGCTATGATGGGTTGGGGAAATAACTCGACTCGGCAGGTGATTGACGGAGTACATCAAATGACAAATCCGTCGGAAGTAAATTCTTGGGAAGCACAGGCTGGCTATGATTTTTCAGCTCCTTTGACAGAAGGGACTACCTATTTTTTAAAGATGAAGATTAAAGGCAGTGTAGCAGGTAGTATTGGGGCGGTCTTTCAAAAACCGGACGGATTTGCCGGGCGTGGTGACTTCCCTTCCATACCAATTACAACAGAATGGGAAGAGGTTACTGTATTTACCAACTGCACGGGAGATGCGGCTACTCGTATTCTTTTTAATTATGGGAAGTATGCCGGTACCATCTATATTGATGATTTGTCTATATATTGGCAGAAGTCAGGTAATACGATTCCTCTGACTCCTGAAGAGAAAGAAGAAATCCTCACGAACGAACTGGAACGTTGGATTAAAGGTATGTTGGAATCTTGCGGTGGTTATGTTAAGGCATGGGATGTCGTGAATGAACCTATTTCCGGAAAAGATTCGGATGGGGATGGCTATTACGATCTTCAGTCAGCTTCTCAAACAGATGATAATGGTGTTTCCGGTGAAAACTTCTATTGGCAGGATTATTTGGGTGATGATTACGCCCGTATTCCGATTAAGTTTGCGCGTAAGTATTTTGCGGAGTCCGGTGGTAACCCTGATGAGTTGAAGCTTTTTATTAACGACTATAATCTGGAATCCGACTGGGATCAGAATAAGAAGTTAAAGAGCTTGATACATTGGATCGAACGTTGGGAGTCTGACGGGGAAACAAAGGTGGACGGTATCGGTACTCAAATGCATGTGTCTTACTATATGAATCCTGCTACTCAGGCTAGTAAGGAAAACGCCATTATCAATATGTTTACCCTGTTAGCTTCTACCGGTAAGCTCATAAAGATCACAGAATTGGATATGGGTATTGTCGATGCAGCTGGTGAAACGATACTGACAGAGAATCTGACAGACGAAATGCAGCAGAATATGTCTGATTTCTATCAGTTCATTATTGAGAAATATTTTGAGATTATTCCGGTGGCACAGCAATATGGCATCACTCATTGGAGCCCGACAGACAGCCCTTCTGAAAACTCCTTCTGGAGAAAAGGCCAGCCAATTGGTCTGTGGGATTTGAATTACAACCGCAAACCTGTCTATGTCGGTTTCCTTGAAGGTTTGAGAAATGGTACTGCCAGTAAATAAATGAGATAGAAAACTATCATGTAGTTTATGCTGATTTAGATTAGGCACGCTCGTCCGGATAGCGGAGTCTCTCGATAGAGCTCCGCTATTATTTTAAATAGATGTAATTAAATAGATTGATGAAATTATGAAAAGAATAATAGGTATATTAACTTTGTCTTGTCTGTTGTTTTCTGCTTGTGGCAAGGATGAAATTCCGCAAGAGGAAAACGAAAAAAAAACAGAAGAAACAACACCCGGTGATGATACCGGTGGTGATGAATCGGATGATGATCCTGATTCTCCGAAGCTGGTTGTTCCTTTACATGTAGAGGGACGTTATCTGAAAAATGAACAAGGGAAAATTGTCAACTTGCATGGATTTACGCAGACTTATAGTCCTTATTTTAATAACAACGCATGGAGTAATTATGATGTAAGCAGTTGTCTTAGCTATAACAAAAGTATGGTGGATAAAATACTGGCTGCCGGATGGAAATTTAACTTTGTACGTCTGCACATGGATCCTTATTGGAGTGATGATACTACGTTGCCTTATGTGCGTTATGAAGGACATGAACGTTTCTCGGAAACACGTTTCAAGAAGTACCTGAAAGAGTTATTTGTCCCGATGGCGGAATATTTTATTTCTAAAGGGATGTATGTGGTGATGCGCCCGCCGGGAGTTTGTCCACATGCAGGTGATACTGAAGATAACAGGTATCTAGGTATAGAGTTGGGAGATTCTTATCAGGAGTTTCTGCTGAAAGTATGGGACATTGTATCGCAGAATGCTGTTGTGAAGAATAATCCCGGGATTATGTTCGAGTTGGCTAATGAACCCGTTCATATAAAAGGTACAGACGGTAAATATGGTGGTGACGGTGATGCTTGCTTCATCAATATGCAAAAGTATTTTCAGGCGATTGTTGATAAAATACGTGGAAATGCTTGTAACAATATCATTTGGGTACCCGGATTGGGCTGGCAATCTCAGTATAGTGGCTATAAAGACCATCGTATCGAAGGAGAAAATATTGGTTTTGCCGTACACTGTTATCCGGGCTGGTATGGAAGTGATGCCGAACAGGACAGTGGTGAAGGAAATGGCTCCTCTACAGGAGGGGGATATGAACCTTTCCAACGTGGTTGGGACAAGCAAGTAGGTCCGGTAGCTAGTTTTGCTCCTGTCATGGTGACTGAGATAGACTGGGCACCGAAGAAATATGATGCAACATGGGGGAAAAGTATTACGGGAGTGGCGAAAGGCGAAGGTTTTGGAGCTAATTTCAAATACATAGCCGATCAATCCGGCAATGTTTCCTGGCTGTTCTTTACTACAAAGTCTCATGAACTGGCTGCTTTTAAGGATGTAGCGGGTGAACCGGGAAACTATACTTTTTTGAATGATCCGGAAGCGTGCCCGTGGGCTATTTATCACTGGTTTAAAGAGTATGCCGAAATGGATGAATAATAATATCAGTTTTGTTACAAGATGAAGAAGATTATATTATTAAGTTGTTTATTATGTGCAGGCATATTTGCCTTTGCACAAGACCCGAATTTCCATATTTATCTTTGTCTGGGACAATCCAATATGGAAGGGAATGCAAAGATCGAGGCCCAGGATACGTGCAATGTCAATGAACGCTTTCTGATGATGGCGGCTGTTGATTGTCCGTTTTTGGGACGTGTCAAAGGACAGTGGTATAAGGCTATTCCTCCGTTGGTACGTTGCCATACAGGGTTAACACCGGCCGATTATTTCGGACGTACGTTAGTGGAAAGGCTGCCTGATAATATTAAGGTAGGTGTCATCAATGTAGCTGTAGGTGGTTGCAGGATTGAACTGTTTGATGAGGAGAATTGCGAAGAGCATATTGCCTCTCAACCGGAATGGCTGAAAAATACCGCGAAAGCGTATGGTAATAATCCTTACCGTAGACTAAAGGAATTGGCTGTAGAAGCACAAAAAGCGGGAGTGATTAAAGGTATCCTCTTGCATCAGGGCGAGTCTAATACCGGTGATAAAGAGTGGCCTCAAAAGGTAAAGAGATTCTATGAGAATTTGTTGAGGGATTTGAATCTTCAGGCAAAAGATGTTCCCTTGTTGGCGGGAGAAGTAGTGCATGCCGACCAGAATGGCAGATGTGCAAGCATGAATGAGATAATCAATACGCTGCCGCAAGTGATTCCGACCGCATACGTGATTCCTTCTTCGGGCTGTCCTGCCGCAGAAGATAATTTGCATTTCACGGCAGAGGGATACAGGAAATTGGGAGTTCGGTATGCCGGGAAACGACTCCTTTTGTTGGAGAAGGAACCAAACTCCGGGATTACTACCGAACCGGCATCCACTAATATTCCGGGATATGACTATCCCCGGGTGGATAAAGAGGGGCGTGCTCATTTTCGTTTCTATGCTCCGCAGGCTAACAGGCTACAAGTGGATTGTTGCGGAAAGAAGTATGATATGTGGAAAGATGCCGGAGGACTCTGGACGGCAACGACCAACCCTCTGCCTGTAGGATTCCATTATTATTTCCTGATTGCAGACGGGGTGTCGGTAACAGATCCTTCCAGTTATACGTTCTTCGGTTGTTGCCGTATGGCAAGTGGCATCGAAATCCCTGAAGGTGAGGAGGGGGATTATTATCGTCCTCAACAGGTACCTCACGGGCAGGTTCGTTCCTGTACGTATTACTCCGAAACGCAGAAAGAGTTCCGTCGGTGTATGGTATATACGCCGGCAGAGTATGAAACTCATCCGAAGAAGCGCTATCCGGTATTGTATCTGCAACATGGCATGGGTGAAGATGAAACCGGCTGGAGCACGCAGGGAAAGATGAATCATATTATGGACAACCTGATTGCATCCGGTCAGTGTGTGCCGATGCTCGTGGTGATGGATAGCGGTGATGTGGAAGCTCCGTTCCGGCCGCGTCCGGGAAAAGATGTGAACGAGGAGCGGGCTTTGTATGGCGCCACCTTTTATGACGTTATTCTGAAAGACCTGATTCCTATGATAGACCGGACATTCCGTACGAAAACCGACCGCGAACACCGTGCTATGGCAGGACTCTCGTGGGGAGGACATCAGACTTTCAATACGGTTCTGCCTCATCTCGATAAGTTTTCTTATATCGGAAGTTTCAGCGGGGCGATTTTTGGTCTGGATATGAAGACTTGTTTTAACGGAGTGTTTGCGGATGCGGACAAGTTCAATAAGAAAGTGAATTATTTCTTTCTCGGCTGTGGCACGGAGGAACAAATGGGAACAAAGAAGATGGTGGATTCACTCCGGAAACTGGGTATCGAGGTTGATTATTATGAATCGCAAGGCACAGCGCATGAATGGCTCACGTGGAGACGTTGCCTGAAAGAATTTGTACCACATTTATTTAAACACTGAAAATAGCATGAAAATGAAATCTACATTTATCGCAGCTACATTGTTGCTCGTTTCGGTTATGACCGAAGGAGGACTGTCAGCGCAAAACCCGATTGTGCAAACTTGCTTTACTACAGACCCGGCTCCTATGGTACACGACGGCACCTTGTATGTGTATACGGGACACGATGAAGACAAAGCGGATTTTTTCTGGATGCAGGAATGGCGTGTATATTCTACCAAAGATATGGTGAACTGGACCGATCACGGCTCTCCTCTTGCCATCGAATCATTCGACTGGGCGGACGACCGTGCCTGGGCAGCACAATGTGTAGAGCGTAATGGTAAGTTTTATTGGTATGTCTGCCTGCATTCCAAACTTTCCAATACGATGGCAATCGGTGTGGCAGTCGGTGATACGCCTGTCGGTCCTTTTAAAGATGCCATCGGCAAACCGCTTCATGACGGAAGCTGGGACTATATTGATCCTACGGTCTTCATTGATGATGACGGTCGTGCTTATCTGTATTGGGGAAATCCGAATATCTATTATGCAGAACTGAATGACGACATGATTTCCTTGAAAGGTGAAGTGGGCAAACTGGAACAGACTGTTGAGAGCTTTGGTGCACCCAATCCGGAAAAACGTGTCAAAGATGTTAAGTATAAAGATACTTATACAGAAGGTCCATGGCTTCATAAACGGGAAGGAAAATATTATCTTCTTTATGCTGCCGGAGGTGTACCCGAACATATTGCCTATTCCATGAGTGACGGACCTCTTGGGCCGTGGAAGTATATGGGAGAAATCATGCCTTTACAAGATACGGGCTCGTTTACTAACCATTGTGGAGTGATAGACTATAAAGGCAATTCTTATTTCTTCTATCATACGGGTAAGCTGCCGGGTGGTGGAGGCTTCGGGCGAAGTGCGGCGGTGGAGCAATTTAAGTATAACGCTGACGGCACTTTCCCGATTATTAATGCTACCCGGGAAGGGGTGTCACCGGTAGGTACGCTCAATCCTTACGAAAGGGTGGAAGCTGAAACAATCGCTTTTTCTGAAGGTGTGAAGTCCGAACCAAATGTGAAAACCGGTATATATATATCTGAAATTCATAATGGAGATTATATAAAGGTACGTGAAGTGGATTTCGGCAATAAATCCCCCAAACGGTTCACTGCTACCGTTGCCAGTGCCCTTCGTGGCGGAACACTTGAAGTACGTACAGACAGTATAAGCGGACCATTAATTGCGGAACTGACTATTCCTTCAACGGGAGGTTGGGAATGCTGGAAAACATTGCAGACTGATATTGTAAAACCGGTCACAGGAATACAAGATATTTATTTTGTATTCAAAGGACGTAAAGGCTGCAAACTGTTTAACTTTGATTGGTACAAGTTTAACAGATAAACATGCTAGAGAGCAGTTGGGTTACTCTTCTTTTTTACTCAACTGCTCTTTCATATACATTGAAGGCGGCATTCCATACAATTCTTTGAATGTTGTCGAGAAATTATTAGGATCAGTGAATCCTGTTAACATGGCTATCTCGGATATGGTATGCTGTTTTTCGGACAATAAACGAGCGGCTTCTTTTAAACGTATATTACGTATAAAGTCACGGGTTGTCTGGTTGGTGAGCTCTTTGAGTTTCCTGTGAAGATGTACGCGGCTAATACCTACCTCGGTGGTGATTGTCTCTATTGTCAAGTTAGGGTTACTGATGTTTTCATTGATCACTTTCATAATACGTTCCATCAATTTCTCATCGGGTGATTTCACTTCCAGTTTCTGAACCTTGTTTTCCAGATTTTGCTGGCCTGTAAATACTTTGCGTAACTGCTGCCGTGTATTAATCAGATTTTCTACCGTCTTTTGCAGAATTTCGATATTGAATGGCTTCATGATATAGGCGTCGGCTCCTGTATTCAGACCTTCAAGGTTGTCTTCTTCCCTCGTTTTTGCAGTAAGCAAAATGACTGGGATATGGTTGAGGTTTACATTCTGCTTGATCTTCCGGCATAAGGTGAGTCCGTCCATTTCGGGCATCATGATGTCACTAATGACTAAGTCCGGAGCCTTTTTAAATATTTGCTCTAATGCTTCTTTACCATTACGGCTTTCCATGATATGAAATTTGTCCCCAAACTCCTTCGCTATATAATTTCGGATTTCTTCGTCGTCTTCTACAATTAATACGCGATATTTAGTTTTTACCCTGACTTTCTTTTCTTCCTTATTTTCTATAATGGGAGAGATGACAGGAACAGTTGGTACGGCTACTGTTACCTTTTGCTCATTGTTGTCAACTTCTTCAGGTCGTAGATGCTTGTTACCCAACGGTAATCGGATAATAAAACGGCAACCCGGTTGTTCTTTATTATTTTCTACATAGATAATTCCATGATGTAATTCCACTAATGAACGAGTAAGATGTAATCCTATTCCTGTTCCGCCTTTCGGATTCTGTTGGCTGTTACGGATCTGATAGAAACGTTCGAAGATATGTTCTTTTTCCTGTTCATCGATGCCTGTTCCGGTATCCGCGATAATTATTTCGGCATATTGTTTCAAGGGATCGGGCAGTGTATTATCTTCTCCAGTACGGATGGTAATATCTATGTTTCCTTTTTCAGGAGTAAACTTGAAGGCATTAGACAGAATATTCAGGATAATCTTATCAAAATTACCTGTGTCTACCCATACATTCAGTTCCCGGAGCGTACTGTGAAGTTGTAGCTGGATATTTTTTGTATTTGCCTGTTGACCGAAAGTTGTACATAAATCCTCAATAAAAGGAATAATATTGGTCTCCCGGAACATCAGGAACATTTGTCCTTTATCAATTTTCCGAATATCCATTAGTTGATTGACAAGATTCAGAATACGTTCCGCATTTCTGTAGATAATATGATATATTTTCAGGCGTTCATTGTTCTCCTCATTCTTAATCAGTTTCTGTAGAGGGCTGATGATTAGAGACATCGGAGTGCGTATCTCATGAGAGATGTTGATAAAGAACTGCAATTTTGCTTCATTGATTTGTTCGGCATGGATATGTTGCAGCATTTCCTGATGCATTCTGTACCGATGTCTGATCTGAAGAATAATGATAAATATAATGGTCAGTAATAATAAGGAGTAGATAACTTTAGCCCACCATGAAGCATACCATGCAGGAGATATAAAGATGGTAATTTCTTTTATATTTGAATACACGGTGTTGTCTTTTGCTCTGATTTTAAAGTTATAGGTACCGGGTTTCAGATTGCTGAATGAGATACGGTTTACACCTTTGGGCAAACTAATCCATTTTTCATCGTTGATAGAATAAAGGTAGTTGATGTGTTCGGGGGCATTTAATTCCAGAGTGGCAAACTCGATACTGAACACATTGTCTTTATGGGATAGATAAAACTCTTTTGCGTTGAATACAGGGCAGTTGATAATATTGTGAATACCGGATTTCATTCCTTTTCTAACCGGATTGTTATGCAGGAAAAAGTCGGTAATCCGGATATTCCATGTTTTTGCCGGATTGATAATGTCTTGCGGATTGAAATAGGTGATACCATTCATTCCGCCAAACCAGATGATACCTTGTTTATCTTTGAAGGAGGCATTCTTGTAGAACTCATTTCCCTGTAATCCGTCGCTGACATAATAATTGATAAATTTGTTGTTTTTCTTTTGGAATTGGGAAATTCCGGCATTGGTGCTTATCCAAAGAAAATCTTTTCCGTCTCCTTGTATGGCATATATTGTATTACTGGGCAATCCGTCTGCAGTAGTATAAGTGGTTAGTTCTTTCGTTTTTTTATTCCAACCGGATAATCCTTCGGAACTGCCCAACCAGACAACTCCGTCGGCATCTTCAAAGATTGAATAAATAACATTTTGTGAGAGTATCTTATGACTTTGAAAATCAGGACTGTCAAGGTCTATACAGTTGACGCCGTCATAAGTTCCGACATACAGCTTATTATCATCGGAATAGTGGAGGCAACCTATCCATTCGTTGATTAGAGATGTCTGAGATTGTACGGATGTAAATTCTTTCGTTTTCAGGTCATAGTAGAACAAACCGAATCCCATTGTCGCAATCCAAAGTCGCTTGTTTTTATCTTCTGCGAAATCATATACACGTTGTATATAGTTGTTGTTCTTATCTACCAGTTTGTACTGGTAATCGCATAATCCTGTCTGTTTGTTCAGCTTTCCCATACCGTTGATAAAGGAGCCGACCCAAATGTTGTACTCGGAATCTTCATATAGTTTTATAACTGTTGAAGGCACAGAATTAGGGTGATTAGTATGCGAGAAATGTTTAGCCGGTTCTAACTTTTCTGTCAGGGCATAAATTCCGTCATTGTCTGTTCCAACCCATAACATACCGTTGTTGTCTTTGCAGAATGAGGTTATACAACTGGAACCGATTATGTTTTTATCCATGGATTTATGTCCTATATACTTGAAACTGTTTGTTCGGGCAGGTATCTGCATGACTCCTTTCTGATAAGCAGCCAACCATAAGTTACCGGAATTGTCTTTTAGGATAGAATGTATTTTTGAATTTTTTGAATCAAAATAGTTGTTGTCAAAATTGTATTCGGAGATTTCATGAGTTTGGTTATTGTAGACACTCATACCTTTACCGTCAGTTCCGATATATAATTCATTTTGCGGTCCGGAATAGAGGAAACAGATAGGAAGTTCTCTCTTTTCTTTAAAATCAATAGGTATAAAGGAGTCTTGTCTTTTGTTATAGACGAATAGTCCTTTTCTCATACTTCCTACATAAATATTCCCACGTGAATCTTCACATATACTTTTGACATATCCGTTGTCTTTAGATAAATACAAAGTAAGTTGGTTATTAGAATCAAGGCGATATACTCCTTCTTCGCCTTTTGCTATCCAGACATTCTGTTTCTTGTCTTCAATCATAAATCCTGTTGATGTCATGGGGATATCAATTTTTTGAACAGTCAACAGGTAATCTTTGATATTCAACCTGCACAACATATTTCCGGATACCCATATTTCTCCATTTCTCCTTTCGATAAAGGAAACAATATTGCTTTCAAATATTTCTCCATTGTCTTCCCTTATTGCAAGTGGGGTAAAATTGTCTGTGGCCGGATCATACATTTGAATTCCCATATATGTACCGATAAACAAATGACCTTTGCTGTCCTCAAAAACAGTACGAACAAAATTGTGGGCTAACGAATGTTCATTATTGGGCTCATGTTTGTATATGGTAAATTTAGCACCGTCATAACGGTTCAGACCATCTTCTGTTGCAATCCAAATGAAACCGTTCCGGTCTTGATATATTTGATTAATCAGACTACTGGAGAGCTCTTTGTCAGTAGTGAATAACTTAGGAGATTGCCCGTTGCATAACAAAGAAAACAATAATAATAGAAAAGTGAATACATTTTTCATAGTTATAGATCGTTGTTTGTTGTACAAAGAAAAATAAAAACCTAAATATAACCTAATAAAAGATGAATATTTTCATTAGGCTCCGGGAGTACAATCAGATGTTGTAACATCGTTTGTGAAAAATGTAACATGAGAAAAGATTAACCTCTCCTTATGTATTATTGTTTTCCTTTCATTGTATTTACAATATAGCTTTTACCGGCTTTTGTTTCGATGTCATATTCGTAAACCTTCTGCAGCTTGGGAGATTGCGCACTTACCCCTTTGGCTACAAGAGGTTGCTTGATAGGAGTGGTGGCGAATAATCTGTTTGAGCACTCTTTCCCGTTTACTTGTTTTAAGCCTTTCCCTTTCAGGGGAACATAAGACCGGATGCGGAGCGTACCACCTATATTCGACCGGATGATCGCTTTATTTAACACATTGTTTTTCCAGTCCATATCGACAGTAAAGTTTCCACGTGCCACCAGCCCCTTCACACTTCCTTCTTCCCATGCATCAGGCAATGCCGGCAATAAATGTACGGCACCGTCATGACTTTGGAGCAACATTTCCGCTACTCCGGCTGTATAACCGAAATTACCGTCAATCTGGAAAGGCGGATGGGCATCCAGCATATTGGGATAGGTACGCCCGTTCGGATATTCTTTAGCCAAGTTATCGTTGGGCAATAGTTGAATCATATTTTTAATGATTTGGAAGGCATGGTTTCCATCCAGCATACGTGCCCAGAAATTGACTTTCCAGCCGATACTCCAACCGGTAGCTTTATCACCGCGTTGAAGCAATGTGTTTCTTGCTGCCTGGAATAACTCGGGATTTGAGTATGGAGAAATTTGATTACTCGGATATAGCCCGTACAAATGTGAAATATGACGGTGCTCGTCCTTGGGATTGTCAATATCTTCAAGCCATTCTTGTAGTTGGTTATGTTTTCCTATTTGCATAGGTGGCAACTTCTCTAGTGTTTGTTTGAGGGAGTCTTGGAAAGAGGGGGCTTCACCTGCGATGTATGAAGCCAATAAGGTATTATGCAGTGCATCAAAAGCAATCTGGTTATCCATGGTGCATCCGGCAGTGACCGGACCATGTTCAGGCGATACGGAGGGAGCTACCACCAGCCATTTATAGGTAGGATGTTCTACCAGAAAGTCCATATAGAATTGTGCGGTTCCTTTCAGTATCGGATAATATTCTTTTAGAAATTCTTGATCTCCGGTGAAAAGATAATGTTGCCAGATATGTTGGGCCAACCAGGCGCCGCCGCTAGGCCACATGCCGGCTGCTGCAAAATCGACTACACCACAGATTCTCCATAAGTCGGTGTTATGATGTGCCACCCATCCGCGTGAGTTATACATGTTTCGGGCGGTTTTGGTCCCTGTGACGGATAAATCTTTCAACATTGAGAATAACGGACTATGTGTTTCACTTAAATTAGTGACTTCTGCCGGCCAATAGTTCATTTCTGTATTGATATTGATGGTGTATTTGCTATCCCAGGGTGCATGAGTACTGTTATTCCATATACCTTGCAGATTAGCCGGTTGCCCACCCGGTTGCGAAGAAGAAATCAGCAGATAACGTCCATAATGGAAAAGTAGAGCTGCCATTGCCATGTCTTCCCCATTTCCGAAGTTTTCAATTCGTTTGGGAGTCTCCAGTTGGGAAGCTTTGCCTGCCGGTAATGTAAGGCGTACACGGTCAAATTGTTTTTTATAATAAGCGATATGGTTTTTGAGAGCTTTTTCGTAAGGTATTTGCATTGCTCTTTTCAGATATTCGCTGGTTCGGTGGGATTCATCGGCGCTGACATCCTGGTAGTTTACGTAGTTGGTTGCTGCCGATATATAAAGGGTGGCTTCTGTTCCTTCATTTATTTGGAGAGTATTTCCTGCCGGGCGGAGAGTGCCATTCGTTTTTACCTGGATTTGACATTCTGCCCGTAGTGCGGCTTTCAAACCTTCCTGCTCTTTCCCTTGACAGGTGACGGTCAGCTGATCGTTCTGAACATTCACCTTATGTACTAGAGGGCAGTTATATGCAATAGTAAAGTTCAGTGCGTTTGCTTTACTTGCTTTGATATGCATAATAATGACATTATCAGTAAATGAAGCAAAAGTGGTGCGGGTATAAGTGACGTCATCTACTTGATAACGGGTAGTTGTCGTTGCATTCTCCAGATTCAGATCGCGGTAAAAGCCGGATGCGTTTTGGTGTTCTGGAAATTCCAGGTAAAGACTACCTAATGTCAGATAGCTCATTCCGTGTTGCTGGGTTAAGAAGTTGGCGTCAATGAGTCTTTGCGCTTCCTTGTTTCTCCCTTCAAAAATCAGTTTGCGTACAACCGGTAGCACATGTACGGCATTCGGGTTATTATTATTGTATGGAGAACCTGCCCAAAATGTTTCTTCGTTGAGTTGTAATTCTTCGCGTTCGATTCCGCCATATACCATGGCTCCAAGACGGGAGTTACCAATAGGGAGAGCTTCCGACCAATTTTGTGCAGGTTGACTATACCACAGTTTCAGGTCCTGTCCTGAAACAAGGTTGCTTATTAATAGGAATAATACAAAAAAAGTGTTTCTGTTCATATTGTATGGATTTGTAGCAAAGGTAGCTCATTTCCCAATACAAAAGGCAAAAAACTGTTTCTGAAATCTACCTTGGAAGTAACTTCTTTCCATATTTATGTTACTAATATATATGGTGTATGTTCCACAGGGTAAAATAATAACTGCTGGCTTCTTTTTGATTTATTATCAGCCTTGCCCTCTTGTCAAGTAGCTTGTTTGCAAGCTGATTAAGTAGGGAGGTATAAGAAGGGAAGCTGGTATAGTTGCGTTGGGATACCGGTATTGTTCTATGAAAGTACCGGTATCATTAATTCCCCACGGCCGTGACAAGATCTTCCCACGGCCGTGGTAGGAACTCGTCACGGCTGTGGGAAGAAGCTACCACGGCCGTGAAGAATTAAGTATACCGGTATCCTGACCGAACAATAGTTATTGAATGATAGAAGTATACCAGTTGTATGACGGATGTTTAATGGAGGCTTTTCTTGAAAGGTAAGTAAAGCTGGATGGATAGGAGATATGGGAGAGTAAAATCATAAAATAATAGGCTGACAATAAAACTTATAAAATGTTATTGTCAGCCTATTGTCAGGGCTTATTGTCAGCGTCTAATGTGCTGGAAATCATTCGTCTAATGAATAGGAATGACGGCTGACAATAAGAACTGCAAAATTTATATGTAAATACAATCAGTGTGTAGTAATTGACTTGTCTCTACATGGATCTTTTTATCTATTATCTCTCTTGCTTTTCGATTCATTCATAAACAGATAAGATTTCTTGTAGCCTCCGTAGTCTACAACCAACTTTTCCAGCACGATGCCCGGATCAAGAGGTTTGAAAATTAGTGTCTGCATGCCGTCTGATGTATTCGGCACATTCAGTTTGACCTTTTTCTCAACGATACGTCTTGCAACTGTCGGATAGTATATGCTGTATACATTTTCAGGAAGCTCATTTAAGTTATGATTGAAATTGATAGTCTGTTCCTTCGTTCCTTCGAATCCGATACTGTACTCATGCCCTTTCCGGTCGTGGAAAGCAAGAGTCGATTTCACTATCACGTGAACAGTCACTTTGTCGACTCCTTTAGGCAATTTTATTTTGTAGGAGATAGAAGCTCCGTCGGTCGGCTGGGTATAAGGCATCAGAGCCATGCCGCTAAGGGTTCGTCCCATGTAGGGGATCACTGTCCATTCCGTACCTGGTGCTGCTTTAGTGCTGTAATAGTGTTCGGCCTCCATAGCTACATATCCGTCTTTCCCGGTGAAGACGTATCCACCGACAGCCTTTTCCGGATTTTCGATTCGGTAGGTTTGTGGTAGTGTATCAGCGGGGAAATTATCATTCCATGAGGTATAACCGATATGTTTCTGAATCATCATGTTCTTCCATTTACCGCCGGACATAACATTGTTATAATCGTCACTCAACGCTTTATCCCGTGCAAAAGCCTGTTCCACTTTATCTGCCCATTCGTTAGCTTGCGGATTGTTTTCTTTGTACAATTTATGGTTCATGACTTGTGCATAATACATCTCGTACAGGTTTGCCATGGCTTGAACAGGGAAGAGGATTAATTGCTTGTAGGCATCTTTATATTCTGGTTTCAATGATATGTATTGTCTCAAAGCTTCCGCTTCCAGTTTCAGATATTCATCAGATACTTGTTTCCATTCGCCGGTCTCCAGGTTATAAGTATTCCGGTCGAGCATTTCTCCCGTTACGCGACCGTTATATTTGCTGTACAGGTTTAAGATTCGCATAGCTTCATCCGCTTGATCTTTGCCAAACTGCTGTGCGCAGAAACGGCGGGGATGTTCTAACAGATTGCCGGCATTATATTGCCTTGGATTCCATGCCATATCCAGAAAGAGAGTGATGGGATACTCCATGGGTTTGAGGTCGCCTACATTCAATACCCATAATTTATCTACCCCGTAGTTATACGTCAGTTGGAGTTGCTCCCACATATTTTGTATCGGAGTAACATTGATCCATTTTGAATTTCGGGGGGCTCCTACATAATCTACATGGTAGTACATTCCCCAACCACCAGGATGTTTACGCTCCTTTTCGTTGGGCAAGCGGCGTACATTTCCCCAGTTGTCATCGCACAATAGCATGATTACGTCATCGGGAACACGCATTCCTTTGTCATAGTAATCCATCACTTCTTTATATAAAGCCCAGATTTGGGGAATCTCTTTAGCCGGTCGTCCGGTCACTTTCTCGATAATCTTGCGTTGATTCTTTACAATCCTTTCCAACAATTTCACGTTTATATCCTCGCTCATGGCGGCATCACCGTCACCACGCATACCGATAGTCACAATATCCTCTGTACCTTGTCTTCGTTCAATACCTTCACGGAAGAAGCGGTCGAGCATTTTCTGGTTGGTCGTGTAATCCCATGCTCCGTATTCTTTACGCTTGTTCGCCCACTCTTGATGATTGCGTGCCATGGGTTCGTGATGGGAAGTGCCAATAATAATTCCCATTTCATCAGCTGTCTTACTGTTTAGAGGATCATCCGCATAAAAAGCCCATGCCCACATGGCAGGCCATACAAGATTACCTTTCAGGCGAAGTATCAGTTCAAAAATGCGTGCATAAAAGCGGTGGTCACCATAGTTTGTTCCATAAGTTTGTTTTACCCAGCCGGTCAGACAGGGAGCTTCGTCGTTTAGAAAGATACCTCGATAAGTGACTGCAGGTTCGCCGTCGGTATAACTACCCGGAATAACATATACATTCTTTTGTTTTACGACAGGGACATCGGCCCACCAATACCAGGGGGATACACCTATTTGTTCGGAAAGTTCGTAAATACCGTAAATCGTGCCCCGCTTGTCGCTTCCGGCAATGACTAGTGCACGGTCAATTCCTTCTAGTGGTTTGTCGATAGTCCGGATTATATATTTTTCTTTTTTCCCATTCAACTCTTCCTTTTCCAACTTGCCGGTTTTAAATAGAGCTTTGATAAAAGGGGATTCGTTACTGCCGATAATGATCGTTTGTCTATCTCCATTAGAAATATTCAGAATTTCCGGTCGATTGCCGGAAACTTGGGCTATATCTTTTTGAAGATTTTTGATAGCCATCTGGATTCCTTTCTCTTCATTACTGTCAGTAAGGATAGAACAAGGAACTCCATTTGAGATAACTGGAAAATAATCCGGACTTTGTTGGAACACAACAAAACGGTCGGCAGCGAAAGCGATGTTGATAAAGAACAGAAAATTTAATAAAGCGGTTACTCTTTTCATGTCATTATAAATAAATTGTTAATCATTGGGATTTATTAAAATCTCCTACAGCTTATTTACTTCGGATTTCTACAATATAAGGGACGCTGTTTCCTTCCATTTCTATTTTTACCTGCATTGTTCCCACTTTCCGGGTAGATTGTACGGTAATTAGAGCTGTTCCAAAATAGGTTCTTAATTGGTTGCCGGCAAATGTTCTTTTGCGACGCAAGTCTCCATTGTCAATACCTCGGAATTTCCCTTCTCCCTCTACACTTACCGTTATTTTTCTATCATCTGTCTGCACTCGGTTGCCGTCAGAGTCAATCAGTTGAATGGCAATGTGTGACAAGTCCTGACCATCAGCCTTAATTTCGGTTCTGTCTGGCGTAATAAGCGCATTGGTCGTTTCTTTGGAGGTTACCAGTTGATAGTTGGCTACTTCTGTATCTCCGTTGAAACCTTTGGCCACTAGTTTCCCGGGAGTATATGGCAAATACCAGATAATAGTATTATTGGGGAAATTCTCGGTTTTATGTATTCCCATTGATTTGTCGTTCATTAGCATTTCCACTTTCTCACAATTGGTAGTGGTGCGTACTTCCATGACCAGTCCTCGATAATGTTCGGGAAAATTCCAATGTGCGGCCATATTAGGCCATTGCCATAAGTCACGTCCGTGATCTATATCCAGTGAGGGATCTATGATTGCAATGCGCACCATTGGTTCCGGATTCCACATAGCCCGGTGATAGGCGGCCCGTGGCTTCTCAAACATACATATATCGAACAAACCATTCGGCCATCCTTTACTGGGCCATCCGGCTTCACCCAAGTAATCTACTCCTGACCAAATGAAACCTCCTGCAATAAAGTCATGGGAAGCTACTATATTCCAAGGATTATAGGGAGTGTAGCTACGTATATTTCCTTCCTCACCACTGAAATAGGGTAGTTCTTCCGATACGAGGAAGCAACGTTCGGGATACTTTTGATGGTCATTAAGCATACGGGCTTCCAGATAGTTGTAGCCGATTACGTCGGTTACACCGGAAAATTTGGCTTGATGACCGTTTTGTGCAGCGAGGGTTACCGGGCGGCTGGGTTCGTATTGATGTACAAATGCTTGCAGCATTGTAGCTCTTTCAACTCCCGTAGTGCTGTTGTCCCATGCTTCTTGTACTTCGTTTCCGATACTCCAAAGTACGATACTCGGATGATTGCGATCTCTAAGCAACATGTTTTCCAGATCCTTCTGCCACCATTCATCAAAGTATTTCTCATAGTATCCTGATTTCCATTTATCAAATGCTTCATCAATAACAATGAATCCCATACGGTCACACATATCCAGAAATTCGGGAGAAGGTTGGTTGTGGGCACAGCGGATAGCGTTGCATCCATACTCTTTCAGTATTTCCAGCCGCCGTTCGTATGACCGATCGGGAACTGCTACTCCCATACTTCCTGCATCTTGATGCAGACACATACCTTTTAACTTGATCTGTTTCCCATTGAGGGAGAATCCCTGCTTCGGATCGAACTTGAATGTTCGTACTCCAAAAGGTGTCCGATAGATGTCTATTATTTTAGAACCGGCTCTGATGATGGTCTCCATCTGGTACATCTGAGGATTCTCCAAGTTCCATAATTGTGGATGATTCAATGAAAGTATCTGTTTCAGATCGGAAGTATCTTGGCTTGGCAGTGTGAGTTTCTTGCTGTCATTTTGGGTAACTGCCTTTCCTCTGGCGTCGAGTACTTGTTGGGAGATAGTGAGAGTCTGTGTTTTGTCAGTACTGTTTTTCATAGTGGTTACAATGTGCACTTCTGCTTTATCCGTACTGACGGAAGGAGTTGTAATATAGGTACCATAAGTGGTAATATGTACCGGATTGAACGCTTGCAACCAAACATGTCGGTAGATACCCGCACCAGCATACCAGCGCGGACGTCCTCCAGTAGTATTTACACGGACGGCAATCACATTCTCTTTATCTGCATTTAGATAAGGAGTCAAATCGTATTCGATGCTACAAAACCCATACGGACGGAACCCAAGGTGCTTCCCATTGACGTATACGTCACTTTGTTGGAAGATACCATCGAAAAGAATAGAAATTTTCTTCCCATTGTAATGTGAGGGAATTTTAAATGTTTTACGATACCAGCCGATCCCTTCGGGCAAATAGGCTGCAGACCCTCCGCACTTGATGTCAAACTCTTGTTGGATATTCCAGTCGTGTGGCAACTGAACCGTATCCCATGTTTTGTCATTATAATCTACTGTGGCATATTCGGGCCGGTCACTAAGTGTAAATCTCCAGTCAAAATCGAAATTCTCTTTGATTCGTATATTATTTTGTGCTGATAGGTTCGTAACACAAATGATTAATACAAGAGTGACTAAAATTTTTTGTTTCATGGTTGAGCATTTATTAAAGGTTCAATTCTATAGTTTACAAGGAACACTGATAGTGTGTTTTCTTATTGGCAAAGATAGGAGATCCGGGGGAGAAACGTTTGGGAATATGCTTCTATTCCATTGATTGGTGTTACAACACTATTCTACATGTTTCATATTGTATTCTTTTCGTTACATACTTTCCGGAAGGCCTGTGAAACCTGGAAAAAACTTCCTTTTCTATTTGTATAATCCGGAGAAACTTTCCTATTTTGCAGCATTGAATCTAATTGGAAATGCTATGAGAAAGTTATTTTTTCTTTTTATCTTTCTTTTATTTTTTTGCCGATATGGTTATTCGGAGAATAGTCGTTTTTATGACTCGGGTCAGTTAACCTGTAACCTGATGACTACGATTTGTCAGGATGCGCGCGGATTTGTATGGATAGGAACCGAATATGGTTTGAACAAATTTGATGGGGTACAGTTTACCCAATATTTGAATAAGGAGAACGATGCTACTTCTTTGTTGGGAAACATTGTACGTGAATTGTTTGTAGATAGGGATCAACGATTGTGGGTGGGATGTAGCAATGGATTACAATATTATCTTCCGGAGAAAGATGTATTCTGCACAGTCCCTTTTGAAGAAAACCTGACTCCCAGTGTGGCGGAAATTGTTCAGTTGCAGAATGGTGAAATATGGTTAGTTGCTACTGGACGCGGGCTTTTCAAGGTTGATCGGGAGAATAATAAAGTCGTTGCTTTGGGGGAAATTAATAAAATATGTGGTACACAATCAATCAATCACATTTATGAAGACCGTTTTAATCGTATCTGGATTAGTACAGATAGACAAGGACTGGTATGCCTGGATGCTTCTGGTAGGAAAAAAGCTGTTTATAAGACACCGGATTTGCCGGGAAATTTGGCAGGTATAGTTCTTGAAGATAAGGAGGGAGCCTTGTTTGTAACAGTTGCCGGAACGGTCCTGATGTTTGATGAAGTATCCAGTACTTTTATTCCATTCAGAGTTAAAGACAGACAAGGGATAGATATACGTGAAATGACCTTAACAAAAGATGGAGTTATCTATTTAGGTACATACGGTAAGGGAGTCTATTCTATTAATAAGGAAAAACGGTTATTGACTCCTGTAGAAAATATACATACTCCATTTTTGAATATGAATACGGCCAAAGTCGTTGCGATAACAGAAGACCGTAATCAGAATCTTTGGTTGGGATGCTTTCAGAAAGGAATAGTGATGATTCCTAACCGTCCGGTGGTATTCGGATTTTGGAATCTCTCGGAGAAGGGATATGATATGGGGGATATTATCACTTCCATATATCAGGATAGTCAGGGGTTCGTTTGGGCAGGACTGGAAAATGGGGGGCTTTTTAAGTTTAATGCCGAGGGTGAGATTATAGATCATATTGCCACCTCACAAACTGTGATTTCTATTTTTGAAGATAGTAATCATACTTTCTGGATCGGTACTTATTATAATGGTTTGGCACAGTTGGATACTCGTACGGGACAGTGTCATTTTCTCCCTCAGATCGGAAAATGTCGCATAAAAAGTCTCACGGAAGATTCACGGAAAAATTTGTATATTTCAGTATTCGGTGAAGGGCTAAAAGGTTATCATCTTCCTACCGGAACTACATGGAACCCGGGCGAGAAAGCACCAGAAACTAGAAAAATGATGAAAAACCGATGGGTCAATGTGCTTTTATGTGATTCAAAAGATATTATATGGATAGGACACTATAAAGGTATCAGTTGCTATGATGCCCGAAGCGATCGTTTCGTAGAGATTGAAGGGGATTCCATTTTGAATACTCGTGTCTGCTATTCTTTGTTGGAAGATCATAATGGTAATATTTGGATCGGAACGAATAACGGTTTGTATATGTGGAACCGTAGCAGTCGTTCCTTTATGCTTTATTCGACCGATGATGGACTTTCTAATAATGTGATATGCGGATTGGCGGAAGACAAGGAAGGAAATATCTGGTGTAGTACATTCAAAGGCATTAACCAGATTAAAATTGCCGAATCGAGAATTATCAATTATTATACGGGTAATGGACTGATTGATAAAGAGTATTCCCGTGGAGTGTATTTTTATGATAAGGAAGATAATATCTATTTTGGAGGAAGTAATGGAATCACCCGTTTTTCTCCGGCACTGATAATGCCGGAGAAGTTTTTGCAGGAGGTGATGATTATGAATATGTATTTAGGTAATCAGCCTATTACTTCTGAAACCTTTTCCGGAGGGAAAAAAGTGATTGAAGGGATATTGATGGATGCGAAAAACTTCCGGCTCTCGCATGAAGACAATACATTTACTTTTGAATTCTCTACGATGGATTTTCGCGAGCCGGAGAATATTCATTATGAATATCGTCTGAAAGAATTGAGCACTGTTTGGAATATTACTTTGTCCGGGGTGAATCGTATTACGTACAGCCATTTGTCTCCCGGAAACTATACGCTGGAAGTGCGTGCCTGTGAAAATGGGACTTATACCCCAGTGAAGCAGGTGGGTATCCATATCTCTCCTCCTTGGTATCAGACTACCGTGGCATATATCTGTTATCTCTTGCTTCTGGTAGTTTTTGGGATGCAGTTTTATTATCTATTGAAGCGTAAACAGAGGGAAGAAATCAACGAAGAGAAATTGAAATTCTTCATCAATATATCTCATGAGATAAGATCGCCAATGACGTTGATTATTAGTCCTCTGGAGACATTGTTGAGGCGTGAATATGATGAACCTACAACGAAAGCTTTACGCTCGATATATAAAAATGCGAATCGGATTGTCGGACTGATTAATCAGTTGCTTGATATTCGTAGAATCGACAAGGGGCAGATGAAAATTCATTGTTCGGAAACAGATATTGTGGGCTTTATTGATGACTTGTTCCAGGCTTTTGATTATCAGGCGGAAAAACGGGGAATACAGTTTACTTTCGAACATACTCTGAAAGAACTTCCTGTATGGATTGACCGGAATAATTTTGATAAGGTGCTAGTTAATTTGTTCTCAAATGCTTTTAAGTATACTCCGGATGGAGGGGAGATTACCGTATGTTTATCTGCGGGAGTAAATAAAAAAGAGTCGGGTGTTCTTCGTAATTATGCAGAGATAATGATTATGGATACCGGACCGGGTATTGATGAAAGTAAGCTGGAGAAAATATTCGAACGTTTTTACCAGGCATCCGCCGAGTTGTCTTCTACTCCTATAGGGTTTGGAATCGGGTTGAATCTTTGCCGCTTGTTGGTTGGTTTACACCATGGTACAGTGGTTGCATCTAATCGGAAAGATGTAAAAGGGAGTTGTTTTACAATTCGTATTCCACTCGGCAATAATCATCTGAAAAAAGAAGAAATGGTGGAACACTCCTTGGAAAACAGGATGGTTTTACAGAGCCATCCTTATGAATTGGAGAAACCGGAGAAAAAGAAAATTGGACGTAGTAAAACTAATTATAGAGTGTTGGTGGTGGATGACGATGATGAAGTCCGGGAGTTTCTGCAGATGGAATTAGGCGGAATTTACCGGGTAATGACAGCCAAAAATGGAAACGAGGGGTTGAGGCTGGCATTAGCGCAATTGCCCGATTTGATTGTATCTGATGTTGTGATGCCCGAAATGGATGGTTTTACACTAGTGAAAAAGTTGAAGGGAAACGGAAATACCAGCCATATTCCAGTCATTCTGCTGACATCAAAAGCCGAACATCCGGACCGTATCCAAGGATTGGATAAGGGAGCGGACGCTTATCTGACGAAACCTTTTATTGTGGAAGAACTTTCGACTATGATTGCAAGTCTGATAGCCAATCGTTTGTTGTTGAAAGGAAAATTCTCCGGTGCACAGGATCAGGAAGATAAAGTGAGAACAGTAGAAATGAAGTCAAATGACGAGATATTGATGGAGCGTGTAATGAAGGTGGTTAATGACTATTTGGATAACTCGGAACTGAATGTGGAGATGTTGGCAGAACAGGTTGGATTGAGTCGTGTGCAACTTCACCGGAAGTTGAAAGAACTGACGGGAATTCCTGCCAGTGAGTTTATACGCAATATCCGTCTTAAACAAGCTGCTTTATTGTTGAAGGATAAAAAAATGAATATATCTCAAGTTGCTTATGCTGTCGGCTTCACTAATCATACTCATTTCTCTACTGCTTTCAAAAAGTTTTATGGAGTTTCTCCTACGGATTATATTGGCAGATTAGAGAATGAATCCTAATTCTGTATATGTATAGAAGGAAGAACGTTACTTTGAGAAACCTGAATGAAACGGATTGAATAGTCGTGGAAACGGGTACTTTAGCTTTTGTAACGTATAAGAATGTCCTTAAGAGTGGAGTGCTGTAAATTTGCATCAACTGATAAATGAGATAGAAATGTCAGCTTCTTTATCAGGACTTTGATGTATTTTACTAACATTAAATTTTATAGTATGAAAAATGAGTTTGATTGTAAGAAGCAACAAACACAATCGGTGTTAACCCGATGCTGTGCCGGACTTCTGATTGGGTTCTGTGTCTGGGGAACTTCTTCTTATCCGCTTCCGGTGTATGCTTCGGATGCGGTAGTCTCTATTGAAGAACAGCAACAGCAAGCTGTGCGTATAACGGGAAAAGTGACCGATGAAAATGGAGAACCGGTCATTGGAGCAAGTGTGGTGGTGAAAGGCACTTCTACCGGTACTGTAACCAATCTTGAAGGCAATTATTCCATTACTGTCGCAAAAGGACAAACGTTGGAATTCTCTTTTATAGGAATGAAGCCTATAGCGGTAAAGATTGCTGATAAGAAAGTGGTGAATATAACTTTGCAGGATAATGCAGTGGCTCTTGATGAAGTGGTAGCTATCGGATACGCTTCTATGAAGCGTTCGGATTTGACCGGAGCTGTTACTTCTGTTAGTTCGGAGATGATTTCACAAATGAATCCTACTTCTATCGATCAGGTTCTTCAAGGACGTGCAGCCGGTGTATTGATGATACAGAATAATGGTATGCCGGGTGGTGGAGCTTCTGTACAGATTCGTGGGCTGAACTCCATCAACGGTACAAATGAACCTATTTATATTATTGATGGAGTTACAATCAGTGGTAATACAGGTACAGACACAGATAATGCTTTGTCCTCTATCAATCCTTCGGATATTGAATCAATGGAAGTGTTGAAAGATGCTTCGGCTACAGCTATTTATGGTGCCAACGGTGCGAATGGCGTTATTATTATTACAACCAAGCGTGGAAGGGAAGGAAAACCCAGGGTCAATCTGGAAGCTCAATATGGTATTCAGTACTTGGCAAAGCAACTGGATATGGCTAATTTGCGGGAATATGCCCAGCATAATAATGAGGTTGTTGAAATGATGGGGCGTAGTAAAACTGCAGAGTTTGCAAATCCTTCTTTGCTAGGTGAGGGTACAAACTGGCAGACGGCTATCTTTCGTCCGGCTTCCATGCAAAATTATAACTTGAATATGTCGGGAGGTGTGAAAGGAACCAGTTATAAAGTGGGAGCTGGCTATCTGCGACAGGATGGTATTGCCGAAGGATCGGATTTCGACCGTATCACATTGAGCGCGGCCATTGATTCGGAAGTGAACAAATGGCTTAAAATCGGAGGATCTGCTAATTTGTCGCGTACTACCCAGACTACCTCTATTGCCGACTGGAATATTATCAACAGTGCAGTGAAACAGAAACCGAATGTACCGGTGTATAATTTGGATGGGAGTTATGGTAGTCCTTCTGAAAGCGATGATAATAGTAGCCCGGTGAATGCACTGGCTATCGCGCAACTGGTTGATAAGAATAATCGTAAGTTGTCGGTGCGTTCTAATCTTTATGCTACTGTCACTCCATTTAAGTGGATGAATTTCAAAACTGAATTTTCGAGCAATGTAGGAACGGAAGAAGTACATAGTTTTACTCCGAGCTATTATTTCACTTCTTGGCAGAAGAATGATTATGCGGATCGGCAAGAATCAATCCGGGTCAATTATTATTGGGCATGGAGGAATCTGTTGAATTTTAACCTGAAGCCGGGAAAGAATCAGAATCTTACCTTGATGTTGGGGCATGAAATGACTGAAACCAGAAGTAATTATCTGAAAGGGAGCCGTCGTTTGGGAAGTAACTCGTTGACAGATTTGGGTGCCGGCGATGCAAGTACAGCCGAGAATGATGGATATACGGGAAGAAGTTCATTCTTATCTTTCTTCGGACGGGCACATTATTCATTGTTGGATCGCTATATGTTGACCGCCACTATGCGTTATGATGGTTCTTCCAACTTTGCAAGAGGAAATCGTTGGGGGGCTTTCCCGTCGGCTGCATTGGCATGGCGCATAAATAAGGAGAATTTTCTGAAAGAAGTAGAATGGTTGTCAAACTTGAAACTGCGTGCTGGTTATGGTGTGGTAGGTAATTCGAATGTGGCTTCTTTTGCTTATACTTCTATTTTAAATAATACGGAAACGATTTGGGGAAGTGGGCAGGCTCTCTCAAGACTTCCTAATGAAGGATTAACTTGGGAAACGACAAAATCATTTAATATCGGTTTAGATCTTTCTTTCTTCAATAATCGTGTTGAATTTATAGCTGATTGGTATAACAAGCGTACTGATGATTTGCTGATTGTGCTTACTTTGCCCGGTATAACCGGAACGAATGGGACTGGAGCAATGTCGGCACCATGGGGCAATGTCGGGTCCTTGAGAAACCGTGGATTTGAGTTTACCTTGAATACGGTGAATGTATCGCGCAAGGAATTCCAGTGGAGAAGTAGTCTGGTTTTTTCTTTGAACCGGAATAAAGTGCTGGATTTGAATACGGCTACAGCGCAGGTTTTCAAAACCTATCAGTTTGGGGGGAATGACAAACAAGTCACCTTGACTCAACCTGGATATGCAATAGGTCAATTTTATGGGTACAAAGTGATCGGACGTATAAACTCTGCGGCAGATTTGTTTGATGAGAGTGGCAAATTGAAGGTGGCTCTTCCGGAAGAGGGCGCGACCGGACAACCGAAGAAGATTGATGAGAAGAACGGTATTTGGGTAGGCGACCTTCTGTTTGAAGACGTCAATAAAGATGGGCTTATTAATGCAAAGGACCAACAGGTGATTGGTAATCCCTTGCCCAAATTTACGGGTGGTTTCGGTAATACCTTCAGTTATAAAGGATTTGACTTGAACCTTTATTTCACATTCTGCTATGGCAATGATGTAATGAACTGGTTGAATATGACAATTAATAATCCACGTGATTATACGAATAACTTGCTAAAGGATGCGGCACTGCACTATGCGAAATATGGAGTGATTGATCCGGAAGGCTCTGCCAATAATATCTACAATGTAAGAGTGATCAGTGGCAAGAAAAATATCTCCCGTATCAGTTCGAATGATTTGAATGAGAATAACCGTGTATCTTCCAATCTGATAGAAGACGGTTCTTATATTCGTTTGCAAACAGTTAATTTGTCATACACTTTCCCGAGAAAACTAACTTCTAAGCTGGGATTGGAAATGCTGAAACTTTATTGCAATGTATCCAACCTGTTTACAATCAGTGGATATTCAGGTTATGATCCAGAAGTGGGTATGGCACGCGATCAATATAGCAATTATGCTCAAAGTGCCCTATTGAACGGCTTTGATGCAGGGCGCTATCCTTCTCCCCGTACGTTTACTTTCGGTATTAATATTGGTTTTTAATCTAATGAAACAATGAGAAAAATTTTAGGTATATTAGCTATAGGACTCATGGGGTTGTCAGTCGTTTCTTGTGAAGACTTTCTGGACGTAACTTCAGAGAACCAAATGTTGCTGGATGATTTCTATAAATCCGCAGAAGAATGTCGTGCCGCTACTGGTGCATTGTACAACCGCCCTTGGTATCCTTTTAACAGTCGTTTTTACTTTATTGTAGGCGATGCCCGCGCGAATAATCAATATGTGGATCAGGTTACTAATCCTGGAGCCATTTTGAACCGCTTGGTAGACAACTCCAGTACGTTGGGAGTGGAGGATGGATGGGATAGCTTCTATTCAGTCATCGGACAGGCGGATATTATTCTGAAAAATATAGATCGTGCTGTAGAGAAAGGAGTGGATGTGACAGTGGTAAATGGTTGCAAGGGAGAAGCCCGTTTTATGAGAGGCCTTGCTTACTGGTATTTAATGAGCGTCTGGGGGGATGTTCCTATTGTGGAAGATCCGGAGATATTGGCACAGAATTATATGGTACATGCCAATTTCCAGGAAGACGTATTGCAATATGCAATAAAAGATATGGAGTTTGCTGCAGAAAATCTTCCTCTTTCGGATGAAATCGGACGGTTGACACGTTACAGCGCGTTGGGGATGTTATCTCGTTTCTACATCACGGCTGCCTGTTATGCACGTGGTGGTAAGTTCTCGGCAGACAGGTATCCGATGACTGCCGCACAATATTATGAGAAAGCTGAAGAAGCGGCTGGAATCGTATGTAAACAGAGTCCGAATAAATTGATGGACAATTATGAAGAACTGTTCCGTGTGCAGAATAACAATAATAGTGAATCATTATTTGCTTTGCAGTGGGTTGGAGGCAGCACTACTTATGGAGTAGGTAATGCTATACAGGCACGTTTGAATAAATATTCCGCGTTGATGGACGGCGACCAGGCTTGGGGGGGGAACGAATATCTTTCCGGAGAATTGGTTGAATTGATGATAGATCGTGGAGAAAGTTCGAGAAAACGGGGAACGATGTTTTTTACCGGGGCAAAGTATGATTATATTGGAACACATACGAAAGAAGGATACTTCGTGGTACCTAACGTGAAGCTTTGTCCGGTGAAAAAACATATTGTAGGCAGCAGTAAGGATACAGGCATACAGAGTGTAAGCCAGAATTCGGGGATGGCAACTCCCATGTTGCGTTTGGCAGAGGTATATCTACTCTATGCGGAAGCTATTTTAGGGACTGGATCTAATACAAGTGATGAGGATGCGTTGTACTATT
This sequence comes from Bacteroides sp. OF03-11BH, assembly GCF_003604005.1. Classification (NCBI taxonomy): domain Bacteria; kingdom Pseudomonadati; phylum Bacteroidota; class Bacteroidia; order Bacteroidales; family Bacteroidaceae; genus Bacteroides; species Bacteroides sp. OF03-11BH. The sequence continues at coordinate 124,121 of NZ_QTMW01000007.1, read as the reverse complement.
TTAATCTGGTTCGTAAACGTGCTGGGTTGGATGGAATGGATGAAATCACTTTGCAGGATATTTGGAATGAACGACGTTGTGAATTGGCAATGGAAGGTCAGTTCTGGTATGATATTGTTCGTCGTGGTTATTGGGATACAGACTGGGTCGTCGAGTTTATGAAGAATCAGAAACGTGGTGTTCGCTATGATTATGGTGCTCCTCCTACATTTTCCTGGGGAGCGTCAGACGGACGTGAAATGAAGACTCCCGATGCTAGTTGCTTAAAATTGGTTTATCCGTTGAATGAAGAAACTCTAAATCCTTTGTTGAGCGAAGAACCTGTACATTTTGATGTGAAATAAGATAAAAGACTATCCAAGATGAAAAAATATATAATTAATAATTGGTTGTTCGGACTGCTGGTAGCATTGCCTGTTCTTTCTTTCTCGTGTTCAGATGACGAAAGTGTGTCCGTCACTCGTGTGTGTGCCCAGAAAGTTACTGACACAGAGACTGTATTGACGAAAGTACGTCTGGGTGAAAAAATCCGTATTGAAGGCAGTGGTTTTACTACAACCAAAGCCATCTATTGTAATGGCGTGGAAGTTGCAGGCGTTAATTCAAATTATATCACTGATAATGCGATTATTTTCACTATCCCAACTACAATTCCTACCGGGACGGAAGTTACAGATGAAACGGTGCGTAATACAATACGTATTGTTACGAAACACGATGATTTTGTATTCCCGTTCTCAATTCTGGCAGCTGCTCCGTCTGTGACGGATGTTTCCCATACGATGCCAAGAGTAGGTGAGTGGATTGACATTTATGGTACAAATCTGAAGGATATTGAAAAAGTAACGTTTCCGGGTGGTATAGCTTCTACTAATCTTAAGGTAAATAACAATTATACGGTGCTTTCAGTACAGGTGCCGGACGGTGTGGAATACAACTACGGTAGATTGATTATTGAAGGGGCTAATGGAGGAGCTTATACTTATAATAACTTCAATTTCAAACCGGGCTTGTTTATTGTGAAGTTCAGTGAAGATCCTGCAGATAAGAAAGCGTATAACTATGGGAGAGGAAGTATTTCCACTAATACAACTGCTGTGATTCCGTCTGGAGTTGAGGGACCGAAAAGTCCGGAAGTGTATCGCTCTGTTCCTGGAGAACCGGCGGATACTCCGACACAAGGGGAAATCGGAGGTTTCAATTTCTATCCGGATAAAGCAATTCAAATAGTGTTGGATGCGTGTGCTGAAAGTAAGGTGATCACAGAAGATACACCATGCAATGAATTGGCCTTCCAATGTGATTACTATGTGAATGTCCCTTGGCAATCCGGAGCTCTTCGACTGACGCTTGCGAGTGAACGCTGTACTCCGGTACCATGGATCAATAATGGTGCTGTCGTTCCGGTTACTTTTACAAACGGCTGGAAGACCATGACATGGCCTATTGCAGAGATAACAAATTATGCAACACTGACGCTTGGAGATTTACGTTCCCTTTTGAATAATATGAGTGGGGCTATATTCTGGATATGTGGAAGTTTCCAAGATAAATCAGGCAACTGGTTCTCTGGTAATCCTATGGAGAATGCACAAATGTCTTTTGGTAATTTCCGTATTGTGCCTTATGTGAAAAGTTCTTATAAGAATGATTAAACAGGAATGAATGATGAAACTATATAAATATTTGAATAAAAGCATAACTATTATGTTGTTGACGGCTGTGATGGTGGGCTTCTTGTCTTGTGATGATGACGACCAGGATCTTGGAAGCGGAAGCTTGACAAATGCTGTCATTCAAAGTGTGAATGTACAGAGTGGGAATGATTGGAAAGAGGCGACTCAAGTGAAGGTGGGAACGAAAATACGTATGGAGGGTAACAACTTATCCGCTGTTTCTGCGGCATATTTTAATGGATTGGAAGTGGCTGCTAAGGATTTTCTGAAACAAGGAAATACATATATTGAGGTAGTCATTCCTCAAAATACCCCATTGGGTTATCAGGTTGTCGAAGAGTCATTAAAGAATACGGTGAAGGTGAAAAGTGATAGAAATGAATTTATCTTTTCTCTGAGTATTATCAGTTGGAAATTGGCAGTGAATGGAGTACGGGTTTTTGCAGATGTGAATGATCTGGTAGGTACATTGACAACAACTGCATCAATTGGTGAAGAGATTCAATTGGAAGGTGCCGGTTTGAATTATGTGAGTAAAGTGTATTTTAACGGTTATGCTGTAAATATGACTTCTGAAAATCATCTTGCTTCTACTGCTCTTCGCATTGTCATTCCTGAAGAAACGCCTTTGGGGGAACAGATTCAGAATGTAAACGATGAGAATGTGATTAAACTTGAAACAGAGTTAGGGGAAACCTATAACTATTCATTTACAATATCAGGGCCTACGATAACCGTTGATGAGACAGTGGTTGGCACGGACGGACAACCTGTCACTCTAATTATTTTGGGAAGTGATGTTGTATTGAACGGAACAAATTTGAATCTGGTGAAAGAGGTTTACTGTAACGGAACTTTGGTTACTAGTTTTGTTGCCACGGAAACGGCTCTTACAATTTCTGTTCCGTCAGATCTTCCTGTCGGAGAGGGCAATGTGACGAATGTGGAGGATATGAATACCATTAAACTGGTTTCTGATTACTCGGAGAAGCTGATTGAAATCAAGTTTGCAGGTAATGCGGGCGCTCCATTTATTACTAGTGTATCTCATACGATGGCTAAGGCTGGGGAGTTTATTTACATTTATGGTATGAACTTCGAGAGCATTCAGAAGATCATATTCCCGGGAGATGTGGAAGCAACGGATTTTGAAACGGTTGATAATAAGAACATAAAAGTGGTCGTTCCAACCGGAGGTGATCAGACGCCCGGATATATTACAGTAGTATCTGCTTCAGGTGAGGGATATTCTTATAAAGATATAAATTGTAAGGGATGTTTATTCATTAACCGTTTTGCGAATGGAGGGGATGCCTATGCTGGTAGTAATCAGGCTAGGTTTGATGGAATTAATCTCGCTATGTCATCCAATAATACAGCATCAGCCAATCCGTTCCCTATTCTTAATCCGGATAAAGCTCCGACAGCTCCCGATCTGTATCGCATTATCCCCACTGGAAATCCGATTGATGTGACTGTGGATAAGATCAGTTCGAATGGAGACGATTTACTGAAATTTAGATTTGATTACGGAAAAGTATGGTCAGTAGTCGTTGCAAACTCGGGTGGTTTAATTACGGATGCTACCTTGTGTTCCGACTTAGCTATAGAGTTTGACTTCTATATGACTTGTAATTGGACTTTAGGAGCTTGGCGTTGGGAGACAGGGAAGAATTCCTCTGACGGAGATGGCAGAATCACGTTGATCTCCTGGAACCAAAATGGTAAGATTGTACCTTTTGAGTTTTATGGCGGATGGCGTACGATGGTCATTCCTTTGTCACAGTTGTCCTGTTTTAGTGGCTTGACAGTAAACGATGCAAAGACGAGCTTTCCGGCTTCTCTGAATACTTATCTGTCTTTGAAAGCGGGTAGCTATATGGGAACAGATGGCAAGTATTCAAAGGGAACCGACATGATTGGTTATCAACTAGGTTTTGGAAACTTCCGCCTGGTGCCTTATACTAAGCCGGAGAAGCAGTAATCTTGGAATAATAATTTAGACTTAAAGAAGAATTATGAATACGATTAAATATATGTATACTTTATACTCTCTATTACTCTTGTTAGCCTCATGCAGTGATGAAGATACAACAGGCTATACTGTACCCGAACAGATTCCGGCTACATTGACTATTCAACCGGATATCGAATATCAGAAAGTGCAGGGTTTTGGAGTGATGGAAACATCTTGGCAGCAAACTGCACTGACAGAGGAGGAGATGAATACCTTGTTTGGTACGGGAGCTGATCAGCTAGGATGTAATATTTTGCGGATCCGCATTGCCCCTAAAGATAAGAATCAGACTGCGGATAGTCGATGGGGAACTGTTGCTCGGGTTGCGAAAGTGGCAAAGGATCTGGGAACCACGATTCTGGCAACTCCTTGGACGCCACCTGTGTCTTTGAAAACAATTGATAATATTGTGGATGGTGAACTGGCTGATTATGCTGGATATGCTGAATATTTGAAAGAGTTCCTTACTTATATGAAACAACAGAGCGCTGCGGTTGATGTAGTATCTATTCAGAATGAACCGGATTTTGAAGTGACTTATGAAAGTTGTAGATGGACAGGTTTGCAGCAGGCTAAGTTCTTTAAACAGTATGGTGCGAGTATTAAAGCTGCTCATCCCGATGTGAAACTAATGACTGGAGAGTCATTCCAGTACAGGCATGAGAGTACAGATCCCATTCTTGAAGATGAACAAGCCTGCGCTGTAATTGATGTTGTGGGAGGACACATCTATGGAGGTGGAAATACTCCGTATGATCTGGCAAAAGCTAAAGGTAAAGAATATTGGATGACTGAACATTTGCTGAATGAAGCATGGGAAAAGAAAGCTCCTTACCTGTTGATTGGTGATGTCCGTGCGGAAACATTACAGTTGGCAGCGGAGATTAATACTGCAATGGCTTCGGGATTCAATGCTTATATTTATTGGTATGGTCGTCGCTATTATGGAATGTTGGGTGATGGTCTGGCTAACTCTACTATGAGTGCTATTACTCCCCGAGGGTATATGTATGCACAGTTTGCAAAAAATCTGACGGGAAAAACGCGTGTCAAGGTCGTTGCTTCCAAAAATGTATCTGCCTCTGTAGATTGTACGGCATATAAAGATAGTCAGGGAAATCTTACTTTGATGTTTGTCAATAGGACTTCTTCGGATATAAAAGGTTTGAATCTGGCTCTTCCTTTCATTCCTGCGGAAGTAAAAATGACTGTGTCGACAGTACCTACAGAATCTTTTCCTGAAACAAATAAAGGTATGTTAGTAGAATCTGCTATTTCTTCTTTAGAGAATGGGCTGGATATAAAGGCATATAGTATTGTGACTGTGAATATAAAGAGATAGCTGTACTGTTTTATTTATAAGGCCCCCAATTAAAGCAGAAAAAGAATCCTGTCTTAATTGGGGACCTGTAGGTTTCTTCTAGCTTGAATCAAAGACACTTGTTATTGTTTCTGATATGCATCAATAGCCTTTTTTACAGAACCATGAAGTAAAAGGAGTTTTTGCGCACGGTCATGGTCCAATCCTAATTCATCCATAATCATCTGCGTCCCTCTTTCTATAAGTTTATGATTGGTCAACTGCATATTCACCATCCTATTCCCTTTCACCCGTCCGAGTTGAATCATGACGGAGGTGCTAATCATATTCAGAATCATTTTCTGTCCGGTGCCTGATTTCATCCGGGAACTGCCTGTCACATATTCCGGTCCTACAATCATTTCGATGGCTACATCCGCTTCTGCTGCCATTGGAGAATCGGGATTACTGGTGATACAACCTGTCAGGACACCGTGTTTACGGGCTTCCCGCAAAGCACCGATTACGTACGGGGTAGTGCCGGAAGCGGCAATGCCGATAACGGTGTCTTTTTCGTTGATCTGGTGTTCGACGAGTTCTTCCCAGCCGCGATTTTCATCATCTTCGGCTCCTTCTACCGGATTGCGCAGGGCTGTATCGCCTCCTGCAATCAGTCCGATAATCCAGTTGGGAGACATACCGAAAGTAGGAGGAATTTCGGAAGCATCCAATACTCCCAGGCGACCGCTTGTGCCGGCCCCCATATAAAAGATGCGTCCGCCTTGCCTCATGCGGGGTACAATCTGATTGACAAGTTCTTCAATTTGTGGAATAGCCTTTTGTACGGCTAATGCTACTTTCTGATCTTCCTGGTTGATATCTTCTAATATCTCTCGCACAGATTTCTTTTCCAGATGATCGTAAAGTGACGGTTGTTCGGTTATCTGCATTTTTATAATTACTGGTTATAAATTACAATAGGTAAAAGAATTATTGTTGATGGTATTGAATCAGTCCTTCCATCGGACTTTGAAGAATCTTACCGATCTGAATACCTGTTGTTTGCGCAGCCTCCTGCAAAATCTCCTTGTAACAGTGAGCTACGGAACCAATAAAATGTACCGGATATTGCTTATAATCATATTGCATCACGTTTCTGCGGAGAAAAGCGATAAAGCTGTTGAGTACTAGTGAACGGATAGCCGGTTCTTCCAAGTGCTGTGCAAGGAAGGGAGAGAGACTAGCCAGAAAACGGTTCGGGAAAGGCTGGCGATAAACACGGTCGATGATTTCGGGGGCCGTCAGGTCGAACTGTTTTAAGAAAGCTTCTTTGATGGTGGGTGGAAGCTGGTTTTTCAGTACATCGCCTACCAATAGTTTTCCTAGGACTGCGCCGCTTCCTTCATCTCCCAGGATGAATCCAAGAGGGGAGATGTTGTTGACAATCTCTTCACCGTTGTAGAAACAGGAATTGGAACCTGTGCCGAGGATGCAGGCAATCCCTGCTTCATGTCCGCATAGTCCGCGGGCAGCGGCAAGCATATCCGAGTAGGCTTTGATGTTCCCGATGACGGGCAGGCTGTCGGCAATAGCCCGCCGGAGGACGGGAGCTTTTTCGGGAGTGCATCCTGCACCATAAAAAAAGATGGAGTTGATCGTTCCTTCCGGTAGTTGTGGCAGGAGGGAATGTGTCAGCTCTTGTTGAATTTCTTCTTCTGATTGGAAGAAGGGATTAATTCCCTTCGTTCCCATTCGTTTGATTGGGGTGCCGTTGAAAACGATGCACCAGTCGGTTTTGGTAGAACCACTATCTGCAATGAGTATCATATCTTTGAGCTTTTTATTGTTTCTTTCCGAAAGAATCTTCCAGTCGGTTGCGAATCATTAATGAGGCGACGATACCGGGCAGGGTACAAATACAAACCCAGATAAAGAAGTTTGTGTATCCGAGATGTTCCTGTATCCATCCGGCAGGCATACCGGGAATCATCATGCCCAGTGCCATAAATCCGGTTCCGATAGCATAGTGTGCCGTTTTATGTTCACCTTCTGCTATATAAATCAGATATAGCATATAAGCGGTAAAGCCGAAACCATACCCCAACTGTTCGATCGCTACACAAATGGCTATAAATATAGGATTGTCCGGGGTGGCGGCAGCCATCCATACATATAATAGATCGGGAATGTTGATGGCTAATGCCATGGGTAATATCCATTTCTTGAATCCGTCACGGGAAACGAGGAAACCACTAATGATTCCACCGAGCAATAAAGCTATGACACCTATCGTACCGTAGATCATTCCGACAGTTGCTGTGGATAAGCCTAGCCCACCTTTATCGGTGGTGTCGAGCAGGAAAGGAGAAGCTATTTTGGCTAACTGTGATTCTCCCAACCGATAGGTGAGGAGGAAAAAGAACATGAGACCGAGGTTCTTTTTCTGAAAGAATGTGACAAAGGTCAAAAGGAAATCTCCTAACAACTTACCCGGTGTGAGGCCGGGACGTTTAATGTCCGAATCAGGATGGGGGAGGATAAGTCGATGATAGATAGTAAGAGCCAGAAATAATCCGGCAAGGAGGTAGAATGTAATACTCCATGCCAAGGAAATATTGTTCTGTGATGTTTCCAGCCATCCTGCCAGCATGACTAGAATTCCCTGCCCGAAAATATTGGCAAGCCGATAGAAAGTATTCCGGATACCGACAAAGAAAGATTGTTCCTTATTATTGAGTCCGAGCATATAGAAACCGTCTGCTGCGATGTCATGCGTAGCGGAACTGAACGCCAACAGCCAGAAAAAGGCGAGAGTCAACTGTACATAATGAGCAGTCGGAATAAAGAAGGCTATCCCCGCAAATCCGGCAGCGATGAAACCTTGCATGGCAATAATCCAGGCGCGTTTCGTTTTCACCAAGTCGACGAAAGGACTCCATAGCGGTTTGATAGTCCAGGGAAGGTAGAGCCAGGAAGTGTATAAGGCTATTTCCGTATTGGATAATCCCAAACGCTTGTACATGATAACAGCAATCGTCATTACCGCTACGTATGGCAGCCCTTCTGCGAAGTAGAGGGTGGGTATCCAGCTCCAGGGATTTCTTTTTGTAGTGGATGTTGTCATGGTATTATTCTTTTTTATTGATATTGTTTCTCGAGCGTACTGCCGGGGTAATAGTGAGACAGTATTTCTTCATATTTGTAACCTTGCTCTCCCATTACGGCAGCACCAATCTGGCAAAGTCCTACTCCATGCCCCCATCCGGCTCCGGTAAGGATGAATCGTGAAGGGATTTTATCCTCTTTATGTCCTTTTTCCTCATATTCCTTGTCTACTACAAAAGCGGAACTATACAGATGGGAAGTAGATAAGGTACGGCGTATTTCCAGTTCTTTCCCGATAATAAGCGTTCGCAAGGTTCCTATAATTTTCAATCGGACAAGACGTCCCGACGTTCCACGTTCTATAGGAATTAAATCCAGAATTTGTCCGAAGTCAATTCCCGAACGTTGATGAATCAGTGTTGAAAGTTCCTGTTGGGTATAACTGACTTTCCAACGATAGAAGTCTGCTGTTTCCTGATCGTAGTTGTTTAGTACTTGGCTTAGAATTTTCTTATCCTGCGTATTACAAAAAGCAACAGGTGAGGTACGTATCCATTTATCAGCTTCCGCCTCTATGGCCAAATCGGGAAGTTGTTTTTCAGTCTTGCTATCCCGTTGTCTGATTAGATAAGGATGCTTTACGTTTTCCCAACAATTTTGGAACTCTTCAAAAGCTCCGCCACAACATTTAGAGAAACGGGCATCACAAATCGCTCCTTTATACATCAGCACTTCCCCCCGCGTGGCGGAGACTGCTTCGATGGCTTGTGGTGTTGAGGCTCGTGTAATTCCCTGATAACGCTGGCAATGATCATCGGCACATACATCGAAATTTCTATGCGCTTCATGGTCATACCATTTTATAAATTGAGAATGGAGAGTGGAGAGTGGAGAGTGGGCTGCGCTATCCGGCTGCACAGTAACTCTCCACTCTCCATTCTCAACTCTCAACTTATTAAGTAACCAGCTTCGGGAGATGACGGCGTGAGCCTTTAGTAGTTCTAAAGAAGCTGTTGCGCTCATTTCGGATGAAATTACACTGGTAAGATATTCTTCAATGGAAATCACATTGATGGCGGTTAGTTGTTCTCCTTCGATGATAATCTTTAATTCCCCTTTGAATTTCTGGACTTCTTTGCGTTCCCAATGGAAGTTGATTCCGATGGTTACATCTTTCAGTTCAAAGAAAGCATGTGCACCTTGTTGGGGAGTGAAAGATAATTCATTATATTCTTTCCCTTGCCAATGAATCTTCCCATCCTGATAAATAACTTTCTGTGTCCCGGAAATTTCCGTTCCGACAGAAGAATTAAATTTTTCCGGGAAAGAGAATTCAATCTCTTTCCCGGAAAGAATGCCAACTGCTATTTGAGGCTCTGTCATAAGGCGGCTTTAATGCGTTCTATTATTTCTTGTAGCTTTTCTTTAGATATCGATACTTCCCGATAGATATCATATACTTTTTCAGGAGTCAGTTTCTTCATATCTTCTTCACGTACTATAGGGAATATGCCGTTCATTTCAGCAATAGCAGGACTGATGAGAATTTGTTCGTCTCCTTTTGCGTAATAGCAATCAGGACGATGTTTGCTGCGTAAGAAGATAACACAATTGTAAGGGTGTTCGGCCACTGATTCAAATTCTTCTTCGTAGCGCTCTCTAAAATCCTCTTTGGTGCGTTCCAAACCATACCAGGCAAGAATATTCATCATTGGTTCTTTTCCGTTATTATTGGCAGCTAAGATGTCGTAAATCAGATGAAAGGTTCTCGACATTGTTTTCTTATTTTTCGCCTGAATCCTGATGAAACTGTACGGAAAATCTTCATAACTAATTCGCACCTTGTCGTTATCTATTAATTCTATGTGATCGTAATATGATCCCTGCATACTTTCCTCTTTACTGCAAGCTTGAAAATGGGCATGATCGGGAGCGGAAGCTCCACATTCCGGTCCATTATACAAAAGGAAGTATTCTTCCATAATGTCGGTGAGTTCTATCATATCTTTAAAACGCCCGGCTATGGATTGTGACTTGTGTTCCTTATCTACAATTGTAAAGTGGTGTTTAAATATGGGATAGGGATTAACCAGTATCTGATAATTTCCATAACTGATGAACTCTTGTTCCTGCGGTCGGTTTGTTTGGCAGAGGAAGCAAGGCCGTGAGTGAATGGAGGCAGTATCTGTCTGTGCGGTAGCCGAAAGAATACGTTTCGGATTAAAGAATAGTTTCGCACTTAAACAATTGTTACCAAACCACTTGGATATTTTTTTTGTTCGTGACCGATACTGTTCCAGTGCTTGGTAATTCTCTTTGGCTAGTTCCCAAGAAAGAGTTTGCTTTTGGAATAACTGTTCGATTTTTTGCTGAATTTTCTCTAATGTCGTTCTTTGTTGCAGGATGCGCTGTTCCAATTCCCACGTACGAAGCCGGTCTTTATATAGATTATTCTGGTTGATTTTCTCAACAGGCAGTGCAGCATCCGAGTTGCCGTCCCAACGGCGGCAAAGGTAAATCACGTCGTATATTCTACCTATCTGATAATCGTGTGAAATTTTCAATCCAAGGGCATAATCTTCTCCATAGCTTGTGTTCGGGACTTTGATTTCCCGAAGAATGGGCGTGTAGAATGCACGGGGAGCTCCCAGACCGTTGATACGTAATGCATTATTTCGTCCGTTGTCGGGTGTCCATTCCTTATGATCGATGATGCCGGGGGCAATTTCCTGCATATCAAAGTTAGTCATCATATAAGTGCCGATTACCATTGCACATTTCTGTTTATAGAAAGTATCAATAATGATTTGCAGGCTATGTTCGTTTTTATACACGTCGTCGCTATCAAGTTGGACGGCAAACTTTCCGCATTTCTCGTGATGGATACCTATGTTCCAACATCCGCCTATACCGAGGTCATCTCTTTCGGGAATGACGTGAATCAGCCGCTTGTCCGAACTAAGTTCACGGAGAACTTCACTGGTCCCGTCTGTCGAATGATTGTCGATGACAATGACATTGAACGGAAAGGTCGTTTGCTGGTTCAGTGCCGAGCGTACGGCATCTTTGACTGTGCGAATACGGTTGCGTATGGGTATAATGACAGAAGCTTCATACTCAAAAGTGTGGGAAGAAAAGTCTACAGGACGGAAGATAGGATAAAGATATCCGCCAACTTCCTTCAAATGGTTGGTGCATGCCTGTTCCATTTCGATCTGTACCTGACGGTTTTTAGGGTCTACATAATCGAACTGCTTCTCACCGCTTTTCCGCTTGTCACTTTCTACTTCGGTATATAGATATTCGTTGATATGTACCAGTTTGCTCTTTTGGGATATTTTGAGTCTCAAATCATACAAGCCTGCATATTGATATTCCTCTTCCGTATTTTCTATAACTTCCTTGAATGCGTTGGCATTGAACAGTAAAACCGAGCCGAAATTGAAGTCGTCACGCAGGCTACCGGGTTGGTAATCAATGACCGGAGCTGTTTTTTGCACACCGTCTATCTGTTGGTAATGGTCTGCATATACCATGCCAGCTTGGGTCATTTCCATTACTTGAACCATTCTTTCAAGAGCGAACATGCCTATTTTTAGTGCAGTGTGTTTGGTATAGAGCAAGGTATATGTTTTATCAGAATGTTCTGCAATAGCTCGCATTGCTTGTGTAGACTGCATTTTCTCTACAGAGATGAGTTCGCATCCGGGAATACAGACATTGGTAATTGGCGATGCCAATAAATAAATTTTGTCTACCAGCGTCGATGCACGTAACTCCTTAACTGTTTGCACAGTTTCTTCCAACCGGCTGAAAGGAAGAAAACAGTTGATTGTTGTTTTCATTATTTTACTTTTTGTTTTGTAGTATGAGTTGTGTAAGATGTTTCTTTGTCTTGTCTTTTGATGAACAAACAAAGTCCAAGGAATGTGAACAGGGCATTGATTATCAACAACTCGTAACTAATTTGGTAACCGTTGAGCCATGCTTCCGAATTTCTTTGCAGGATATAGCAAAGAATAGGAGAAGCGATAGCTACCAACGGAATATATTTATCATAAACTTGTTTCTTGGTGAAGATGCCGAAAGCGAACAGTCCTAAGATAGGGCCATACGTATAACTGGCCAGTGTGTAAATCGCATCAATCACACTCGTGTTGTTCAGCAGATTGAATACGAAAATGACTGCTCCCATCACAACTGCCATACCGATATGTACATGTTTGCGTATTTGGCTAAGTGCCGCCTCTCCTTTTTTCTGTGCATGTAAAATATCTACAGTAAAGGAAGTGGTCAGTGCCGTCAAGGCAGAACCCGCTGCAGAATAGGCGGAGGCTATCAGTCCGATAATGAATAATATTCCGACTATGCCGGGAAAATAATTTCCGGTAGCAATCATCGGAAACAACTCGTCGCTTTTTTCCGGATTCCCAATGCCTTGCTGTGCTGTAAACGTATATAACAGTACTCCCAGCATCAGAAAAAGCAGAATGACAAAGAACTGTGAGATTCCACTGGTAATCATATTCTTCTGTGAGTCCCGGAAGTTCTTGCAGCTAAGATTGCGCTGCATCATATCCTGGTCGAGCCCATTCATGGCAATAACGGTGAATACTCCTGCCAGGAATTGCTTGAAGAAATATCGTTTGTCATTAACATCGTCAAAAAAGAATGTCTTGGAAAAGTCACTGTCTGAAATCGTACTAACCAAACCACTGAAATTCAGATGCAAGCTGGAAGCAATATAATAGATGCAAAGTACAACCGACACTACCAGGCAGAATGTTTTTAGAACATCCGTCCATATCAATGATTTCACTCCACCGCGGAAAGTGTAAAGCCATACGATAAATACCGTAAGAATTACGTTCAACAGGAATGGAAGATGGAAAGGATCGAAGATAAGAAACTGCAATGTCAGGCATACGAGAAAGAGTCGGACGGCTGCCCCTAGCATCTTTGAAATAAAAAAGAACCAGGCTCCCGTCTTGTAGGAAGAGCTTCCGAACCTGTTCTCCAGATATTCATATATGGAAACCAGGTTCATACGATAAAAGAGAGGAACGAGTACAAACGCAATGATAATTTGTCCTACTATGAATCCCAGCACCATTTGCAGGTAAGAAAAGCTACTTGCCTGTACCATACCCGGAACGGAAACGAAAGTGACTCCGGAAATGGTGGAACCGATCATGGCAAAGGCAACGATATACCAGGCTGATTTACGGTTTCCTACAAAGAATCCTTCATTGTCGGCTTTGCGTCCTGCTATATAAGAGATAGTGAACAGGATTATAAAGTATGCCACAATAGTAATAGATATAACGGCTGGACTCATATCTGCTGTTTAAATTCGTTTGAGGATAAATATCCGGAACTTGTTTACTTTGCCTACAAATGTAGGGAATTTATCATAGATATGCATACTCTTACATATTTTTTATTCCGGGTGTGCCTCCGGTTGCATGTTTTGATGAATGCCAATTCTTATTGAGAGAGGGTAACTCCGGGGATTTCTTTTCGAGTGAAACGCCGGTTATTTTATCAATGGTGTGCATTTCATCTCTAAAACAACAAGTGTCAAAAGTATGTCCTGGTGCAGTCTCTTTACTACTTGAAAGTGCCAGATACCCGCCATTATTGTTCAGTGCCGGGAAGTTCGGTATAATTATTATATTTTCTCCACCGACTTTATGTTTCTGAACGACTCTGTTGAAGTATTTCGTGAAGCAAAGATATGCTTTGGCAGGAATGGTTAGGGGAGTAGAAGGACTTTCATTTTGAAGGATGGTAGTATTGTATATTGCCCCGTCTTTATACATCTTATATAGATAAAGTACCGGTAAAATGATAGCCTGTTCAGTCGGATTGTAGATTTCTATATATTCTGCACCATCAGTGGCATTATTATACATGATTTCATTGAAAAGAAGCATACCTCTCACATCTTTCGGTAATTCGGGGGTGTTCGGATTATCTGGAATGTCTGTTCCGGGATGATCGGGTGTTTCATCAGGTGTAGTGTCCGTTTCTACGTTATTAGATAGCTGTATGTGATGAAATGTAAATCCTTTACAGCGGGTTTTGGTGTAAATGCAGTATATACCGCAGTAGCGGGAAGTTTGTATATCGGTATCTTTTATTTGTTTTTCTTTTACGTATTCATTCTCGGATTCACGTCGTGTCCAAAAAGTCCAGTAACCATTATTGTCACGTTCTACTTTTATATATAGTTTCGGTGAAGAGTCTCCTTTCATCAACTCTCTTCCCGAAGCCAGTAGTTTAGATTGGTCTCCGTTTTGACGATAAAGAGTTACATTATCTTTGGCTCCTCCTATCTGAATATAATAACCGTTTAAATTCTCGGAAAGAATGTTTGAGGAAGAAGTCAGATAAAATCGTGCATAATTGTTAGCGGAAGGATTAAAGGTGAGGTGAACTCCAAATTCCCAACGGGTATTTTTTACAGAGGTGGAAGGAATGGTGACATAAGCTGTTCCGGCGTCTTCGTATGGATCATTCAGATGGATTCCTTCTTTAGAATTGATGGTGAATTTGTCCATCTCTCCTTCCCAGGGAAGTTCGGAGGTAACTGTATCCTCTTCCTCTGAATCTCCTTTTTCTTCGTCATCAGTAGGGAGCGAACAATTATAGAACAATATGATGAAGATACTTAGGAAAGCAAATGCTTTGTAAACTTTCATACGGTTTTTAATTTGAGTTTTTTCGTTTTACCGTATTTGTTTGTGTATAATGCAGAAGCAATTGCGGTCTGAATATTTGAATGAGTCGGCAAAGATAAACTTTCTTGCCGGAAAAAGCCCATACTTACAGAAGAAAAGATTGTAATTCTTTTTGTTTCCTATACACGCATGGGAAGAAAACAGTAAGGGACTACCCTAAGTCATATTTAATAGATTGACTTTTGATAGTCCCTTACAACTGTTACATTCAATATGGGAATACTATTCGAAACGTGGCATTACATATTTATCAGTATAAGATGTGAAAGTAATACCGGGCATGGAATGAGTAGACGATGCGTTCTCTAATTTTTTAATCAATGAATAATCGTCGGCATTCAATGCGTAATAATTATCAGAGGTCGGAGTAGTCACACGTACCGTCCAATCGAACATATTACCGATAATGGTTAGTGCATCCGTTTCGGGATTGAATACCGGGATTCCTGTTTTTACGATTTCATACGTCCGATTCTGCAACACATAGAAGGCGTTGTTGACATCGGTCATAAAAGCAAGCGTCTTTTTGTTTCTGAACTCGGTCAGATACAGATGCTTTAACGTCAGTCCTTCAGGCAAGGTGATGGCACGGACATACGGACGCCCTTTCACCTGTTTCAGATGAAACAGACGGCGGTCGGCATCCAATAGAAGGTAACCTTCGTCATACTCCTTTTTCACCGTCGGATTTCCTACAATCTCCGTTGCCGGGAAACGAAAATCTTTCTTAGTCATAGCTTCGGTAAACTGAAGGCTTTTATCTTCCTTCACGCTGTTGGTAGCCATGTCGATGAATTCGATCCCTTTGGAGGTGATGCGGAATACATCATCCGGCATTTTTAAATCCACACGTCCTGACATGGATTCCATTAGCGGGTAAAGTCCGATAGAAGGCGCATTGATATCCGAAGGAACGCTGCGGAAGTTGAAGTTTTCCGTCTGCACCATTTTGGGAGTCACTGCGATTCCTTGAATGGTATCTGGAAAACGCTCGTCAGACATCAACTGGCGGAAGTAAAACATAGGCAGGATGCTGTCGAAAGCAGCTTCCGAATAAATGTTTCCTGCCAAGTCGCGACGCACGCTTCCCTTTCCCTCTTCCTGTCCCATCTGTGCGAAATCGCCAATGACGAAACTATATAGGGTAAAGGGAGTCTTCTCCGGCTTTACGACAAAGAAATTGTAACACCAAGGCAACTGCCAAAGAAGCAGGAAAGCGATGGTTACATATAATAGTATGGTACTGAAACGTCTCATTTCTCAATCTTTTAATTTTTAATCTTTAATTTTTAATTGTTTAGTCCTGCTTTCCGGCCTTAAATCGTACGATAGAAAGCCACGAGAAAGAAGCTGTCAACAAAGTATAAACCACTAAATAAGGGAGGAACTTGTTGTATGCTTCCGGTGTGGGCGACAGAAAGAAGATCCGTAGTAACAATACAGCGATAATGAGATTCAGAATACGACGTTTCCATGCCGGTTCAAGGCAGATCCATGCGACGAGCAGGTAGCCGGAAATCCCGGCAAGATACCACGTTAAAGCGGTGAGCAATATGTGGTTCTTCAGTTCATGGGCAAGTATTCCGTTCAGGTATACTTCCATCAACAGGAAATTAGAAGCAAAACAGACAAGAATCAATATGAGTCCGGAGAGTAACATATTGCCCGTCATTTTTAGTTCCGGATAAGGCAGATGGAGAGTCAGTTTCAAACATTTGCGTTGCATCTCGGGGACAAACTGCACGATTGCCATCAGGATTCCGGCAATCAGGGGGATATATTGCAACATATCAATGAAGATAACATCGCGTTGCAGCATGACTTCCCATACATGAGCAGCCCCTTTCATTTCTACCACCCGGTTGATGCGAAGCATACAATAGCCTGTAAAACCGAGTGTGGCGAGCACGGCAAGCAGAAAATACCACCGTGTCTTTATCCATTCTTTATAAAATATAGCGTACATTTTTGAGGATTTATGATTTATGAATTATGATTTGTGGGTTACGAGTAGCCAATTTTTATTCTTAATTTAATCAGTATTTGCCTGTCAGGCCGATAAATGCATCCTCCAAATTTACCTGTTCACTATGAAAATTAGTGTAAGGTACTGACATTGATTTCAGTTTTGCTTCTGTCTCTGCCGGTTGCAGGAAGGAGAAAGTCTCCAACTGGTTTCGCATGACAGAAGGATGATAGAAATCATCAGACGCAGGAAGTTCATAACCTTCGGGAATAGTGAAAGTGTAGCGACGTCCTTTTTCCAGTAATTCGACGATTGGTTTCTGAATCAGTATCTTTCCGTAGTCCATGATAATACAGTCATCAACGAGTCGTTCCATATCCTGAATGATATGTGAGGTCAGGAAGACGGTTTTCCCTTCCGAGCGGGCATAGTCACGGAGATAGTCGACAAACAAGCGGCGATAACCGGGATCGAGTCCGAGTGAGAAGTCGTCCAATACTAGAAGTTCCGGGTTTTGTGCAAGGATAAGTCCGAGGGCAACTTGTGAGCGCTGTCCGCATGACATACGTGAGATACGTTGTCCGGGAGCGACTTTCAACTTATTCATCAGTTCATAGTACGCTTCCTTTTTCCATTGACCGGGGTAGAAAGCTGCGTAGAATTTCTCTATCTCGGTGATGGTCATGAATTGATATTGCACATGACCTTCGATGAGCAGTCCGATATTGCGACGCAGAGCCGGTGCCATTGTCTGAATCTCCTGTCCGAAGATGCGACATTCCCCTGAACGGGGTTTCAGATAACCGCTCAAGATATTGATAGTGGTGGTCTTGCCTGTACCGTTCTTTCCCAACAGTCCCAGGATGCGTCCTTTGGGTACTGTGAAACTAAGATTTTCGTAAATCAACCGTTTGCCGTAATAGTGCGTCAGATTGTTACATTCGATAATATGTTCCATTTGATTTAATCTGTTATTCTATTCAAAAGAAGAAAAGGAAAAGAATGGGAATCAAGATTCCGACAATGACTTCGATCCCTCCTCTGCCGATAATGCCCTTATTCCCTTTCAGCATGATGATGCCGGAGAGAGTAATGATAATAAGAGCGATGGCGAAAATATCCGCGAAGTAAGTCCACCATTGTCCCGGGTTGTAATGTAAACGGGACATTGCTCCGATAAGCGGGCGGCGGGTGACGGATTCATATACCGCTTCCCCTGTCTTTACGTTTACTAGAAGGTTGGAGCCACCTTTCAGGAATACTTTCATTACGTCCGTTTTCGGGAAGTAATATTTGGTATAGTTGCCGCTTTCTCCCAATGGTTCCAGGAGAGTGAGCACTTTCTCCTTATTCATTCCTGCTTTATCCGGTAGCTTTTCTGCTATCTTATACTCTTTCCGTGTGATGGAGAAGTTCGGATTAATAGTGTCACGGTGATTCATTACAATTCCGGAAATGGCATATATCAATACCATTCCGGAAAAGAAAAATGATAAGTCACGGTGTATGAGCCGACTCCACTTACGGATGTTACTACTCCACTTCATACGAGTCAGCTTCCATGAAATAGAAAGATAAATACTCTTTTCCTGTTTCTGCCTTGCGGTCGGCTATTTTTGCACGGAAATCTGCAATGCGGGCTTCAGGGCTGTTGGCTGTTTCACCACGTGCTTTCTTTTCAGAGTCGCATCCGGCTTCACCGGTTCCGTGTTTCTCGGCAGCCTGTGCTTTGAGTTGCGCTTCCCAGTTCTGGAGGTAGGCTTCGTCAATGCGTTGTTCTTTCAGTGTTCCGGTAACACGAACGATGGAGTTCACGCATTTAGGATCGAATGTCCCCAAAGTGCCCGCTTCTACACGGATCACTTGGGTATCGTCGCTACCCATCAGGAAGATTTTCTTTGCGCCATGTTTGCAGGTATGTGTGCAGACGCCTTCAATGGTCACTTCTTGTCCTGCAAGGCTTTCGGCATTGGCAAGAAGAGAATCAATTTCCAAGGCGGAAGATGCAGACTGTTCTGTAGTCGCTTCTGATGCGCTTTTCTGTTGTTTGTTACCACATGAAGTTCCGATAAAAGTCATTGCCATGATGGCAATTGCGATTGTTAGCTTTTTTGTTTTCATTGTTATTGCTTCGTTTTTATATAGTTTGTAATCTGTTTTTCGTTTGTTTATAGCTTATCGTAGTTCGCCTTACGGGCGAGGGGGGTAGCCTTACTTGAAACTTTTAGTTTCCCAGTTTGAAACTGGTAGTTTCTCACCGAGAAACTAAAGGTTTCAAGGCATGAAACAAATATTAGTCTTTTAGTTGCCGGCTTGATCCCTTATGCAACGAACTTGCATACCGGCTTTAATGCTAACATAAGATAATGATAATCTGCCTTCCGGATACTTGGTTGCATTGATTGTACTCATTAATCCAAAGAACTGTATATTGGTTAGTAGGCCGCTGGTACTATTGTATATGGGTTTGTAGGCGGTCGAAGTCATGAGATAATTCATTGCCGGTTTTCCATGCCACGCAGCTTGAATCTTGGCGTCATCTGCTATTGCAGTTTTTTGGTAGCTGCCGACGCCTGTAAGACTTGTTGCCATACGAACACCGGAGAATTGGTAATTGAATCCTGCATCCATCAGTGATGATATTTTGGCTCCATCATAAGCTGCATCATAAAAAAGAGCTTTATCACCATCAGCCGGTACCTTGCCGTCGGCATCATTCGTTGTTTTTCCTACCAGATTAAAGTACTCCAGACGTGTCGGTATGTGCCATCCTTTCGGGCAGATTCCTTGTGCTCCTTCAAAGGAGGTCAGATTACTATCAGTAATTTCTTTACCACCCAGTGCAGCCTGGAAATCATATAGATAACCTAATTCTTTTATGGCACTTTCTTTTGTTGTAGCTACGGTTGCACCGTCGGCTGTGATTTCATACGGATACCAAACATGGCTATCAGCAGTTGGATCACTTGAAGGAGTATACCCTTTCGGTAAATAAATAAGCGGTTCAGCCATCCATGTCGTACCGTTTGAGAGAGTTACAGTCTTATATTTTACATTATCATACAGGAAATAGTTCTGATCGAGATGTTCCTCGAAAGGAATCTCATTATCAGCTCCAATTTCACCCTCATCTGTCCAGTTTTCAATGTCACCACTAAGTTTGACTTCTATATCGTCAGGTAACACGCGAATGTTCACACTGTATTGTCCTCCTTGTGCCAAAGTGGTAGATGTGAGCTTCTGTGACAAGGTCTTGCCGTCAGATGTTGCTACTTCAAGCGTCAAGGCTACTGTTTGGGGAACGATAATGGCGCGGTATGTCTCATTCGCTTTAACGGCTTGTGCAACAATGCTTGTTGCGGAGGCGTTTGCATCAGCAGTCACTGTGAGAGCACTCAAATCAAGAGTTGCAGTCGGGATAGAACCTTTCAATGTGATGGACGAGATGTTAGCTTCTATTTCCTTTGTTACATTAATCACTAATTTAGTAAACATGTGTTTGAAGTTCATGCTTATAACGTTGGTAGTCGGAAGTACATCCGATTTCTTTGCTGCCATAAAATCTGACGCTCCATATCCACTAGTCTGATCGGTTTCTACAGTAAATGAAGCCGGAGTATTACCCTCTTTATAGGGATAATAGGCTACTATTTGCGATTTGTCATTTCCTTCCGGGTACCAGAGTAAATCGCCTGCAAATACTCCGTCACTGTATGTCATCTGTTTATTCTCTGCATATACGAAGTCACCGTTTTGGGTGATTGTAACACCGATTTTATCTCCGGTCTCAAAGTTAACTTCCGTAGCACGTGTAATAATAGGAGAGATAGTAATGCGACTGTTTGCAGGAGTCGTAGCTTCGTTCTCTTCCTGTTGGCAAGATACCAAAAGCGCTGCTGCGAAGATAAATGTCAAACTCTTTTTCATTGCTTAATAATTTAGTTTATATATTCATTGTTTTCAAAAAGTATATCCTAATTTGATAGTCTCGTTCCAACGGTTCGAACCATCTATATATTGCAGGTTGAAACCGTGCGTATAACTACCCTGTACTTCCGCATAAACTCCATAGTTGAAATGATAGCGCAATCCGAGGTGAAAAGTCGTCTGTGGGGCAGTTGTATATTCATTTTTCAGATTGTAATAATCAGTCAGTCGATAAGGCGGGTCACCCGGTTCCGTATCTGTTGCCGTAGTCCTGTTTTTCTCGGTAAAGTTTCCTATGGCAAAGGATGCAGCCGCTTTCAGGTCGAGTTTCCCCAGATGAAATACGCTGGAGATATAAGTCCGGCTACAAAGCATCTTTTCCGAAGCTACATAAGGATACATCTGTGTGGTCAGTCGTCTGAATGTTGATATATTCGTTCCCAGGCGAAGTTCCGTGCGGGGACTAATCCATTCATATTCGGGATGGACGGAGAAAACATCCTGCTCAAAAATACGATTGGAACCGTGTACGTGAGTGATCGTTATCCCGTTTACCGTTTCCTTGGTTATCACATTTTCATTGTTGACCAGATGTGACCATTGCAAATTCAGTCGCAGAAAATGCTCTTTCTTTCCCTGTTTGAAATGATAACTCAAATGGGAGGTAATCCGGTGGGTTGGAAATTTAAACCAGATAGCATCTCTTTCACCGGCAGAACCTGAAGAATACGTGTATTCAGCATCTCCGTAAAATCCTTTCCATTGAAGTTGCAAGGCTACCCCGTTCGACAATTCTTTGATGGGGAAACCGTTGACGCCCGATTCACTAAGATGGATTCCACTCCCGTCCCATGCCTCGTAAGCTCCATACATAAGTCCTTTATCCAGAAAAGTATTGTAAGAGTTTTCGGCTGTACCGATGACTTCTGCTTTCACAGATTCACTGTTTTTACCGAAAATATAGGAAAAGCCGATCGCCATATCTCCCGAATGATACATGATGCTGGGGGCTATTTTCAAATCCAGTCGGTAATTGGTATGCCGCAAGTCCTTTCGTTTGGAATAGTTGGAAGCGGCAAAGTCTATCTTTCCTCCTAATCGCCAGTTGGGTGAAATATCAGTTGCAATACCACCCATGAAAGTGTAAGTTTGCAAGTCTTTACGTCCGGGTGTGAACTCCAGGAGGTCTACGGGATAAAATCCTGGGTGGATAAACATCGAACCGCTCATATCCTTGCCTGAAGTATGATCGAATGAGAACGAACCCGTCAGTGAATAACCTTTCAGATGAGTGATGGACTTTGCTACCGCTCCGGCACTCCATGCTTCTTTTGCTTCGTAATAGTTGCGGAAATCACCGTGGTTATTCTTTCCGTACAGTTCGGCATAGGAAGCAGAAATACTGTCCATCATGATACCTGTGACATTTGCCCCGGCATTCCAGGAGTTACGCCGTTCGATGATGTCATAAGTCTGTGCCGAAACTCCGGATGTCAGACATAGAATCCAAAGACCTGTTATATATATTTTCTTCATCTCACTCATGCAAAGATTGTTTTTCCCGTTCATAAAAATCGGTAGAAGAGTTGTTTGTATCTACCAGTACTTCGTAACCCGCTTCCTGTGTCGCTTCTTCATCCACATGACGGTATAAACTGCGTCCGTTGTATGTGGCACTTTGAGTGACATATCCCGCATCGATGGATGGAGAAATACGCTTTTTATTGTTGGAGGAACCGCCATAATATACTTCCGTGCCATCAATCACCCAATCGAGTGGTACCGCTATCACCTGATCCGTAGTGCTTCCCGGTTTTTGTATGATACTTCCCTCTTTAAGAACAAAGTCCTGTATCGTGGTATCCTTGGCTTTAAAAATAACCGCGGCAGGAGAAAATATCGAGAATGAATAGGCGTTCGCCTGGCCAGTCTTCAACACTACGTTCAGGTAATGATCCGGTGTGATCTGGTCGCCCGGAGCCGGATGATACTGTGTGTTCGGAAAATAAACATTATTATAGCATACAAAATATCCGGGTTTGTTCAGGTTGACAGATTGCGGATATTGTGCCGCATGGTCAACCGCTCCGTTGATGGCAATCACTGCATCTTCTCCCGGCTGAAGCGGGAACGTTTTACCGGTACCGCCAAATTGCCAGATACACTGAACGATGGGAGCAAAGTCCTTGAAGATAGTTGCTCCGGTTGCTTCATCCTGTGTCACCCATACATTAGTGGCTTGTGAATTGTAAGGGTCGAGTGCTCCGAAGCATAAACTATCCAGATATTGCACTTCCGAGTCGTTATTATGCAGGATAATGTACTTGTCGGATTGATAATTTCCTTCCAGCGGTAACTTTGTGCATCCTCCGCAGTAAATCTCTTTAATAATGATCGTCCCGGCCTTGGAATGAATGAGCGGGAGATTAAGAGACATGTCTCCGCTGGTTAGTTTGACATTATCAGCTAATCCGTTGAAAATATCCTTTCCGCCTTTGTCGCTGACTTGTACGCGGTATATACCTTTGGTCAAAGAGAATTGCGCCACTCCATTCTTGTCGGTTTTAGCCTTGTAAGAATTTCCACGGTCGACATCTTCAATCTTTACGGTCACTCCTTCCCGGAGATGATCCGTGTATCCGTCCGGATATACGGCAGTAACCTGCAGGCTGTGCAACTGGTTGTCATACGGATTCTCTTTATCGATATCTGTGCATCCCGCAAAGATGCCAGTCACTGTTAGTAATAATATGTAGATGAATTGTTTCATATAGTTAGAATTTGATACGGCAAGTAAGTCCATAATAGAAATCCGGGGTGAAGAGAGCGCTTACACCCGTTGCATGAGATTTTACATAAGGCCGTGAGTTGGTGAAATTAATCGCATTGAGAGAAAGAGATACATAGTCTCCAATCTCTTTGGTGATATTGATATTGGCAGAAAAATAAGGATCATATCCGTCTGCTGCAAATGTATAGGCATTGCCCGATTTGCGTATCAGGTAGGAGAATGCCGGATTCGCGGCTTCTGCTGATGTGAAAGGATGCATCTCATTATTCAGGTCGAGGTATGCTACCGGCCAGATAGCGGTATAAGAGTTACCGTCATAGATACTTCCCCCGGTTTGGGTATTACTGCTTTCGCTCACATTGAAAGCATATTCTTTTCCTTGATACTCGGAGATGTTCTGCGAACGCTTCACAAGCGAAGCTTCCAGTCGGCACGAGATAATCAGTCTGGCTTTCGGAATACGGGTGATGGCTGTGATATTGGCATCCAGCGAGTGGGTACGCTTGCCGTTGGCAGTAGTCGATAAGTTGTCGCCGTTGGCGTAGATACCTACATATTGGTAAGAACGATTGGCAAGACTGGTGTGCGACCATCCATTCTGATAATAATACGATAAAGAGTTGTCGATGTATTTCGTATAAGTATAAGCGGCATCTACCCGGAATTGCGTGCGAATCGGAGTAATTTCCGGGAAATCAACAATCATTTCCGCTCCGCGACGAATCACGTCCATTCCATTGTCGGGAGAAGTTGACTTTACAAAAGTCTGGTCGGTCACTTTGACATCCATAGGAGTCCAGTAACTGGATGCATTGTCGCGTATGTAAACCATCCCTGTCTGGTTATCTACATTGATTTGCGGGTTAGTCGGCATAGTGAATCCATCCGGCAATTGGAGCACATCATAGGAGAACGGAGTATAAGTACTTGCGTATTTATACGGCAGCTTGGTACGGTTGAAATAACCGACTAATGAAATCCGGGTACGGGCAATGTTGACGTCCAGACCGATTTCTGCGTTCTGATTCCGTTGCCAGCGTAGGTTTTCATTGTGCAATAACGTGTAGGGCTGACTATAATATATATAAGATGATTCAATCTTATTATAGGAAAAGCCGAAGGTCTGTATGTCCCGATATTCCTGTTTGGGATACAAGGTGTAGAAAGAGGGCAGCTTTTCGGTAATTCCCCAACCGCCACGGATAGCGATATGTTCGTTCAACTGCCATCTGGCATTGAAACGTGGTGAAAGAGTATTCAGGTTCTTATATTTCGTTCCCTTGATAAACAAATGTTCCCAACGTACCCCTGCCATCAGTCTAAGCATGGTATTTCCCACAGGAAATGACAGACTTTCTTCTGCATAAAGCGAAACATTATGCATATATGGATAAGTAGTGTAAGGACGGGGACGATAACCGTTCGGAGCCAATGCTGGGTCTTTGTAATATTCTCCTTCACCCACATTGCCTGTTGCTTTCCATTGAACACCCGCTTTCAGGTTGCTGTTTACAGTCTTAAACCGTCTGTTCCATTCATATTTTAACGATGCGGCATAATCCAGTTCTTTGGAGTCGATGATTTGGTCGGCAAAGTAAGTATATGGCAGTTTGTTTGCCATAAAATATCCTTCCTCCGTGGCATGAACAGCCGGTTGCTCCGATGCATACGAGTAGAACGTATGCGCGTGGGAGTTATTATCATTGTAATATATCGATGCGTCGAACTTGAGGTTGGTTATCCACGATTTGTTGAGCAGCCAGGCCAGTGAAGTGTTTGTCCGGAATACGTTATCTCTCACTTTGTTGTATTCTCCCGAATAGGCATCAGGATCATCTTTGGTATTCATTCCTCCGATATTGCCTGTAACACCGATGTCGAATCTTAATACGTTGAGGAACGTGTTGCTATATCCGGCAGAGAATCCCCTTCTTGTATAAGAAGAATAGGGAGATACCAACTTTTGAGTAGCCTTGGTCCACTCACCGTTTATGTTGATGACTCCTTTATCGTTTCCTAAATCCAATCCTTTAGCAAATGAAACCTGTTCGGTGCGAGGATTGATAGACAGCAATATGTTCCAGGGTGTTTTCCCTTTCCGGGTGTGAATCTTGACCATACCACTATTCAAGTCTCCATATTCTGCCGAAGGCACTCCGGTGATGACTTCCACCGATTCAATATCTGCAACAGTGATATTCCGGGTATCCACTCCGCTCATATTGCCAAACGAACCATTGTTTCCAATACGAACCCCATCCACTTCTACGGCTGTTCCAAATGTGGCATTACCAGCTGTTGACCCTCCGTCGCGTAATGAGAAGATATTATTGGCGGTAAGATCCGGCACTTTAGTCTTTCCTCCCGGAAGGAGAGCGGAGATATCGCTCACGTTGGATACCTGTAGATGCTCCAATGCATGATTTCCGATGGTGAGCGTCGTGTTTAATTCATTTTTAGGTGCTTGTGCAGTAACGACTACATCATCCAGTGCAAGTGTATTTTCTTTGAGTATGATAGGAAGGTTATTGATATTGCTGCGCACATTTACGGGAATTGTTGCCGGTACATAACCAAGAAAAGAAACCTCCAGATTATATTTTCCCTCCTGTACTCCTTGTATCGTAAATTCTCCTTTCTGATTGGATACGGTCCACAAATAGGTACCTTTAATGAGAATAGAAGCACCAGGCAAAGGGGAATTCGTTTTTGCCTCGGTCACACGTCCCGAGATTGTATAGATGTTTGAATTAGCTGCGGCCTCAAATAAATTGAAAAATAGTAGCCCCCAGAATGCTATATTAAAAAGACAATACTTCATAGATAAGTTTTGCGCAAAATTCGATAAAAAACGAGTTTGTATCAATCGCTATAAATAGTTATTTTGGCAAATCCTGATACCTACAACTAGTGACTCGTTACCTACGAATAGGTATTTTCCCTCTAATTGCAGCTTGGAGAATAAAAAACCGGCTTGCATTGCGATTACTATCACATTGCAAACCGGTTGATTTATTTGGCTTATCTATCATTGACCGGATATTATATCCAGTCTATTGTATTAGATATTTTTTACTTTAATCAGATATTCGGCAATCTGCACAGCATTCAGTGCAGCGCCTTTCTTGATCTGGTCACCTACAATCCAGAAAGTCAATCCGTTTTCGTTTGTCAGGTCTTTGCGGATACGGCCTACGTATACCGGATCTTTACCTGCCAGGAACAACGGCATCGGATATTCTTTTTCAGCCGGATTGTCCTGCAGCACCAGACCTTCACCGTTAGCGAACGCTTCACGAGCTTCTTCTACGGAAATTGGACGTTCAGTTTCTACCCAAATACTTTCAGAGTGAGCACGTAATGCAGGAACACGTACACAAGTTGCACTAACTTTTACGTCAGAATGCATGATCTTGCGTGTTTCATTATACATCTTCATCTCTTCTTTCGTATAACCGTTTTCTGTAAACACGTCGATCTGCGGAATCAGGTTGAAAGCCAACTGATAGGCAAACTTCTCTACAGTCACAGGTTCGTTTGCCAATACCTGACGATATTGTTCGTACAATTCGTCCATGGCAGCGGCACCCGCACCACTTGCTGCCTGATAGGTAGACACATGCACGGTTTTTATATGAGAAAGCTTTTCGATGGCTTTCAGTGCAACTACCATCTGGATAGTCGTACAATTAGGGTTGGCGATAACGCCGCGCGGACGTTCCAATGCATCCTCTGCATTTACTTCAGGCACCACCAAAGGCACATCGGCATCCATACGGAAAGCGCTGGAGTTGTCGATCATCACAGCACCATACTTGGTAATTGTTTTCTCGAACTCCTTAGATGTTCCTGCACCGGCAGAAGTGAAAGCAATGTCTACCCCTTTAAAGTCATCGTTGTGTTGTAAGAGTTTCACCTCGATCTGTTTACCGCGGAAAGTATATGTTGTTCCGGCACTACGTTTAGAACCGAACAAAACTAACTCGTCCATCGGGAAGTTTCTCTCATCGAGCACGCGCAGGAACTCTTGTCCTACGGCTCCGCTTACGCCAACAATAGCTACTTTCATCTTTTTCTTTTGTTAAATTGTGAATATTGAATTTCTCTCCTTATCCTGTCGAATAGAAAAGATTTGGCTGCAAAATTATAACAATTTAGCATATAAACATCGATTTTGAGAGAAATATTTCAGTTTTTCGGCGGATTACTCATGCTTCCGTATAGTTGGACGTGGTTATTGGAGTGAAATGACCATTAGACATTCATTGGATTCTGCAAACTTTTTTGTTCCTTTGCAGAAAATTCCTAAAAAACACAGCCTATGAACCTGTTTGATCTCAATTTAACGCTGCCGATTTCTGATCCGACCTGGGTGTTCTTTTTGGTACTAATTATCATTCTTTTTGCTCCGATGATTTTGGGGCGTCTCCATATACCTCATATTATAGGCATGATTCTGGCGGGTGTCTTGATTGGCGAACACGGCTTTCATGTACTCGACCGAGACAGTAGTTTTGAACTGTTCGGCAAAGTAGGGCTCTATTACATCATGTTCCTTGCCGGTCTTGAGATGGATATGGAGGACTTTAAGAAGAACCGGACGAAAAGTTTCGTGTTCGGCTGGCTCACTTTTCTGATTCCTATGGTGTTGGGAATATGGAGTAGTATGAGTATGCTGGGATATGGTTTTCTCACGGCGGTATTGTTGGCAAGTATGTATGCTTCTCACACCTTAATTGCTTATCCTATTATTAGTCGTTACGGACTGTCTCGTTTGCGCAGTGTCAATATCACCATTGGTGGTACTGCTGTCACCGTCACCCTTGCTTTGATTATTCTTGCTGTCATAGGAGGCATGTTTAAGGGAACTGTCGATGGCTGGTTCTGGGTATTTCTTGTGGCAAAAGTGGCTTTCCTCGGATTTCTGATTGTGTTCTTTTTCCCCCGTATCGGACGCTGGTTCTTCCGGAAGTACGATGACAGCGTGATGCAGTTTGTATTTGTGCTGGCGATGGTTTTCCTCGGAGGAGGATTGATGGAATTTGTAGGAATGGAAGGAATCTTAGGAGCTTTCCTGGCGGGCTTGGTATTGAATCGCCTGATTCCTCATGTATCTCCTTTGATGAACCGGTTGGAATTTGTGGGAAATGCACTGTTTATTCCCTATTTTCTGATTGGTGTCGGAATGATTATTGATGTAAGAAGCCTGTTTACCGGAGGTGAAGCATTGAAAGTGGCTATTGTGATGACAGTGGTGGCAACCTTTAGTAAATGGCTGGCTGCCTGGATCACACAAAAGATCTATCGGATGCAGTCGAATGAACGGAGCATGATATTCGGTTTAAGTAATGCGCAGGCCGCAGCTACACTGGCAGCAGTGTTGATCGGTCATGAAATCATTATGGAGAATGGAGAACGGTTGCTGAATGATGATGTATTGAACGGTACGGTAGTGATGATACTTTTCACTTGTGTCATCAGTTCTTTGGTAACCGAACGTTCGGCACGTCGTTTTGCTCTGGATGAAAATGTGCAGGCGGAAGAAGAAGCTAAGAAAGTAAATACGGAACAAATCTTGATTCCGGTGGCTAACCCGGAGACGATTGAAGATTTGATTAATCTGGCTTTAGTAATAAAGGATGCCAAGCAGAAAAATGCATTGGTGGCATTGAACGTTATCAATGACAATAATAGTTCGGAGAAGAAAGAGCAGCAGGGTAAACGTAATCTGGAGAAGGCGGCCATGATTGCCGCTGCCGCTGATGTGCCTGTTACGATGGTGAGTCGCTATGACTTGAATATTGCTTCGGGGATTATCCATACAATCAAGGAGTATGAAGCTACGGATATTGTGATCGGTCTGCACCGGAAAGCAAATATTGTCGACTCTTTCTTCGGACATCTGGCCGAAAGTCTGTTGAAAGGTACGCATCGTGAAGTGATGATTGCCAAATTCCTGATGCCTGTTAATACCCTGCGTCGAATCAATATTGCCGTTCCGCCAAAGGCTGAATATGAATCGGGATTCTCTAAATGGGTGGAACACTTCTGCCGTATGGGAAGTATCCTGGGCTGTCGGGTGCATTTTTTTGCCAATGAGCGTACATTGATGCGTGTTCAGCAACTTGTGAAAAAGCGACATGCAGGTACTCCGACGGAATTCTCCATATTGGAGGAGTGGGAGGATCTCTTGCTGTTGACAGGGCAGGTGAATTATGACCATTTATTGGTAGTTATCTCTGCCCGTCGCGGATCTATCTCTTATGATCCCTCTTTTGAACGTCTCCCGGCACAATTAGGAAAATATTTCTCTAATAATAGTTTGATAATCCTGTATCCCGACCAGTTTGGCGAACCGCAGGAAATTGTGTCATTCTCCGATCCTCGTGGACATAATGAGTCTCAACATTATGAGAAGGTCGGCAAATGGTTCTATAAATGGTTAAAGAAAAACTAATGGAAAGATACGACTGGCAACAGAGAACGGAACTCCTGTTAGGAGAGGAAAAGATGGAACGCATCCGGAACGCGCACGTATTGGTCGTGGGACTGGGTGGAGTAGGTGCTTATGCCGCCGAGATGATTTGCCGTGCAGGTGTCGGGCGGATGACGATTGTAGATGCCGATACAGTGCAGCCTACTAATATGAATCGTCAGTTGCCGGCCATGCATTCCACGCTGGGGAGGACGAAAGCGGAAGTGTTGGCAGCCCGTTATAAAGATATAAATCCGGCGATTGAGCTGACTGTCCTTCCTGTTTACCTGAAGGATGAAAATATACCGGAACTGCTGGATGCCGATAAATATGATTTTATAGTAGATGCTATTGATACGATCAGTCCGAAATGCTTTCTGATTTATGAAGCGATGAAACGTCGTATAAAGATAGTTTCCAGTATGGGAGCAGGGGCGAAGAGTGACATTACTCAGGTTCGTTTTGCCGATCTTTGGGAGACGTATCATTGCGGTTTGAGTAAGGCTGTGCGAAAGCGTTTGCAGAAGATGGGAATGAAACGGAAACTTCCGGTGGTATTCAGTACGGAGCAAGCCGATCCGAAAGCGGTATTGCTGACGGAGGATGAACAGAATAAGAAATCGACATGTGGAACAGTTAGTTATATGCCGGCCGTGTTTGGGTGTTATCTGGCTGAATATGTCATTAAACGATTATAAGGCTATTATGATAAAACTAGAAGGGATTACGAAGAGTTTCGGCTCATTACAGGTGTTGAAAGGCATTGATCTGGAAATCAACAAAGGAGAAATTGTTAGTATCGTAGGCCCGAGCGGTGCGGGTAAAACTACGTTATTGCAGATAATGGGCACTTTAGATGAACCGGACGCAGGTGTGGTACAGATTGACGGAACAGTGGTGAGCCGGATGAAAGAGAAAGAACTATCTGCATTTCGTAATAAGAATATTGGTTTTGTTTTCCAGTTTCACCAACTACTGCCGGAGTTCACGGCATTGGAGAATGTGATGATTCCCGCCCTAATCGCGGGGGTAGCTTCGAAGGAGGCGCATGAACGCGCTATGAAGATTCTGGATTTCATGGGGCTGGTTGACCGGGCTTCTCATAAACCGAATGAACTGTCGGGAGGTGAGAAACAACGGGTAGCGGTAGCGAGGGCTTTAATCAACGATCCGGCAGTTATTCTGGCAGACGAACCATCCGGTAGTCTGGATACACATAATAAAGAAGATTTACATCAACTGTTCTTCGATTTGAGGGACCGGCTGGGGCAGACTTTTGTCATTGTGACGCATGACGAGGGGCTTGCCAAAATTACGGACCGGACCGTTCATATGGTGGATGGTATGATTAAAAAAGATTAATTAGAGAACCTAATTTCTAAAAATGTATACCAAAAAGGTAGAGCCTTGCAAGTGTTCTATCTTTTAGCTATATATTTATAGTCGCTTCTCTACGGAAGTCTGTGAAGATGATAGTAGAGTGTTTGTTTTGTTTGTGTGTGATGCATTCTTGTCTGGTGTGATAGGAATGCATCTTTTTTTTATTAATTATAACAAATGTAGGGCTCTAGCCGTTCAAGATCAATAGGAGTGAACTCCTCATAGAGAGATAATTGCTTCAGACTTTTTAAGAATCCTTTCTTTTTCCGATATTCTATGATAACCTTTGCTTGGTAGTAGTTTATGTATGGATGATGCATCATTCGTTCCATACCGGCTTTATTTACATTGATGCGGCGTGTCTGATGGGTGTCAATGGAAAACCACGGACGGAGTTTCTCTGCCTTTAGATGAATCTCCTGTAACTGCTCTATTCGGAAAAAGCCTCCCAGCCGTTCGCGGTAATTCACAATCATCCGGGCAATGCTGCTTCCGATTCCCGGAATCTTCTTCAGTTCGGTGGTATCTGCGGAGTTGAGACTGATGACAGTTCCCGGGAGATATTTCACAAGGGTGTCCCGTTGTATGCTTGGTGCGGTTAACAATCGTACCGTGTCTTTATTTGTCGAACTGAAATCTTCTGTAATTTGTATATAAGGACGAAGAGTCTGGTATTGTTCTTCCGTGAGTCCATATATCTTTCGGAAATCTTCCGGGTGGCGGAATTTACCTTGTTTATAGCGATAGTGCAGGATATTCTTTATCATCCAGGATGGTAATCCAAGCGAAAGAAAAGTAGTGGAGTCTGCGGTGTTCGGGTCAAACATCGCAAGCTTGATTTCCCTTTGAGGGGATGATTGAAAAGAATGACCGGACTTTTGGTGAGGTTTGGTTTCCCGGAGGGAGGAAATAAAGTCGTTGTATTCCTTATCGAACTTCTCGTTCTCTCTGCAGTCGGTATCTTCAGCGTGTGTGAAAAAGGAGAAGAGTTTAGGGGCGGCATATACTCCTAAAATAAGAACGACAAGGACGATAATGCCTTGTCGTTCTGTTTTAGTATAATAAAGGAAGTCTTTCCACATTATAGCTTGATTAATCCCAGTTCATTGATAAATATCAGTGAGATGGCGATTGGTGCGATATATTTTAATATAAAGATAATGAGTTTGTATACCGGTACCTTTAATGAACCGTCATTGGTAATCTCCGACCATACAATCTTCTTGTCCAGATACCATCCGGTAAAGAGGGAGATGCACAATCCGCCCAGTGGTAACATGATTTTAGCTGTTACAAAGTCGAAGAGGTCGAACATGCCCAGTCCGAAAACGGTAAATCCTTTCATGACTCCCAGTGATAGTGAACAGAATATTCCGAGGAAGACACAACCGCCGGTGACTAACCTTGCTGCTTTTCCACGGGAGAGGTTGAACTCCTCATGTAAATAAGCGGTTACTACTTCGTGCAGGGAAATGGTAGAAGTTAAAGCAGCCATTGCCAACAACGCATAAAACATGACAGAGAATATATATGCCAGTATGGGAACTCCGCTAAATGCCTGTTGGAATACATTAGGCAGGGTGATAAAGATCAGACTCGGACCTGAATCAGGTTGTATGCCTACGGAAAAAGCTGCCGGGAAGATGATAAATCCGGCTAGTATCGCCACAAAGGTATCAATGATTCCTACGCTGAAAGCTGTTTTGGTCAGGTTGGTTTCTTTACTGAAATAGGAGGCGTACGTACAAAGGCATCCCATTCCCAAACTCAATGAGAAGAACGCTTGTCCCATGGCACTCAAAAATACATTTCCGTCCACTTTGCTAAAGTCGGGCTTGAGCAGGAATTCGATACCTGCACCGGCTCCCGGCAGAGTGACCGAGCAAACAACCAGTATGAGGATAATGATAAACAGGGTAGGCATCATGATCTTGGAGGACTTTTCGATTCCTTTTTCTACCCCTTTCACAATGATGAAATGAGTAATCAACAAGAATGCCACCAACCATACAACCGGTCTCCATGGGCTACTGGAGAATTGTTGAAAAGAGGATATGAACTCTCCGGAGGTTTTTCCGGCAAAGCCATTAGTAGCAGCTTCAAAAATATATTCGAGTGTCCATCCTGCTACTACAGCATAATAACTAAGTATCAGGAAGCCTGCCAATACCCCCATGCGTCCTACCCAACGCCAATGTGTTCCAGGTACTAATTTCTGATATGCTCTAGCTGTGTTAGCTCTCGAACGGCGTCCTATCAGGAACTCGGCAATCATAATAGGCAATCCCAGAAGAAGAATGCAGCCTAAATAGATCAATATAAAAGCAGCGCCTCCATGGTTTCCTGTTTCATAGGGAAACCTCCATATATTACCCAATCCGACTGCAGAGCCGGCAGAAGCGAGTATGACTCCTAATTTACTGCCGAAGTTTGCTCTATCATTTTTTGCCATAAATCTTGTTTTATCTTACAAATCGTTATAAAATATACGTATTAGAGCGCAAATATAGAAAATGATACTTATATTTGCACGAAAATTGTAACATTATTTAGATATGCTATCTTATATTAAGAAATATCCAATCTCGCTTTTTATCATTCTGACAGTGATTTATCTGTCGTTCTTTAAACCGCCTAAGACGGATTTAGATGAAATTCCCAACCTCGACAAACTGGTTCATGTTTGTATGTATTTGGGTATGTCGGGGATGCTGTGGCTGGAATTTTTGCGTGCACATCGCAGGGACAATGCTCCGATATGGCATGCATGGGTAGGCGCATTCCTTTGCCCTGTACTTTTTAGTGGTTGTGTGGAATTGTTGCAGGAATATTGTACTACTTACCGGGGTGGAGACTGGTTGGATTTTGCGGCCAATACAACAGGGGCGGTTCTGGCTAGTTTAGTGGCCTATTATGTCGTACGACCGAGGATGAAAATAAATAAGCAGTAAAAGGCAACCTATGAACAACAACGGTGAATGATAAACGGTGAACGGTAAACGGTGAATAATGGTTGACTATATCATATCCATTATTCACCGTTTACCGTTCACCGTTTATCATTCCGGCTTTATAGAAATTCTACCGTTGAACTAAGTTTGATTCCATTGGAACCTTTAATGAGAATAGTATATCCTTTGGGTTTATCTTCTTGCAAATCCTTTATAACTTCCTGCACATTTGCATAAGTTTTAAAAGAATGTTCACTTGCGGCAAACTGTTCTCCCACGAGCCATACTTTCTCAAAATTACTTTCTTTGATGTAGTCAACGATTTTCTGGTGTTCGGCCGGGCTATCAGCACCCAGTTCGCGCATATCTCCTAATATGAGCATCTTGTGGGGAACTGTCATATTCCGGAAGTTTTGCAAGGCAGCCATCATGCTGGTTGGGTTTGCGTTATATGCGTCGATGATAAGCGTGTTATTTTCTGTCTTTTTAAGTTGGGAACGGTTGTTCTGTGGCGTATACTCTGCCAGAGCTTTATCGATCTTCTTTGTTTCCACTCCGAAGAAACGTCCGATAGTGATTGCAGCCAGGGCATTGGGGAAATTATATTCTCCGATCAATTGTGTACAGACTTGATGGGCTTCACCGTCTTTACCGGCTTTCCATTCGAAAGCAAGATAAGGCGAATTGCCGGTAATCCGGCCATTGACATAGAGATCATCTTCTGTTCCATAAGAAATCAGGTTCAGTCCCTGTGAGATATTCATCAAATAGGGGTTATCGTGATGGATAAAGGTGATGGCATCTTTCTTGCGGAGGAAATCATAAAGCTCTCCTTTGGTCTTGATAACTCCTTCGAAAGAACCGAATCCCTCCAGATGAGCTTTGCCTACGTTAGTGATAATACCATAATCCGGTTCGGCTATTTCGCAAAGAAACTTGATTTCCCCCGGATGGTTGGCGCCCATCTCAATGACGGCAAGGTCATGTTCCGGTTTTAACCGTAGCAGGGTAGTCGGTACGCCGATGTGGTTGTTGAGATTACCTAAAGTATAGAGTACATTGTGGGCTTGGCAGAGAACGCTGGAAATTAACTCTTTGGTGGTTGTCTTCCCATTAGTGCCCGTAATGCCGATCACTCGCGTTCCGAGTTGGCGGCGATGATAGTTGGCAAGCTGCTGCATGGTTTGCAGGCAGTCGTCTACAAGTATATATCGTTGATCGCCTTCTACGGCATACTGTATTTCATCGATAATGGCAAACGCGCATCCGGAGTCCAGTGCTAATTTGGCAAATGCATTACCGTTGAACGACTCACCTTTCAAGGCGATAAACAAAGAACCGTCCGGACAGTTCCGGCTATCAGTAGTTACTGATTGGCAATCCAGAAAAATCTGGTAAAGAGCAGAAAGTTTCATAACCTGATCTTTTATTTAAAACGTTGCAAAGATAGGCTATTCTTTCGGATTTGATGGGAGTTCGGGCAGTTTTTTGCTTAGGCATATATCAAAGGAAGAGTCAGGATCATCCGGCATCCTTCTGTGTAAGAAGTGTCGATTCGGAGGCTGCCTCCTAACTTTTCGGCAATACTCCGGCATATCGGAAGTCCGAGCCCGGTGCCCTGCGTGAAAGAGTTCATTTTGTAGAAACGTTCAAATACTGCTTCCTGTTGGTCTTTCGGGATGCCTGTTCCTGTATCGGTCACACTGATTTCAATTTTCTTTTCAGCTTCCAATACGGAATAAACGATGCGAATACTGCCATGAGTCGTAAATTTAGCGGCATTATGTGCCAGGTTGTTCAATACTTGTGATATACGTTCCGAATTACTGCGTATGAGCAGGCTTTCTCTTTCAGGTTCGAATAAAACCTCCACATCTTTCTGCGTGTTATCTTTGGCAACTTCAGATGCAAGTTGACAGATCGCATGAAGGTCTGTTTCGGCGTCAGTGGGCAGTTGTTCATATTGATCCAGTTCGGACAGCGTGAGCACATCAGTCACCAGTCGAAGCAAGTCGTTGCTGTTACTTTTGATGATATTGACAAACTCCTGTGTTTCCGGACTATTGCTGTAATGGTCGCTTAATACTTGCGAGAAGCCTACGATAGAGTTGAGCGGTGTGCGGATTTCGTGCGTCATGCTTTGGATAAACGTTGTTTTCATCCGGCTGCTTGCTTCCGCTATATCTTTGGCTTTACGCAATTCTTCCCTCGATACCATAAGTTCTTCATTCCTTGTTTTAAGTTCGGCTTCCGAAACTTTCAGTTTGCGTTTCAGGAAATTTTCTCTATAAAGGAATATGAATAAGATACCTAATAAAATAATCAATGAAATAATCAAGGTTGTTTTATTATGCAACTCCTTCTCTTGTGCTTGAAGCATGAGTTCTTTCTTTTCGGCATTGAGCTTTTCTACATTTAATAAGGTGGCGAATTCGCTGCTGGACACTTGTTCATTGGCTATTTTCAAAGAGTCATCCGTGTTGATGTACATTTGCAGATATTTGACCGCCAGGTTCATATTTCCCATCTTTTGGTAGATTTCTCCCTGTGTGCGGTAATGGATGCTGCTAAGTATGCTTTCGCTTAAACGACGTTCTTCTTTTTCCTGCATCTTTGCGGCTTCCAGCGCTTTCTGATATTGTTTGGTCTGCTGGTAGTATAAACATTCTATATTATACAGTCTCTTTTTGATAGACTCCAGTCTTTTGTCCTGTTCAAATGCCGCCTGACACTCCTTCAGTAATTTTTCGGCAGCTTGAAAGTCGCCGAACTTGCTGTAGTAGTTTACAAATTCCAACTTGGCAGATATTTGTTGCGTAGAGGAATTGGCAGTCGCAATGGCTTTTTCCACAGCAGCTAATGCTTCTTTTTGCTTTTTCTGGTTGATGTAATAGTTGGCTATCTGGGCATAGGTCTGGGAGATGTTGTAGTTTTCGATCTTGTATTTTTCAGTCAGTTCGATTTCTTTCAATCGCCACTCGAACGCCATTGAATCGAATCTTTTGATGGTGTAGATTTGCGACATGATGTTATAGCAACGGGAGAGGCCGGTCTTATCATCCTCTTCTTGAGCTTCTTTTAACATGTTTTGCACTTCATAAAGTGCTATGTTTGTTCTGCTTGTTTTTAGGTAATAGGTGATTAATCTGTTCGCCCATGCGAAGTAATAGTATTTAGGCTGATGAGTGGCCTTGGCGAATTCTTTTACTTTGTTGGTATAGTGGATTACGCTGTCTTCATTGGTTCCCTGGAAATAATAATAATCCAGTTGAGTGGCTATGGCTACTGCCTGCATTCGTTCGTCCTGCCGTTCGCCAGCCATTCGGAATAAAGTGTCGGACATATTAAGTACAACAGGCTCTAATAAGTATTCTTGACAACGTTGATAATATTCATAGAGAGTAGAGTCAACATTGAAAGTTTCAGCCTCTTTTTGAGCTTTAGCAGTAGTGGTAAAGAACAAAATGAGGAAAAGAAATCCTACGTGAAATAGGGTTAATCGGCTCATGGTATGAATTTTTCGGTTTCTTCTATAGTTTGCAAATATACGTTTATTTCTTCTTTTTAGTACGAATACTTGCTTTTTTTATCTACATTTGTAGGCGATCTAAAAGGAATGTTGTCAATGATGAAACCTATATCTCCTATTTATATAAATGTAAAAGGGCGGTTGCTCGATCTTGCTACTCCGCAGGTGATGGGAATATTGAATGTAACTCCCGATTCTTTTTATTCCGGCAGCCGGATGCAGACCAAAGAGGACATTGCTGCCCGGGCCCGTCAGATACTTGATGAAGGTGCTTCGATAATTGATATAGGCGCCTATTCTTCACGGGCGAATGCCGAACATATTTCTGCTGAAGAAGAGATGAACAGACTACGTACCGGTCTGGAAATCCTGAACCATAATCATCCGGAAGCTATTATCTCTGTTGATACTTTCCGGGCTGATGTAGCCGAAGAATGTGTGAAAGATTATGGAGTTGCTATGATTAATGATATAGCTGCCGGTGAAATGGACCACCGGATGTTTCAGACAGTAGCCGACTTGGGAGTGCCCTATATTATGATGCATATGAAGGGAACACCCCAAAGTATGCAGAAAGAACCGTCTTATGATAACCTGATTAAAGACGTTTTCCTGTATTTCGCTCGTAAAGTGCAGCAACTTCGCGACTTGGGAGTGAAAGATATCATTCTCGATCCGGGATTCGGATTCGGAAAAACATTGGAGCATAATTATGAACTGATGGCGCATCTGGAAGAATTCCACATATTCGAACTTCCCGTTTTAGTGGGAGTTTCGCGGAAATCAATGATTTATAAATTATTGGGAGGAACCCCGCAAGATTCGTTAAACGGGACAACCGTATTGGACACTGTTGCGTTAATGAAAGGAGCGCACATCCTGCGTGTACATGATGTGCGTGAGGCGGTGGAAGCTGTCCGGATCACAGAGAAATTAAAAATAGAGAGTGGATATGACAAATAAGAGGAGGGTGCATGTTTTTTGAGTTTGGCATAAAAGATTTTATCGATATCCTGCTGGTAGCTTTTGTTTTGTACTATACCTACAAACTGATGAAAGCTTCCGGCTCCATCAAGGTATTCACCGGAATTTTGGTTTTTATTCTGATCTGGCTGGTGGTGACACAAGTGCTGGAGATGAAACTGTTGGGTTCTATTTTCGACACATTGATGAATGTGGGTGTAATAGCGTTGATTGTGCTTTTCCAAGATGAGATACGCCGTTTCCTTTTGACTTTGGGATCTCACCGGCATGTCAGTGCATTGGCCCGTCTCTTTAGCGGATCGAAGAAAGAATCGTTGAAGCACGATGATATCATGCCCGTGGTAATGGCTTGTTTAAGCATGGGGAAACAAAAAGTTGGCGCATTGATTGTCATTGAGCATAATACTCCTTTAGATGAGGTCGTTCGTACGGGCGAATTGATTGATGCGGCAATCAATCAGCGTTTAATCGAGAATATCTTTTTCAAGAATAGCCCGTTGCACGATGGAGCGATGGTTATCAGCAAAAAACGTATCAAGGCGGCGGGATGTATCCTTCCTGTTTCCCATGATTTGAATATACCGAAGGAACTTGGTTTGCGGCATCGCGCAGCGATGGGAATCTCTCAACAGTCGGATGCACATGCCATTATTGTTTCAGAGGAGACGGGCGCTATCTCCGTAGCCTATCGCGGACAATTCTATCTCCGCCTGAATGCGGAAGAACTGGAAAGTCTATTGACAAAAGAAAACTGATTTTATTGTAATCACATACCGGACAAATGGTCGGAAGATGAGCATGGTAAAATGCCTCTCATCTTCCGACCATTGTTGTTTTATCTGCTATTTGGCGCTATTTTGCTTTATTTCCAACCCTTTTTGAATGATAATTATGCCCTCCTTTTTAGGTGAATCGCCTACCTTTGCCGTATACTATTAAAATTCTATTTTTGAATAAACCATGAAAAACAGATTGATTGCTTTACTGGTACTTTTTACAGTTATTTTCTTTAGTACTGCACAGGCGCAAACTACTGCACGGAAGTTTGAGGCAGGCAAGAACACATTCTTGCTGGATGGAAAACCGTTTGTGGTGAAGGCTGCCGAGTTGCATTACACCCGCATCCCGCAAGCTTATTGGGAACATCGCATTGAGATGTGCAAGGCATTAGGCATGAATACTATTTGTATTTATATTTTCTGGAATATCCATGAACAGGAAGAAGGAAAGTTTGATTTTTCCGGTCAGAATGATATTGCAGCTTTCTGCCGTGCGGCACAGAAACACGGTATGTATGTCATTGTCCGTCCTGGTCCGTATGTATGTGCGGAGTGGGAGATGGGGGGACTTCCCTGGTGGCTGTTGAAGAAAAAAGATATAGCCTTGCGTACGCTCGATCCCTATTATATGGAACGGGTAGGCATCTTTATGAAAGAGGTCGGTAAGCAACTGGCTCCGCTGCAAGTGAATAAAGGGGGAAATATCATCATGGTACAGGTAGAGAATGAATACGGTTCTTATGGAATCGACAAACCTTATGTCTCTGCCGTGCGCGACCTGGTTCGTGAATCCGGTTTTTCCGATGTACCTCTGTTTCAATGTGACTGGAGCAGTAACTTCACCAATAACGCGCTCGATGACCTGATTTGGACGGTGAACTTTGGAACAGGTGCCAATATCGACCAGCAATTTAAAAAACTCAAAGAACTTCGTCCTGAAACTCCGTTGATGTGTAGCGAGTTCTGGAGCGGATGGTTCGACCACTGGGGACGCAAACATGAGACACGTCCTGCAAAAGATATGGTACAGGGCATCAAGGATATGCTCGACCGGAACATCTCTTTCAGTCTGTATATGACTCACGGAGGAACGACTTTCGGACATTGGGGAGGTGCGAACAACCCGGCTTATTCCGCCATGTGCAGCTCATACGATTATGATGCTCCGATTAGCGAACCCGGATGGACGACCGACAAGTTTTTCTTGCTTCGTGACTTGTTGAAAAACTATCTTCCGGCAGGTGAGACGTTGCCCGCAGTGCCCGCAGCTCTGCCTGTTATTGAAATCCCCGAGTTTCACTTCCATAAAGTGGCTCCGCTTTTCTCAAATCTGCCGGAGGCAAAACAAACGGTGGATATTCAACCGATGGAACAATTCAACCAGGGATGGGGAACGATTCTGTATCGTACCACATTGCCCGAAACGACTCTTGCAGGCACCACTTTGAAAATTACGGAAGTGCACGACTGGGCGCAGATATATGCCGACGGTAAACTGCTGGCACGCTTGGACCGTCGTAAGGGAGAATTTACAACGACCTTGCCCGCGCTGAAAAAAGGCACACAACTGGATATTCTTGTGGAAGCAATGGGACGTGTTAACTTTGACAAATCCATCCACGACCGCAAAGGGATCACCGAAAAGGTGGAACTTATTTCGGGTAACCAGACTAAGGAATTGAAAAACTGGACTGTATATAACTTCCCGGTAGATTATTCCTTTATAAAAGATAAGAAATATAGCGATACAAAGATATTACCGACTATGCCTGCCTATTATAAGAGCACCTTTACACTGGATAAAGTAGGAGATACTTTCCTGGATATGAGTACATGGGGAAAAGGTATGGTCTGGGTGAACGGTCATGCAATGGGGCGTTTCTGGGAAATCGGTCCGCAGCAGACTCTCTTTATGCCGGGGTGCTGGCTGAAAGAAGGAGAGAATGAAATCCTCGTTCTGGATTTGAAAGGTCCTACCCGGGCTTCCATCAAAGGTTTGAAGAAACCAATTCTCGATGTGCTTCGTGAAAAAGCTCCCGAAACACACCGCAAGGATGGAGAAAAACTGAAACTGACGGGTGAGAAAGTGGGCCATGAAGGAGCTTTCACTCCGGGTAACGGCTGGCAGGAAGTGCGATTTGCCACTCCGGTGAAAGGACGTTATTTCTGTCTGGAAGCACTTTCTCCACAAGCAAATGATAACATCGCAGCGATAGCAGAGTTTGATGTCCTGGGAGCTGATGGTAAACCGGTATCCCGCGAACATTGGAAGATTCGTTATGCCGATAGTGAAGAAACGCGTAGTGGCAACCGTACAGCCGACAAGATATTCGACTTGCAGGAATCCACTTTCTGGATGACAGTGGACAATGTTCCTTATCCTCATCAATTGGTAATTGACTTGAGCAAAGTGGAAAATGTGACCGGTTTCCGCTATCTGCCTCGTGCCGAAAAAGGGTATCCGGGTATGATTAAGGAATATCGTGTATATGTGAAACCTGCTGATTTCAACTACTAAACAGTGAATGAACAAGAATAAAACAATGGATGAAAAAGCATTGAAATGATGATGAATATGAAGAAAAATATAATTCTTTTCGCATTCCTATTTGTGGGAGTGTTGACTGGGTATTGCCAGCAATCTGCTTACCTGTTTGTTTACTTCACCGGCAATCGCATGAGTGAAGAAGCCGTCCGGATGGCTGTTAGCCTCGATGGATATAATTATAAAGCCTTGAATGGAAATCAGCCGGTACTTGATTCCCGTGTGATTAGTTCAACAGGTGGAGTACGTGATCCCCATATCTTGCGCTGTGAAGATGGGAAGACATTTTATATGGTGGTGACAGATATGGTGTCCGGCAATGGATGGAGTTCTAACCGTGCCATGATATTATTGAAATCAAAAGACCTTGTACACTGGACTTCCAATATCGTGAATATCCAGAAAAAATATCCCAATCAGGAGGATCTGAAACGTGTGTGGGCTCCACAAACTATTTATGATAGGGAAGCAGGAAAGTACATGGTTTACTGGTCCATGCAACATGGCAATGGTCCCGATATCATTTATTATGC
This sequence comes from Bacteroides sp. OF03-11BH, assembly GCF_003604005.1. Lineage (NCBI taxonomy): Bacteria > Pseudomonadati > Bacteroidota > Bacteroidia > Bacteroidales > Bacteroidaceae > Bacteroides > Bacteroides sp. OF03-11BH. The sequence continues at coordinate 81,420 of NZ_QTMW01000007.1, read as the reverse complement.
TTATGCCGACAAAGATTTTACCGATATAGAAGGAGAACCGAAGCCACTGTTTCTTCCGGAAAACAAAAAATCATGTATTGACGGCGACATTATTTACAAAGATGGACTCTATCATTTGTTCTACAAAACGGAAGGGAATGGAAATGGAATTAAAAAGGCCACTACCTCCTCTCTAACCTCCGGCCAATGGACAGAATCGGATGACTATAAACAGCAGACGAAGGATCCGGTAGAAGGTTCGGGTATTTTCCCGCTGGTTGGTTCCGATAAGTATATTTTGATGTATGATGTATATACGAAAGGTAAATACCAGTTTACCGAAAGTTCCGATCTGGAACATTTCAAAGTGATTGACCATGCTATCAGTATGGATTTCCATCCGCGCCATGGCACTGTCATACCGATTACCCCAAAAGAGTTGAAACGCCTCTTCAAGGCCTATGGCAAACCCGAAGGTTTCTGAACTAAAATATCTCGTGGGACAGGAGAAAAACACCTGTCCCTGATTTGTTAAACCAATTGTTTTTCAGGCGGGTAATCTTCGCTTCCCAGTGAGTATTCCCATCCTTTTGTTTTCTTTTGAGTTATTCTGATAAGATGGATTCAACTAGTTGTAATCCAGGAAAACAGTATACGATATGGGGAAAAGTGTATATTTTACCCTTGTTTACTTGTTTCTTATATATTTTTAAGTGTATAATTGACAATTATTATATGAAACACGCTTGTTAGAATGATGAAAATCTTAACTTTGCGATTGATAATCTTAATGCAATATATACCATGAGAAAATTATTCCTCTTTTTAGTTGTCTTGTTTTTGTCGTTCCAGCAGCTCACTTTAGCTGCAATCAAAGAAATGACGAGTACACCCGATTCGGTTTATCTGTTTTCTTTTGCAACTTCCGGAGACGACGGACGCAGCGGACTCCGTTTTGCCTGGAGTACAGATAAAGAAAACTGGTTTGAAATTGGCCGGAACTACGGATATCTCCGGTGCGATTATAGCCGCTGGGGATCACAGAAGAAAATGCTCGATCCTTATTTGAAACAATCGTCCGATGGCGAATGGATTTGTACCTGGAAACTGAATGACCATGATGGATACGGCCAGGCTACTTCCAAGGATTTAATCAACTGGACCAGTCAGAAATATCCCCGTACTACGCCGGATTTTGACGGAGTGAGAGTGAAAGCTATTGTTGCCGGAGAAGAGCAGAAAGGAAATATCAACCGGGTAGTTTGGACCTTGGTGGATGGATTGGATAAAAATTATGGCTGGAATCAATATCGGAACTCATTACATGGAGAACGTCCGATACAGGATGGAGAACGTTTTGCCGGTTTGAAGCCTGTAAAAGCAACGGTCACTGTACAACCGGAAGGCGCAAAAGCCATTAGTGATGTATTGCTGGGCGCTTTTTTTGAAGACATCAATTATTCGGCAGACGGAGGACTCTATGCAGAACTTATCCAAAACCGCGACTTCGAGTACGACCCTTCGGACAGGGAAGGAGATAAGAACTGGAACAGCACTCATTCCTGGGCACTGAAAGGAGAGAAAACGACTTTCACTATTGATACTACCGACCCTATTCATATCAATAACCCACATTATGCCGTGCTGAATGTAGAACAACCGGGAGCTGCATTAGAAAATACAGGTTTTGATGGAATCGCACTGAACACCGGAGAGAAATATGATTTTTCCATCTTCGCCCGGGTTCCGCAGGGTAAATCAAATAAATTGCAGGTTCGTCTGGTAGATGGAAAAGGAAATGTGTGTGGAGAAACTTCTCTAACAGTGTCTTCCCGTCAATGGAAAACATATAAAGCGGTGATAACTGCTAAAGCTACTGCGGACACTCATCTCGAAATCATCCCTCAATCTGTTGGTGAATTGAATCTGGACATGATTTCCCTATTCCCGCAGAATACATTTAAAGGACGTAAGAACGGGCTTCGCAAAGATCTGGCTCAAGTGTTGGCTGATATTCATCCCCGTTTCATCCGTTTCCCCGGTGGCTGTGTGGCTCATGGTGATGGCTTGAAAAACATTTATCAATGGAAAAATACAGTAGGTCCGTTGGAAGCAAGAAAAGCACAGCGTAACCTTTGGGGATACCATCAAAGCATGGGATTGGGTTATTTTGAATATTTCCAGTTTTGCGAAGATATTGGTGCGGAACCGCTTCCAGTGCTGGCGGCCGGTGTTCCTTGCCAGAACTCTGCCTGTCACGGCGACTTGAGAGGAGGACAACAAGGTGGTATCCCGATGAGCGAAATGGGAGCTTATATTCAGGATATTCTTGATCTGATAGAATGGGCAAACGGTGACGCTAAGAAGACCAAATGGGGAAAGGTACGTGCCGAAGCCGGGCATCCGAAACCTTTCAATCTGAAATACATCGGTATCGGAAATGAAGATCTTATCACTGATATCTTCGAAGAACGCTTCACAATGATCTTCAATGCCATCAAAGAAAAATATCCTGAAATGATTGTTGTCGGTACAGTGGGACCGTTCAATGAGGGTACAGACTACGTGGAAGGATGGAAGCTGGCGGACAAACTGGGTATTCCGATGGTCGACGAACATTATTACCAGACTCCGGGATGGTTCCTGAACAACCAGGATTTCTACGACAAATACGATCGTTCGAAAAAGACAAAAGTATACTTGGGCGAATATGCAACTCACATACCGGGACGAAAGGCGAATATCGAAACAGCACTGACAGAAGCTCTTTATCTTGCTGCCTTGGAACGTAATGGAGATGTTGTACACATGACTTCCTATGCCCCTCTTCTCGCAAAAGAAGGACATACCCAGTGGAATCCGGATTTGATTTACTTCAATAACCGGGAAGTGAAACCTACCACCGGCTACTATGTTCAGAAACTCTACGGACAGAATGCCGGAAACGAATATTTGCCGTCAAAGATCACTCTTGATAATAGAGACGATCAAGTGCGGAAACGCATTGCCGCTTCTATTGTCCGTGACTCGGCAAGTGGCGACGTGATTGTGAAGCTGGTCAATTTACTTCCCGTAGAGGTGAATACGAATGTCGACCTTTCCGGAATCGGTGCTATACAGTCTTCTGCAAAAAGAACCGTACTGACCGGCAAACCGACCGATACCCCGCTACCTGTTGAAGACACAATGGAAGTAGCAGAAAAGTTTGACTATCAATTACCTGCCTATTCTTTTACGGTGATCCGCATAAAGAAGGCAAATGAGAAATAACAGAAAAAAGTGAAGATAATAACGACATAAATAATATGAAGAAGATAATAAGTACCCTGCTGGCTAGTTGCTGTCTGACTTCTCTGATAGCACAGGAAGTGGTAGTGAAAGGGCCGGATGAAAAACTGCAATTGGTTGTATCTGCTTCTCCAGCCGAAAAGCCAAGTTATTCGATTACCTACAATGGAAAGACAATGTTGGAGAAATCTCCTTTGGGTATGAATACGAATATCGGTGACTTTGTAAAAGGAATGAAACTGACAGGACACGCTGTTACTCCGATTGACACTGTCTATCATCAGGATCGTATTAAAACCTCCAAAGTGCATTATCAGGCAAACGAACTGATTTGTAATTTTGAGAATTCGAAAGGGCAGAAAATAGATGTAGTCTTTCGTGTCAGCAATCACGATGTAGCTTTTCGCTATACTCTTCCGCGTCAGGATGGAAAAGGAAGTGTAACGGTAACTGCCGAAGAAACCGGCTTTCGCTTTCCGCAACAAACAACTACTTTCTTATGTCCGCAAAGCGATGCCATGATAGGTTGGAAGCGTACCAAACCCAGTTATGAGGAAGAGTATAAGGCAGATGCTCCCATGAGTGACCGTTCGCAGTACGGGCATGGCTACACGTTCCCTTGTCTGTTCCGTATCGGTGACGATGGTTGGGTATTAGTCAGCGAAACAGGTGTAGACAGTCGTTATTGCGGTTCTCGTTTGAGCGATGTAAGCGAAGGTAATCTGTATACGGTTGCTTTCCCGATGGCAGCAGAAAATAACGGTAACGGAACTTCTGCTCCGGCGTTTGCCCTTCCCGGTGCTACTCCCTGGCGTACCATAACTGTTGGCGAAACCTTGAAACCGATTGTGGAAACAACCGTTATCTGGGATGTCGTACGTCCTCTTTATGAAACGAAGCATGACTACCGTTTCGGACGCGGCACATGGAGCTGGATTCTCTGGCAGGATGGTAGTATTAACTATGACGATCAGGTGCGCTATATTGATTTTGCAGCTGCAATGGGGTATGAGTATGCCTTGATCGATAACTGGTGGGATACGAACATCGGCCGTGACCGCATGAAATCTTTGATAGAATACGCACGAAGCAAAGGAGTTGAACTCTTCTTATGGTATAGCTCTTCCGGCTATTGGAATGATATTGAGCAGGGGCCGGTGAATCACATGGACAATGCTATTATCCGCAAACGTGAAATGAAATGGTTGCAAAGTCTTGGAGTGAAAGGAATCAAAGTTGATTTCTTTGGTGGCGACAAGCAGGAAACGATGCGCCTGTATGAAGATATTTTGAGTGATGCTGACGACCACGGTCTGATGGTAATCTTCCACGGTTGCACCATCCCTCGCGGATGGGAACGTATGTACCCGAACTATGTAGGCAGCGAGGCTGTACTGGCCTCCGAAAATATGGTTTTCGGCCAGCACTTCTGTGATGAAGAGGCTTTCAATGCCTGTCTGCATCCGTTTATCCGCAACGCGGTGGGTTGCATGGAATTCGGTGGTTGTTTCCTGAACAAACGGCTGAATCGCAACAATGACGGAGGAACTACCCGCCGTACTACTGATATATTTCAATTAGCCACTACCGTATTATTCCAGAATCCGGTACAGAATTTTGCGCTTGCTCCCAACAACCTGAAAGATGTTTCCCCTGTTTGTGTGGACTATATGAAAACGGTTCCTACCACGTGGGATGAAACACGTTTCATTGACGGATATCCGGGAAAATATGTAGTCTTGGCACGTCGCCACGGTGACACCTGGTATCTGGCTGCTGTGAATGCCGGGAAAGAAATCGTAAAGTTGAAACTGGATTTAGATATGTTTGCCGGAAAAACCGTTTCTCTGTATAAGGATGATAAAAAAGGAGAACCTCAACTTGTGACGTTGAAAGTAAAAGAAAGCGGAAAAGTGCAACTGGAAATCCTTCCACAGGGAGGTGTTGTATTGGTGAACAACTAGATGATATTTCTTTTGGATGTGAGTTCGGGATAAATACCCTTATCCCGAACTCACATTTTTATTTGTTATTTACTTGTGGCTTGGTGGCAACAGTATTTATTGTGCAATAAATAACTGCTGTGTATGAGGAAAATAAACGATTTTTTTGTTGGTCTTTTAGCGTAAAGATGTTATCTTCGTTTATTGTTCAACCTTAAAATGGAAAACCATGCATACCAAACTAGTAAGTCTTTTCATTGCGTTGTTTCTGTGTTTGCCATTGTTTGCACAGAAAGAGTCAGTCCCCAGAATAGATAGTGAGGGAGTTTATTTAATTCCCGATGAGATGCCGAAGTTTCCGGGAGGCATGCAAGCCATGATGAAATACTTGGCAACTAACGTAAAATACCCTGTCGAAGCCCAGAAGAAAGGAGTTTCCGGTCGGGTGATTATCCAGTTCGTAGTGATGGAAGATGGAACACCGGGACAGGGAAAGGTAGTGAGAGGAGTTGATCCCCTGTTGGATGAAGAGGCTTTGCGCGTGGTGAAAACAATGCCTAAATGGTCACCCGGAATGGCGGATGGCAAGGCTGTCAAAGTGCGTTTCACTATTCCTGTAATGTTCAGCCTGTCGAAAAAGCAAAATGGCAATACTCCGAATATGAATATTCCTGAACTTACTGTCCCTAGCGGTCAGGAAGTCACTAATAAGAGTCTGGAGGGAGTATGGCAAAGCTGTCTTGTGCAGCCCGGTGCACATGATTTTCGGATTGCATTATTACCGGTCTTAAAAGTAATTTCTGCCGATAAAACATTTATAAACATCATGACACGTGGCAGGGATGCGAAATCGAATGCCATTATATTTTCCCAGGGAGAGTATCGTTTGCCTTCAGACAGCGTGTATGTCGAGATATTGGGAAAATCGTCCGATCCTGTTTTCGTTCCGGGAACAGAGAATGAAATTAGTGTTGAACGTCTCCACGACAATCTGATTAAGTTATCGTTCTCAATGCCCGATAAAGAAAAACGATGGGTGGAGTATTGGTTCCGTGTTCCGTCGCCTGATGTGAAGATAATGGCTGATTGATAATTTCTCTCTGTATAGATTTGCCATTGTTGAAGGAAGAGTACATTCGTTTTAGAAGACTTATTTGAAACGATAGTTCCCGGAAAGTTTCGTTTTGAATCGTTGCGGGATCTTATGGAAATTCAAGAAAATACCCTTCACCTTTCACAATGCCCTATTCATCGGCATTAGCGGGTGAAGGGCAGGCTTTCACTTTCCTTTCACCTTTCTACCCTGGTTTTCACAGATTGTCTAGTCTGCTAAATCTTTTATCTATAGTTGGCAGAAGAAGTGTTAGCAGATAGCTTCCAGACTATTATAGGAAAACTTCTTTTCTATAAGGGATAAACTTCCTTTGTATAGGAACCAAACTTTCTTTGCATCATAAGAAAACTATAAATGCAAGCTTTGATTATATAAATGAAACTTGCATTTATATAATCAAAGCTTTTGTTTTTATAAACGCAACTTGCAATTATAGATTGCATTTAATGAAAAACAAGTTTACATACTGGTAATAAGAAGTTTACCAGTAATCAAAAGAAAGTTTGTTATTAATGAAAAAGAAGTTGGTTAGTAATGAGTGGGAAACAGGTTAGATATGTTTTTAGAAGTAACAGGTGGAGAAGAATTATACAGGGTTAAGAAAACGGAGGGTGAAAGGCGGATGAAAGAGCAGCCTTCACCCGCTAATGCCGATGAATAGGGCATTGTGAAGGGTGAAGGCTGTACTTGTAAAATTGAAAAACAGGTGTTAGAGGGAAATTTACCGATTGGTTACTGTTTATTTCCCCAGTGTGAGATGGTGGGAATAAAGTTGAAACTTTATAATTTTAAGTCTACTCTCTTTCCCCTATAAGAAACAGATTGATCGAATGTCGTAGCATCACCGTCACCACAACCTTTTCCCGGTTCTACAATGATAATGTTGAATTTACGATTTTTCAGCATTCCTTTGTAGTTACCTTGCCGGTCGTTAATCGTCAGGGTACGGTCTTTATCATTCCATTTCATGGCAATGGTAGTGTATGCTCCCTTTTCGTAATTGTAGTTGTCGAACTCATCTTCGTAAAGAGTAAATTCAGCGTCGGCGCCCGGATAAATGCGAAGTGTCAGATTATCCCATTTCTTTTCGGTGGAATATTGTACAGCCGGTCCCCAGGGTAGGATAGAACCAGCACGGACATAGACAGGCATGATGTCGATAGGCACTTCACGCTGGATGGTTTGTCCGCCTTTCAGGCTTTTCCCGGTCCAGAAATCAATCCATTGGGCACCTGCGGGTAGATAAACATCTGTCTTTCCTATCTTATTCATATTCTTCTGATAGCCGTTCTGTTTGTCGTCCTGCCATGTATAAAGCGAATCAGTTACGGGGCGGACAAGGAAATTACGGCCAAACATATACTCTGTATCCATCTCGAGTACTTTCTTATCTTTAGGAAAATCCATCATGAGTGGTCGGATGATGCTGCCCGCTTTGTTGGTAACTTCCCATGAAGTGCTGTAGAGATAGGGCAAAAGGCGATAGCGCAGGTGAGTATATTTTTCGAGTGCGTCATACGCCCAGTCTCCTTTCTTGCCGAACTGGTATATTTCCACAGCTACCGGACTGGAATTGTGTGAACGCATGATCGGCTGGAATGCTCCCCACTGATACCAGCGCACGTGCAATTCATGATAAGCGATATTGTGTACATTATTGTTGTATTTCCGTGCGAAGAATCCGCCTAGGTCGGTATTCCAGTATGGTATGCCGCATAGTGAGTAATTTAGTCCTGCCGCCAGTTGTTTCTTCATCACTTCCCAGGTGGAGACTACATCGCCGCTCCATGAATGTGACGCATAACGTTGCTGTCCTAGGAAAGACGAACGTGTGAGCAGGAATACCCGCTTGTCGGAAGTGGTGGCACGTTGATGTCCGTATACACCCTTGTTGGACATCAAAGGAAAAGCGTTGTGCACTCTGCGGAATGAACCCAGATAAGTGGGGGTATCGAAATCTTTGTCCTTGATTTCCAGATGATCCGGCTCGGTAGAGTCGAGCCACCAGCCATCCATTCCGAGATCGAAGATATTCTTTTTCATTTCTGCCCAATACATATCGCGTGCTGTCGGATTGAACGGGTCGTAAGGTTTTACTCCGGCTTTGGGAGGCCATGTCTCGAAGTGAAGCAATGCTTTCAGGCTATCCATTTTCTGGTACATCTCTGTCCACGGACCGAACGAGGCCCATACTGAAATCATGATATGTGCATTCTGTTTATGTACATAGTCGATCATTTCTTTCGGACTTTTGATGCGTGGCGTTCCATAATTAGCATTTCTGTCTTCTCCGTTCGGGAGGAATTTCATGTATTCCGGATCACCCATTTTGTTGATATAGCGTGGGTTTTGGAATTTCATCGAGTTCCAGTTTTCATTGCATCCCCAGTATTGCCAGTCCTGGATGATACCGTCCAGTGGTACTTTCAGTTCACGGTACTTGTCTACTACTTCGCAGAGTTCGTCCGGACTTTTATAGCGTTCGCGGCATTGCCAGAATCCCAGTGTCCAGAGCGGATAGAGCGGGGCCTGACCGGTCAGCTCGCGCACTCCGGCTATTACACCGTCCGCATTGCCGCCGTAAATGAAATAATAATCAGCGCAATCGCCTACTTCCGAGTCGAACGACATCTCTTGCGGATTGTCGAGGAAAGTAGTAGGAGAGTAATTATCCCAATAAAGGGCATATCCCTTGACGGAATGAATGAATGGAATGCAGATACTCATATTTTGATTGCGGAGAAACAGTTTCTGATTGCGTTGGTTCACTTTACCCGTCTGCTGCTGTCCCAAACCGTAGATTACTTCGTCTTTATCCAGCAAAAAAGCCTGGCGGACATTGAAAGACGGAACACCTGCATCATTGAAAGGAGTGAATTGTGTTCCGTAATCCTTGTCCGTCAACAGACGTTGGCCGGACGAATCGAAAAAATGGATACCACCAGTCTCCGGGTTCACTTCCACTTGGATAAGACGGCTGCTTAATGTCACATTTTTCCCCTTTTCACCGAAAGAAACAGGAGTCGACTCGGGCGTTTTGACAATGACCAGACTTTCTTTATTGCAAGATTTCTGACTGGGCGTCTTATAAACCCTGACAATGGTGGGTGAATAAAACTCTACGTTGACATCCATCCCCTGTGTGGCACACTTGATGCCTTGTGAGGTACGCTGTACATTTTGTGCTGTACCATTGCCTGCTGCAACCATTGTTGCACATACAAGCAAGAAACCGGCTTTTCTAATAAGATTCATTTTCATGGTTTTAAGTGCTTTATGATGCAGCAAAAGTAGGGCAGAGGCAAGTAAAACAGACAACAATCAGGTTGAAACAAACAGTAATCACGTTGATTTTTTCACTTTTTCGGCATATTCTGACGGGCGGCATCCATACATTTCCTGAAAACATTTGCTTAAATAACTGGAACTGCTAAAACCTGTGTGTTCCGCAATTTCCGTAATGCTTAGCTTGCCCTCTGTTATCAGTTGTGCTGCCCGTTGCAGGCGAATGTTACGGATAAAGAGGCTGGGAGACTGATCGAGCATAGTCACCAGTTTGCGGTATAATCCCGTTCGCTCCATACAGAGGTCGCGGCTTAGTTGCTCCACCGAATAGCCATTGACGTGCAGATTCTGTTCCACCAGTTTGATGGCTTGTGCCAGAAATGCAGATTCTTCCGTATCCTGTTGCTGATGGTCGGGAGACGTTTCTTCTATGCCACAGGTTAGAGAATTATTTTGTTCGATCAGGTTGCGGATACGGAGTAATAGAATCTCTTCTTTATGCTTGCGTTCCATTTCCTTTCTGCTCCAATAGATATACAACCGGATACCGGTGAAAGCAATCAGTAATAAAATGACTGCATACAGGATATAAGCCGTGGTTGTTTTCCACCACGGTGCATGGATGGTTAATTTTATTGCTGTCACTTTGCCGTTCCACTGAAGAGGATTGTCCGAAGCCATGACTTTGAATGTATAATCTCCCGGTGGTAAATTGGTGTAAACAGCTTGAAGAAGACCTTTCCCCACGGTCGCATTTCCCTGTCTTCCTGCAAATGTACTCATCCATTGCGGGTCGATACCTTCCAGTTGATAACGGTAGTATGTGCGTTCATGATTGATATAATTCAATGCCGAAAATTCGAAAGTCAGGAAGTTTTGGTTATAGTCCAGTTCGATTTCGGTTGTATAAGGAGCAGCCTTGGACAGGATGATGCGGTTGCCATATTCTTTTCCTGTATTCACTTTCTCTCCATACAAGCGTAAGGCTGTGAAAACCGGCGGATCAGGAAGCATCGGATGAATGGAGTCCTTGTCGGGATGGAATATGCTAAAGCCATCAATACCACCCAAATAGAGAGTGCCGTCGGAAGAACTGAATACGGCATCTTTTATGTATTCGCCGTCCAAAGCACCGTCCAACTGATTGAACCGGGTGAAACTGATGTTCTTATTCTCCGGATTTATGTGGATGCGTGTGACACCGTTACTGGTCGTTACCCAGATGTCTCGATATTTGTCCTCAATAATGCCCTGGATAAAGTTATTGCTCAATCCGTTTTCACGATAGAAGATACGTGGGGCAGAGTCGTTTTCGCTGGTAAAAAGTTCCAGTCCGTCAGGAGTTCCTGCCCATGTCCATCCGCGTGTGTCGGTATATAATGTATTGTATACTTTATTTCTGAAATGATGGTTCTTGTTGGGGTTCAACCGATTCAGTATTTCAGGAGAGACAGACGGGATAGCTGCTGACTTTAATACATAGGATTTTTGTTCATTAGCTGTCAGTCGATAAATTCGGGAATGAGCTTTCAGATAGATATTTCCATCTTTATCTTCGGCGAAAGATTCAATATTGATTTCTTCTTCCGGGGAGACGGGAAATGCATTGCGACCTATATGAGTCAGTTTATGCATGGACGGGTGATGATATAATAATCCCCGATTGAAAGTTCCGAGCCATAACCCTCCTTGTCGGTCTTGAAAGATAGTGCTGATTTCGGTAGAGACAATCTGTCCGTTTCCGGTTTCCAATAGGGGGATGTATTTTTGTGTTCCTGTGTGGAGGTCAATCATCCAAAACCCGTGAACGCAACTGATATAGGCTTTCTCACCATTAGGGGTAATGATAAGGGTGTTGAGAGTATAGTTCTGTTCGAAGAGTTTTTTCCATGTGCGCTTGTGGCTATTGAAATAGAATAAACCGCCTTTACGCCCGTTGCGTAGTTGATAGAAGCCGTCTGCACTTTTGACGACGAGAGAAGTATTTTGATATTCAGCCTGTTCGGATGCAGGATAAGCGGCTATGTTGTATACGGTTTTTTGGTCGGCTATGTGGTAACAGGACACTTCGCCTGTGTCATAGAATAAATATAGGGAGGTACTGTCGGCATTCAGGTCCTGCAATTTTCCGGAATACTTGCCGGGCAAGGTTATACGGGTCTTGTTGTTTAATTCCAGTAATTCGTTAGCTATGAGTAGCCAGATGTGTCCTGAATCGTCTACAAAAAGGTCTTCTACGGGGGCTTGTATCTCTCTGTTCTTAAAGTAAGCATCTAAATCAGGAATGTATTCCTCTCTGTACAGGTCAATGCACATCAGTTTGTGAGTATCTTTAATCCATAACAGAGAATCCCCACTCTGGTAAATGCGGTAATGCCCGTTATATTGGTTTAATGGATATACGTATTCCGTGGTGCGGTGAAGATAGCTGAAATGTACACCGTCGTATAGATTTACATTACCGCTGGTGGTGAATACCATTCTTCCGTCGGGCAACTGGAGGATATAACGTATTTGGTTATCACTCAATCCTTGCGACGCATTGATGGTGGTGAACAGGAATTCACCGGCATATATGAACGGTGTCATCCTGAAACAGAAAAATAAGCAGAGCAGAATCCGTATGTTTCTCAAACTATTGGTAGTCATGGCTATGTTTCAAGATTACAAAGATAAAAAAAGTCGGCTTATGAAGCACGACTTTTCTATCTGTTAAAGGCAGTTATTTATCATTCAGCTGATAAAAAGTGGCATTTTGACTTAATTTTGGGCTTTTATGAATGATATTCAGACGAATGTTTGTATATAAAGCTTTACTTTTGCGATGAATCTGACATTATAAACATATCATTACCATGAAAGCAAGATTTGCATTATTTTTATTGTTTGCTATTTTATCATTAAAACTCTCTGTGGTCTTTGCGCAGGAAAACATATTCACCGTCCGGCAGCCGGATTATCAGAAAAGCCCTTATACGGGAATGACTCGTCAGCACTGGATACAGGCAGGCGAGTATTTATTAAAAGGTGCATTTAACTATATACATACATTAGACGATCAAATGTATTTTCCGAAACAGCTGGATAAAACATATCCGAGAAATACGGGAGAAATTCCGGTAGCAAAGCTGGAAGGTCTGGCACGGACTCTATTTGTAGCTGCTCCTCTTTTGAAAGATAATCCAGAACTGGAGATGAACGGGATAAAAGTGGCAGACTATTATCGTTATCAACTGATAAATATCTCTAACCCTGAAAGTAGGAGCTATATTCCGCATCGTACGGGAGGTCCCAGTCAGACATTGTTGGAACTGGGCTCTTTGGCAATCTCGATGAAAGCTGCACAGGAAGTGTTATGGAATCCTCTCACTAAGAAACAGAAAGATTCACTGGCTGCTACCATGTTGAGTTATGGAGAGGGACCGACTATTGGTTCCAACTGGATGTTTTTCAATGTCTTTATCTTGAGTTTTCTGAAAGATCAGGGATATGCCGTGAATGAAAGCTATCTGGAGTCGAACCTGCAAAAACTTCTCGCACGCTATCGGGGCGAAGGCTGGTACAATGACGCTCCGGCTTATGACTATTATAGTGCGTGGGCTTATCAGACTTACGGACCTATTTGGGCGGAAATGTTCGGGAAGAAACAATACCCTCAATATGCAAGGCAGTTTATGGAAAATCAGCATGACATGGTTGATAATTATCCATTTCTGTTCAGCCGTGATGGCAGGATGAATATGTGGGGACGGAGTATTTGTTATCGTTTTGCCGTTACTGCTCCTTTGTCTTTGTATGAATATGACAAAAGTGGTAATGTGAATTATGGATGGATGAGAAGGATAGCTTCTTCTACGTTGTTGCAATTTTTAGAACGTCCGGAATTTCTGGAAGATGGTGTTCCGACAATGGGTTTCTACGGACCTTTTGCTCCTGCTGTTCAGATTTATAGTTGCCGGGGTAGTGTTTATTGGTGCGGAAAAGCTTTTCTTAGTTTGTTGTTGCCGGAAAACTCTAACTATTGGTCGGCTACAGAAAATAACGGTCCTTGGGAGAAAGAACTGAAAAAAGGGGAAGTGTATAATAAGTTCCAGCAGGGAACTAATCTATTGATAACCAATTACCCGAATTGTGGCGGATCTGAAATGCGTTCATGGTGTCATGAGACTGTGGCAAAATCCGGAGTACCGAAAATTATAATAAACTGGCTTACCATACAGAGTTCCCCTGGATGGCAGATGGGAAGAATGGGGAGATTTCCATGAATTATGGAACAAGGAATAAAAAAGGGGAATGGGAAGTGTTGCGGTTGTATACGTTCAAAAGTTTCGAAAATGGAATTTATCGTCGTGACGCTGTGCTCGAAACGGATAGCACTGTGAAGTATCAGTTGGCGGATATTCCTCTGCCGGATGGAATTCTGCGGGTAGATAAGGTGACTGTTTCAGAACCGGCGGAGATTTGTTTGGGACATTATTCCCTGCCTCGTCTGGATTCCGATATAAAGGAAACAGGTTGTAAGGTGGGTAAACAGAATATTCCGGTACTCTCTAACGGAAAATATGAATTGGCAATGATACCATTGACAGGTTGGGAGAAAACATATACGGTATATCCGGAGGGAGTGCATCCTGTAAGTGAGAAATGTGCATTAAATATGGTTTCCGATCAGTTATCCGGTGAAAAAATATATGTGACACTTCAATTATGGAAGAAGAATGAGAAAAGAGGTTTTACTTCAAAAGAGCTGACACCGGTGAAATCTGTCCATGTGTCAGAGGATAAGAAACAGGTGACGGTTTGTTTATCAAACGGTGAAATAAAAACTATTTCGTTTGAGTAATGAATCCCATTCAAGTAACTGATATTTAATTAAGAAACATATTGCTATCATGAAAGAGAAGATTGTTTGGATTTTTGTCGTTTTATATCTGTGTAGCTTTCATTTGAATGCCCAAAATGCAGAAAATAATCCTACTGGCGGTGGGTATCAAGTTGCAGCTGAAGGAGCTTGGTGTTGGTTTGCCGATCCGAGAGCCTTGCATTATGAAAACAAGGAGGGAACTATAAATAAGACATATATCGGTTACATCGATATTCATGGTAATATAAAGGCGATGCAGTATGACTTTCAAAAGAAGGAACAGGAAGAAGTATTGATCCGTTCGTATTTTCAGCCGGACGATCATAACAATCCCACTTTTCTTGTATTGCCCGATGAAAGAATCATGATTTTCTATTCAAGACATACGGATGAACCTTGTTTTTATTACAGAGTCTCCCGAATACCGGGGGATATTACTACTTTAGGTGAAGAAAAGAGGATTGAAACAAAAAATAATACGACTTATCCTTCTCCGTTTATTCTGTCGGATGATCCTGAACATATTTATTTATGCTGGCGTGGAATCGGTTGGCATCCGACTATTGCCAAGCTTTCATTACCGGACGACAAAGATGAGGTGGATGTAGTATGGGGACCGTATCAAATCGTACAATCTACCGGCGCCCGTCCGTATGCGAAATACATGTCTAACGGGAAAGATAAGATTTATTTGACTTACACCACGGGACATCCGGATAATGAACTTCCCAACTTCCTTTATTTTAATTATATCGATATCAAAACATTGCAGTTGACTGATGTCAGGGGAACCGTACTTTCTACTATTGCCGACGGCACATTTAAGGTGAACAAGACAGGTGATTATGCGAAACAATACCCGTCTACGGTAGTGGATAATCCTTCTGAACGTGACTGGGTATGGCAAATAGCTTCGGACAGGAACGGAAATCCGGTGATAGCAATGGTACGTATCAGCGATAATAAAGAATCTCATGATTATTACTATGCAAAATGGAACGGACACGAGTGGAAAAAGACTTTTCTTATTAATGCCGGTGGACATTTTCATCAGACGCCGAATTTAGAAAAGTGTTATAGTGCCGGTATGGCTATCGATCCGTCGAATGTTAATGAGGTATATTGCTCATTACCGGTAGAGGGAAAATATGGTAAGGTGTATGAGATTGTAAGATTTATCATGAGTGAAGATGGAGAGGTTATTTCTAAGGAGGCAGTCACAAAAGACTCGCAACTGAATAATGTCCGTCCTTATATGATACCGGCTTCAGAGGGTACCCCATTGCGGCTGACTTGGATGTATGGCAACTATTATGATTGGATTGTCAGTTTACAACATCCACAAGGCTATTCTACAGGAATAGCCTGCGACTTCAAAGGATTCCCCGATAGAAAAAAGAAGAAGATGATAGCGGCATCCGGCAAAGAAATACGATTTGATCCTGAAAAACCTTTTGTGCTGGAACAGACGATTACTCTTGGCGCAGATAATTATCAAGGTTGCTTGTTGCAACTCGGTGATCTGGAATATTATCTAAACGGAGAAACGATGAAACCTGAAATCAGATATAAAGGGAAGGTATATACCAGCACAAATGTATTGGGAACATCGGATTGTTGGAAAACACAGGCTCGTGGAACCGGTGGCAAGTGGTATACTCCGCAGAAATATGGGGAGGTTCGTTTGAGGATGGAATATAAGAAAGGTGTTTTATGTGTATATATAAATGACTTGCTCGATCAGAGAATTGACTTTGATTGAAAGCGAGCGAACTCTTTTATGGAGTGGGCTAATAAGTGGAATCCTCGTTTATATCGTATTATATAATAAATGAGGACTAAGTTCGAAGTACAAATTCTCCATAATATCATACATTTAATAGAGAATGATTGTTTTTAGCCCTTTTTTGACATATAAGTAGACCTTTATATTTTATGTATCATCTATCTTTGTAGACAAGAAATCTTATTTAATATCATGAATATGAATAGACATTGTGGAATAATTAAGTTTATATTATTAGGGGTGGTTTGTATATCATTACTGCCTGTATCAGTGCATGCACAGAAGTATACGGAGTTTATCCCCGGTGAAGTTTGGAAAGATACGGACGGGAATCCGATCAATGCCCATGGTGGTGGACTTTTATATCATAACGGCACTTACTATTGGTATGGCGAATACAAGAAAGGGAAAACCATTTTGCCTGACTGGGCTACGTGGGAGTGTTATCGTACGGATGTGACCGGAGTAGGTTGTTACTCTTCTAAAGACTTGCTGAATTGGAAATTTGAGGGTATTGTACTTCCGGCAGTTAAAGACGATCCGAATCATGACCTGCATCCCTCCAAAGTATTGGAACGTCCGAAAGTGGTTTATAATAAGAAAACGGGCAAATTTGTAATGTGGGCCCATGTGGAAAGTGCTGATTACAGTAAGGCTTGTGCCGGAGTGGCAGTTTCCGATTCTCCTGTCGGTCCGTTCGTTTATCAGGGAAGTTTTCGTCCGAACAATGCGATGAGCCGCGATCAGACTGTTTTTGTGGATGATGATGGACGTGCTTATCAGTTTTATTCTTCAGAAAATAATGAAACGATGTATATCAGCCTTCTGACTGATGATTATCTGAAACCGAGCGGACGTTTTACACGCAATTTCGTAAAAGAATCGAGAGAGGCTCCGGCAGTATTTAAATATAATGGTAAATATTATATGTTAAGTTCCGGTTGTACTGGCTGGGATCCTAATATAGCCGAGATCGCAGTAGCCGATTCTATTATGGGAACATGGAAGACAATCGGAAATCCTTGTACGGGACCGGATGCGGATAAAACGTTTTATGCCCAGAGTACTTATGTCCAGCCTGTTGTCGGAAAGAAGAATGCATATATTGCCATGTTCGACCGTTGGAAGAAGAAGGATTTGGAAGATTCCCGTTATGTATGGCTGCCTGTGTTGGTAAAAGATGGGAAAATAACTATCCCTTGGCATGAAAAATGGAACCTTTCTATCTTTGACAAATAAAAAATAAATATGAAACGGATACTGCTACTACTTTGCGGAATAATGCTCGTTCCCGTTATTGCCTGTTCCCAGCATTTGGTTGAAGTGGGAAAGGGGTATAGCTGTACTTCGGTCAATACGACGGTCTTTCGGAATAATTCGCTGGTTACACACGGTGATGAACAATATATCAGTTATTACGATAACGATGGCTATCTGGTACTTGGAAAGCGGAAACTGGATTCGGAACAATGGACATTACATCGCACCCAATATCAGGGAAATGTGAAGGATGCTCATAATATAATTAGTATGATGATAGATGGAGAAGGATACATGCACGTATCTTTTGACCATCACGGACATCCATTGAATTACTGCCGGAGCATTGCTCCCGGTTCTTTGGAACTGGGGGATAAAATGCCCATGACCGGAGTTGACGAAGGAAATGTCACCTATCCGGAGTTCTATCCTTTATCCGGAGGAGATTTATTGTTTGTTTACCGCTCCGGTTCTTCGGGTCGTGGAAATCTGGTAATGAACCGTTATTCGCTGAAAGAACACAAATGGACTCGTGTGCAGGATATACTGATCGACGGAGAAAATAAACGGAATGCCTATTGGCAGTTATATGTTGATGAGAAAGGGACGATTCATCTTTCATGGGTATGGCGCGAGACCTGGCATGTGGAAACAAACCATGATATTTGTTATGCCCGTTCTTTTGATAATGGGGTAACTTGGTATAAGACGAGTGGAGAACGATATGAACTCCCGATCAAATTGTCCAATGCGGAGTATGCCTGTCGTTTACCTCAAAACTGTGAGTTGATTAATCAGACGAGCATGAGTGCTGATGCAGGAGGAAATCCGTATATAGCTACTTATTGGCGGGAATCCGACAGTGATGTTCCTCAATACCGCATCGTCTGGAATGACGGGAAGATGTGGCATCAACGGCAGATAACCGATCGCCAGACACCTTTTACCTTGAAGGGTGGAGGTACGAAAATGATCCCTATTGCCCGTCCGCGTATTGTGGTAGAAGGTGGAGAAGTCTTTTATATTTTCCGTGACGAAGAACGGGGAAGCCGTGTGTCGATGGCACATGCGACTGATGTGGGTACGAGTAAGTGGACGATAACGGATCTGACGGATTTTTCGGTGGATGCCTGGGAACCCTCTCATGATACGGAACTTTGGAAAAAGCAGCGGAAACTGCATCTCTTTGTACAACACACCCGTCAGGGAGACGGTGAACGCACAGCGGAAATTGAGCCTCAAATGATATATGTATTGGAAACGAATATGGATACAAATAAATAAAGATATGAAGAAACTATATGTAACTCTTTTTTCTGCACTCTTTCTAGGCGGTGCAATCTGTGCAAGTTGTACGGATAAGAAGGATGCTTCTGCTGAAGAAGTGATAAACACTATTCATAAAGTGAATAATTATTGGCAGACGAATCATCCGGAACACGGACGTTCTTTTTGGGATAATGCCGCCTATCACACCGGAAATATGGAAGCTTATTTTTTGACTAAGCAGCCGGAGTACTTGGAATACTCGAAAGCCTGGGCGGAATACAATGAATGGAAAGGGGCAAAATCAGATCATAAGGAAAACTGGAAGTACAGTTACGGTGAAAGTGATGATTATGTGCTTTTCGGTGACTATCAGATTTGTTTTCAGACGTATGCCGATCTCTATAATATGGAACCGGATACACAGAAAATAGCCCGTGCCCGCGAAGTGATGGAATATCAGATGAGTACCCCCAATCATGATTATTGGTGGTGGGCAGATGGCTTATATATGGTCATGCCGGTCATGACAAAGATGTATAACATTACTAAGAATCCGCTCTATTTGGAGAAACTGCATGAATACCTCGCCTATGCTGATAGTATTATGTATGATGAAGAGGCCGGACTTTATTACCGGGATGGAAAATACGTGTATCCTAAACACAAAAGTGTGAACGGCAAAAAGGATTTTTGGGCACGTGGAGACGGCTGGGTATTGGCCGGATTGGCAAAAGTCTTGAAAGAACTTCCTGAAACAGATAAGTATCGTCCGGAATATATAGATCGTTTCCGTACTCTGGCTAAGTCGGTTGCTGCTTGTCAACAGCCGGAAGGTTACTGGACACGCAGTATGCTCGATCCATTGCATGCACCGGGACCGGAAACCAGTGGGACGGCTTTCTTTACCTATGGTTTACAATGGGGAATCAATAACGGTTTCCTAGATGCTGCAGAATATCAGCCGGTGGTTGAAAAAGCATGGAAATATCTCTCAACAGTTGCTTTGCAGCCTGATGGCAAGATTG
This sequence comes from Bacteroides sp. OF03-11BH, assembly GCF_003604005.1. Classification (NCBI taxonomy): domain Bacteria; kingdom Pseudomonadati; phylum Bacteroidota; class Bacteroidia; order Bacteroidales; family Bacteroidaceae; genus Bacteroides; species Bacteroides sp. OF03-11BH. Next base: position 61,607 of record NZ_QTMW01000007.1, on the reverse strand, counting down.
GTTATGTGCAACCGATTGGTGAGAAAGCGATACCCGGTCAGGTGGTAGACGCAAACTCCACTTCGAATTTTGGAGTAGGTGCGTTTCTATTGGCAGCCTGCGAACGGGTTCGTTATTTGAATAAATAAATACAGGCACGGATTACACGGGTTTCGCAGCTCTTAGAGGCATGCCTTAATATAAGTCAACAGCGTAATCCGTGTAAGCCGTGCCTAAAATTTAATTCAGCATCAAGCTCATATATGGCTTTAACGGCTGAAGTATTCTATTGGTTAATTCGCTAATATTCATCTGTATATGCGTACCGGGCAGTCGCTCGGTACTATACATGCACTTCCCTTTACACAGGTAATAATAACCGTTATTGACAGATAATTGTTTATCCGATAATTCCAACTGCATTTCATCTTCGGGAAAAGCTGCGGCATAGATTTGCAGCACTTCTTTGGCATTGATGATACGTGCCATGCCTAGCGGATGTTGAGGCTGTTTCTCTTCGGGAGGCAAGATTTGAACCATGCACTTATATCCGGTGTGTTGCCGGATAGCATACAACAGGCTATATTCCACATCTTTATTTTCAGCGCAAAGCTCATTGATAATGATATGTTTGTCTCCTTTATATATAATGGTTATTCCTTTGATTTCGTTTTCCTGTCTGGCTACAAATAAATAACCTCCACTAATGGCAAGATCGGTCATAATAACCTGAAAGTCTTCCGATGTGTGCTGAATACAGCAAGCCCGTTCGGAAAGTTTCTTATTCAAATAGGAATAGACCTCCTCCTGATATTCTGAAACAACACTGACCGCTATCTCTTTAGAAGGGATAAACTCGGGCAAAACGATCTCTTTAGTTGAATACTTGAATACCGAAGCATATCCCATACGGGCATAATAATCAAACAACCAGGGTTCTGCCGGTATTAATGTGCTGAAGTGTACTCCATTCCGTAACATCCGGGCGAAAGACTGTGATAAAAGCTCGCGCATGACTCCTTTGCTTCGAAAATCGGGATGCGTACAGGCTCCTGAAATATAGGAGGTCTGTACAGTCTCTCCACCAAAAGTCATCAGATAAGGAAGCATTTGAAGGGCAGAGATTACCTCATCACCACTTTTGATGGCAACGTTCACCTCTGTCTTATAGCGTAGTCTGAAGTACATCTCGACGAATTCTTCACTATCGTCAAAACAGACTTTCCACAATGCTTTTACTTGCTCCTTTATCATCATATTTATAAAGAGTTTACCATTTAACCATATTCATGGGATGCTCTTTGAGACAAGCCATGTATTTTTCCAGAATCGTCACCGGTTGGTAAGACAATTTGGCTTTGCGCAAACCTTCGAGACCTAAATCCTCTTCCCGGTTGATATAGATATATTGTTCGGGAATCCGGTTGGCAAATTCATAATTAATCATGGCATACGCACCTTCAATACTGGTATCCGCTTTTTCTACATGTACGCCGAATGTTTCATGATTGATAGGCATACCGAATGTGAATGCGACAATTTTACCGTTCACATGCAAGATACCTCCCGTCAGTCCGAGTGCCTCGAAGTTGTGGAGAGCATAAATCAGGGCGCGACGTTCGTTGCCTGTCCCCTCCTGTTGGTCACAGTTATTCACTTTACACCACTCTGCTTCCAGATCCAGACATTCCTGAATACGGTCCGGGGTAATCGGTGTGTATTCGTAATCCGGATAAGTGTTGCGGAACCGGTTGATATGATTTCTTTTCGCTTGGAATTTCTTCCCTTTCAGCGTAGATAGATCACTTCTCAAATAAATATAATCCGCATAGTCGCGGTCTTCTGTGAAAGTGAACTGTTCCGGAAGGATAGCTTCGAGATCAGCGCGCATATTGCTGCACACTCCCAGCATACAGAAATGCTGGTTCTCTTTGCGGGCATCTTCTATCAGTTCCCACAATACTGCTTTCAAATCTCCTGTGCCTACGGGCATCATATAAGCAAGTTGTTCTCCCGCCCAGAACTTGAATACCAAAAAGTTGTCGACCACTGCGAATTGAGTGTCATATAAGAACCTCCAACTGCAAAGATTGGAGAATGAAAGATCGCAATTGCGGCGATCACTTTTCATCGTGAATGAGGTGATTGTGTCTTTGTCTGCTAATGTGATATCTTTAAATGGAATCATAAAATTGCTTTTTGCGTTTAACTCTTTATATAACGGAAAATCAAGAGATTTTGTTTTTACAAGACACCTAATAATCGAAGGATCGTAGGTGTGAGCAGTGCAGTGAAGATTCCATTCAGTGTCAGTCCCAGACTGGCGTATGCTCCATATTTGCTGCTGATATCCATTGCGGTGGAAGTTCCGACAGCATGAGCGGCTGTCCCCATCGAAAGCCCTTGGGCGATCGGACTGCCTACACGCATGATTTTCATGGTCTTAAAACCACAGATCGCTCCTAATAAACCTACTGCCACAACAACTGCCGCCGTCAGTGACGGAATACCGCCAATGGCTTTGGTTACTTCCATCGCAATCGGAGTCGTAACCGATTTGGGAGCCAGAGACAGGATTACTTCTTGGGAAGCTCCCATGAACTTCGCAATCAGCACTACTGAAATAACTCCGACAATGCAGCCTGCCAGTTGAGACAGAAGGATAGGCAGTAACTGCTTTTTTATCATTTCCAATTGAAGATATAAAGGTACGCCTAAAGCAACAACAGCCGGGCGGAGCCAGAACTCGATCAAATGTCCTCCTTTATTATAGGTCTCGTATGAGATATTTGTCATTTTAAGGAAGATGATTAATAGGGCGATGGTCAGCAATATAGGATTTAATAATACCAGTCCTGTTTTCTTCTGAAGCAATTTGGCAAAGAAGAAAATCCCGAAGGTGATAGCCAACAGGAAGAAATTATTCTCTAAGAAGCTCATTTGTCTTTATTCGTTAAGTTGATTTTATCTTTAAGGTGCAGTTTCTCCGACAGATGGAAATCCGTCAGGTGAAGTTTGCGCGCCAGCTTAATCTGACGTGCCAGCCTGAACTTGCGGACGATTTGATGTACCCATCCCGTAACGACAAGTACAAGCGCGGTGCTGATAATGGTCGCTGTCACTATCGGCCAGAACTCTGCCGCAATGACATCAAAGTATAGCATAAGAGCCACACCGGGCGGAACGAAAAAGAATCCTAAGTTGGCAACCAGAAAGTCGGACAATCCCTGTACCCAGTGTAACTTAATCCAACCTAATTTTAAAAAGAGGGTGAGCAGCAGCATACCGATGATGCTGGAGGGGAGCTTGATACCCGTAAGATAAACTATTAATTCACCCAAAGCCAAACAGCCAAATAAAATGGCGCACTGACGTATCATAACTAATAACCTATTGATTTTGTTTGAAAACGCTGCAAAGGTATGAAAAATAGGAGTACAGTGTTAAATATTACAATATTTTAGACTTGGAAGAGAAAAATAGGCGAAATTGTAATGTGGATATTGCAAAATTGAGTACTTTTGCACCGCAAATTACAAATTGTAAGGACGTTTTATAATAATATTCAATATATCTATGCTCAATTTAATCAACCAAATCGTGGCGCGTGCGAAAGCAAATCGCCAACGTATTGTTCTTCCGGAAGGAACTGAAGAACGCACATTGAAAGCTGCCAATATGATTTTGACAGACGAAGTAGCCGATCTAATTTTACTGGGTAAACCGGCAGAAATTAATGAACTTGCTGCAAAATGGGGATTGGGAAACATCGGTAAAGCTACTATCATTGATCCTGAAACTTCTCCGAAACACGAAGAATATGCGCAGTTGTTGTGTGAACTTCGTAAAAAGAAGGGGATGACTATCGAAGAAGCCCGCAAGTTAACGAATGATCCTTTATTCTTTGGTTGTTTAATGATTAAGAGCGGTGATGCTGACGGTCAGTTGGCTGGTGCCCGTAACACTACTGGTAATGTATTGCGTCCTGCTTTGCAGATTATCAAGACTGCGCCGGGAATCACTTGCGTGTCTGGTGCTATGTTGCTTTTGACTCATGCTCCTGAATACGGAAAGAATGGCATTTTGGTCATGGGTGACGTTGCTGTAACTCCGGTTCCGGACGCTAATCAGCTGGCACAGATTGCTATTTGTACTGCGCAGACTGCGAAAGCCGTTGCCGGTATTGAAAATCCGAAAGTAGCTCTGTTGAGCTTTTCAACCAAGGGTTCCGCTAAACACGAAGTAGTGGATAAAGTGGTAGAAGCTACTAAGATTGCAAAAGAGATGGCTCCTACTCTTGATTTGGATGGTGAAATGCAGGCTGACGCTGCTCTTGTACCGGAAGTGGGTGCTAGCAAAGCGCCGGGTTCTCCAGTAGCCGGAGAAGCAAATGTGCTGATCGTTCCAAGTTTGGAAGTTGGTAATATTTCTTATAAATTAGTTCAACGTCTGGGACATGCTGACGCTGTTGGTCCGATTCTTCAGGGTATTGCCTGTCCGGTAAACGACTTGTCTCGTGGTTGTTCTATCGAAGATGTATATCGCATGATTGCTATCACAGCTAATCAGGCCATTGCAGCAAAAGCGAATAAATAAGTATTAGATATAAACTATTAAGTATAAATCGACAACGACATGAAGATTCTGGTATTGAACTGCGGAAGTTCATCTATTAAATATAAATTGTTCGATATGACCACCAAAGAGGTGATTGCACAAGGTGGTATCGAAAAAATCGGTCTGAAAGGATCATTCTTGAAACTTACTTTGCCGAATGGTGAAAAGAAAATATTGGAGAAAGATATTCCTGAACATACAGTAGGAGTAGAGTTTATCCTGAACACGCTGATTAATCCTGAATACGGCGCTATTAAATCTTTGGATGAGATCAATGCAGTAGGTCACCGTATGGTACACGGAGGCGAGCGTTTCAGCGAATCTGTATTGCTGAACAAGGAAGTGCTGGAAGCTTTCGCTGCTTGCAATGACTTGGCTCCGCTTCACAATCCTGCTAACTTGAAAGGGGTAAATGCAGTTTCTGCTATTCTTCCTAACATTCCGCAGGTAGGTGTATTCGATACGGCTTTCCATCAGACAATGCCGGATTATGCTTACATGTATGCTATTCCTCACGAACTGTATGAAAAGTATGGTGTACGTCGTTATGGCTTCCACGGAACTTCTCATCGTTATGTGTCAAAACGTGTATGTGAATTCTTGGGTGTAAATCCGGTAGGACAGAAAATTATCACTTGCCACATTGGTAACGGTGGTTCTATCGCTGCTATCAAAGATGGTAAATGTATGGATACTACTATGGGCTTGACTCCATTGGAAGGCTTGATGATGGGTACTCGTAGCGGTGATATTGATGCCGGTGCAGTAACATTTATCATGGAAAAAGAAGGCTTGAACACAACCGGTGTTTCCAATCTGTTGAACAAGAAGAGCGGTGTACTGGGCATTTCGGGTGTATCAAGCGATATGCGTGAACTCTTGGCTGCTTGTGCGGCTGGCAATGAGAAAGCTATCCTTGCAGAGAAGATGTACTATTACCGTATTAAGAAATATATCGGTGCTTATGCTGCTGCATTGGGCGGTGTGGATATTATCCTGTTTACTGGTGGTGTAGGTGAGAACCAGATGGAATGTCGTCGTGAAGTTTGTAAGGATATGGAATTCATGGGTATCGAACTTGATAACGAAGTAAATGCTAAGGTTCGCGGTGAAGAAGCAATCATTTCTACTCCTGCTTCTAAAGTGAAAGTAGTAGTGATCCCAACAGATGAAGAACTGTTGATCGCATCGGATACAATGGATATCCTGAATAAGTAATAATTTTATTGCTGATATACAAAAAAAAGATGGACTCGATTTCGAGTCCATCTTTTTTTTGTCTTACTTTGCATATCAAATAGTTATATCCCGTTTTTGATATGCGTTACTCCGTCATAATTCCCGTTTATAATCGTCCCGATGAAGTGGATGAATTATTGCAAAGTCTTACTGTACAACACTTTAAGGGTTTTGAGGTTGTTGTTGTTGAAGATGGTTCTTCCATTCCCTGTAAAGGAGTAGTAGACCGGTATGCAGATCGGTTGAATATAAAATATTTCTCTAAACCCAATTCCGGTCCGGGACAAACCCGTAATTACGGAGCAGAACGTAGCGAAGGCGAATACCTTATTATATTGGATTCTGATGTCATCCTTCCCGAAGGCTACTTCGATGCGGTAGAGAAGGAGCTCACCACTTCTCCTGCCGATGCTTTTGGTGGCCCCGACCGTGCACACGATTCTTTCACTGATATTCAGAAGGCAATTAACTATTCCATGACCTCTTTCTTCACGACCGGAGGTATCCGTGGCGGAAAAAAGAAGATGGACAAATTCTATCCCCGTAGTTTTAATATGGGAGTTCGCCGGGCAGTGTACGAGGCTTTGGGAGGTTTTTCAAAGATGCGTTTTGGGGAGGATATTGATTTCAGTATCCGTATCTTTAAGAATGGGTACACTTGTCGTCTTTTTCCTGATGCCTGGGTATATCATAAACGTCGGACTGACTTGAAAAAATTCTTCAAGCAGGTGCATAACTCCGGCATTGCCCGTATTAATCTTTATAAGAAATATCCGGATTCTCTGAAACTGGTGCATTTGCTTCCAGCCGTATTTACATTGGGAGTGGCGCTTCTATTATTAGGAACCCCCTTCTGCCTCTTCAGTTTCACGCCTATCATTCTCTATGCATTACTCGTATGCATTGATTCTACTATTCAGAATAAAAGTCTGTCTATTGGCGTTTATTCCATTGCCGCCGCATTTATACAGCTTATCGGCTATGGTACAGGCTTTTGGCGCGCATGGTGGCAGCGTTGTATCAGAGGGAAGGATGAGTTTGAGGCTTTCCAAAAGAATTTTTATAAGTAATCCATTTTTTATTTGCCTATTACCATTCCTATTTTTGTTTAAAAGGAATGTTGTCTGACACCCGGGTGTCAGACAAGTTATACTTTCATGGAAAAAAAGTAATGGATGCAATCGAAGAAATTTTTATAGGCTATATCTTTTTTCATTTAGTGGAGTGCAAATCACATTTCTTATTCTTCCCTTAAACCCCAGCAATTTGTCGCCTATCTGTTTCAATGGGAAGATAAGTGTTTCCTGATACCAAATGCTGTCTTTACGCAGGCTTTTCTGATTGTAAACTACACCGATTCGTCCTTCCAAACGTTCTTGTAGCTCTCCGTTTATGTAAAGTGAGGTCCCTTTGGCATCTCCCTCTACACGAACCTTTGTCCATTTTTCCACAGGCAAACGATAGGAATGGAAGATGAATTCATAGCCGTCGCGCGAGAATGCGAATTTACCCGTATTTTGCCAGTTCGCGGTGAAAACAGAATGGGGACCTTTGAATAAGACCGCATCGATATTGGGCTTTGGATCTGCGTAGATTTCAAATTCCACACTATATGGATAACCGATTTCGGGTATAGAGGTAAGAACCGAGTCGTTACCTTGCAGGATAATTTCCTGGCCGGAAAGCGTTAGGTCTTTTCTGTCATCTATGCTGGCCTGTAGATTTACGCCCGGTGCTTCCGGTGTTGTCCTGCACCACGTTTCGAAGGTTTCAAACGGTATGTTTCTTGTGTTTTCTCCTTTCCAAAGTTTCTCGCTCATAACCTGCATGGCAGGAAAGGTGCGTATATGTACATCCTGTTGGCTGATTCCATTTCCGACACGGTCGTTCCATACAGCAAACATGGCTCCTAATAAATTAGTAGACTGCTCTATCATTTCTCCCTCTTGCATCATTCGTGGTGACCAACTCTCATATATCCATTGATGATCCAGAAAGTTATGGTAGTAATTCACGGCTGGTACGATATATAGAAATGCATCGCATGTATTAATCGCTTTGGCTCCTTCCTGCAGTGCGGTTTCTAAGTCTAGCCAGCTATAATTCCATGCATTGACCGTTTTTCCTTTCAGATTTACGGGGGTATTTCCTTTCATGTGTTTCAGACTTCCCCATAATCGCGGATTTTTTCCATATTTGGTGATATACTTCAGATAGTATTCAGTGAAATAGCGGAATTGTTCCGCTTCTTTGAGGTTGTACTCATCAGTGCCGATATGTACGTCCGGTCCGACAAATATCGGGTGATCTCCCGAGAGATATTCGTCAAACAAAGTATCAAGGAAATCATATACCTCTTTTTTATAGAGGTCGAGATGATCCATACCATATTCTTTTTTGTCGGCTGCCAGTATCGGATTGTAATGAGTGAAAGCGAGTGAGTGTGCCGGAACATCAATTTCTGGGATGATATTGATTCCATATCGTGCGGCCATTTGCTGGAAGTTGCGGAATTCTTCTTTGGTGTAGGAACCATCTTTGGATGTGAGTCCCGGAAAACGGTCGCTTTCCAATCTGAAGGCGGCGTATGTTTTGTTCCAGTCATTATCGAAAAACTCAACGAAACCATTATCATTCAGATGTATTTGCAGTTCATTCATTTTATAGAACGAGAGAATTTTTACGTAATCCTGCAAATAGTCCATTGTGAAAAATTTCCTGGCTACGTCAATCATCAGTCCGCGGTGAGCATACTGCGGATAATCCAATGCTTTTCCTTTCATGAGTCCAAAAGGCTGGTTATGGATCATTTGCAACAGTGTGCGAGTTCCCCAGAATACTCCTTTTACGGTGGAGGCTTCGATGGTTACATGGTTGCGTATATCCAGTTCATAGCTTTCTTCTCCCAATGATGAAGGCGATTTTTTCACTGACAGATAGATAGAATGATTTTTCGGTTTTCCGGAGGTTACCTGATAATTCCAGCCGAACATATCTTTTAAGTCTTTTGCCATTATTTCCGCAGTTTCTTTCAACAGGCTTTCTGCTTCCGGAGCGATTATAATCTTTCCTGTTTCCGGTAGTGTCAGTTTGCCTTTTGCCCCATTCCAATGTTGTAAGGAGGGAATCACCTGCGGGATATCCGTTTGAGCGTATACTGTCATTCCTAATAGTAGTAAGATGGATAAGATGCTTATTCTCTTTTTCATATTTATTAGATGTTTATATATTAATCTTGATAGCGCAAAACTACGATATTTGGAAGTAAAGGGATTCTAAAAATAGACTTATAGCTTCCAAAATTCATTTTTTCAGTTATATAGGAGTATCTTTGTGACTTAATTTGATTAATAATGGAAAGTAAACACAAACTATCCATCAACCAGTGGGCACTGGAAGACCGCCCACGGGAAAAAATGATGGAGAAGGGAGCAGCCGCATTGAGTGATGCCGAACTACTCGCTATATTGATTGGCTCCGGAAATACGGAAGAAAGTGCTGTCGAATTGATGAGACGCCTGCTCCTGTCTTGTGATAACAATCTGAATTCATTGGCAAAATGGGAAGTGTGTGACTATTCCTCTTTCAAAGGTATGGGACCCGCAAAGAGCATTACAGTGATGGCAGCCTTGGAATTAGGCAAACGAAGAAAGCTGCAAGAAACCAAAGAGAGACTTCGAATCACTTGCTCAAAAGATATCTATGATATTTTCCAACCGATCATGTGTGACTTGGAACAGGAAGAATTCTGGGTGCTCCTATTGAACCAGGCAACCAAACTAATTGATAAGGTACGTATAAGTACTGGTGGCATAGACGGAACTTATACCGATGTGCGCACCATTCTCCGGGAAGCATTGCTGCAAAGAGCTACACAAATCGCGGTGGTGCATAACCATCCTTCGGGAAATATTCATCCCAGCCAACCGGACAGGAGTTTGACAGAGCATATCCATAAAGCGGCGGAAACGATGAATATCCGTCTGATAGATCACGTCATCGTTTGTGAAGACGGATTTTTCAGCTTTGCAGATGAGGGCCTACTCTAATTAGTAATACTACCTTATTTAAGTGAGAATATCTTATTTATTCTCACTCCTGCATTCATTTTTATACTGCGTGGGCGTCAAGCCTGTGTACTGTTTGAATGCAGTACTGAAATAACGTAAAGTAGTGAAACCTATCTGATCTGATATTTCAGTAAATGTCAGATCGGTGGTTTTTATCAGAGTAATGGCTTGCTCCAACCTGAATTTGTTGATATAGTCATTTGCCCCCATATCGGTGATAGCCTTCAACTTGTTGTAAAGAGATGTTTTACTCATTCCGATCTCTCTGCAGATAAAAGGAATATCTAAAGACGGATTGCTGATATTCTCGGAAATGAGCTTGTTAAACTTTAACAAGAACGTTTCATCCGCCTGGCTGAAAGTACTCTCCAGCGGTTGAGGGAAGTTGCCTATATGTTGATAGTGCTCTTTCGTTTGCTCCCGGTTGTATAGCCGGTTCTGTATAATCTTAACAAGAGTGTCTATCTCAAAAGGTTTTCCCAGATAAGCGTCCGCCCCGATTTTATACCCATACAGTCGGCTCTGTTCATCATTGCGTGCCGTGAGCAGAATCACAGGAATATGACTGATGCCGATATTCTCTTTTACCGCTTTGCACAGTTCGTATCCATTCATAACCGGCATCATCACATCGCTCACTATAATATCCGGAACTTGCTTTTGCGCTATTTCGAAAGCTTCCTGGCCATCATGTGCTATATAAATTGCTTTGAATAAGGATTTCAATTCTTTGGAGAGGAAATCTGTCAGGTTATGATTGTCGTCTACCAATAGCACTGTGTAATTCTGCGTAGAGAAGTCGAGTGTCTCGGGAGCGTTGATCTCATGATCTACGTCCGGTGTAATCAATTCATTGATGTAAGGTTTCGGCTGGCAGATGACTTCGCCCGACTCCAATCCCAAAGGCAAGTCGAAGAAGAAAGTGGCTCCTCCCGCTTCGTTGTTCATGGCTCCGATTTTACCTTTATGCAATTCTACCAGCATCTTGGCGTATGAAAGTCCGACTCCGCTACCGCCAATTTCCTGCTTGCCTTGATAGAAACGGATGAATACTTTCTCCATGTCTTCCTCTTGCATACCTTCTCCCTGATCCAAAACGGAAACACGGACGTATGAGTCATTTTTGCTGGTACGGATAGTGACGGTTGTGTTTTTAGGACTGTGTTTCAGTGCGTTCGTCAATAAGTTTGTGACTACGATTGTACACATACCCTTGTCAAATACCACCTCTTTTATGCTGTCGTCGAGCTGATAATCTATTTGCACTTCCTGGGCAGCTCCCTCGTCCGTAAAATCGGCACCAATCTCCTTTATCCATGAGTTAAATGGATAGGCTTGGAGTTTCAACTTGGTTTCTCCTACTTCCATCTTACGTACGTCCAGCACCATGTTGATAAGATCTTTCATCCGTTGAGCCTGTTTATGTATATTCTTCAACGGTGGATAAATGGCATCTGTAGAAGGAAGTGTCTTTAATATGCGGCTTAGCGGGGCATATATGAGTGTGAGCGGAGTTCGCAGTTCATGGCTGATATTAATCAGAAAACGAACTTTTTCTTCATACACATTCTGCTCGTGTTCTTTCATCATCCATTTCATCTTGTTTTCTTTGCGTCGAAGCAGAACGAAAACAATTTGTACCACAATGCCTATGCAAGCAATGATGCAGAGAGAAACGAACCACCAGCTTCTGTACCAGGGTGGCAGTACGTTTAATGTGAAAAGAAACTGGGGAGTTGTTTCATTTCCTTCCTGTGTGTTACAGCTCACCATGATGGGATAACTTCCCGGAGCAAGAGATGGGATCATCAATTCAGGGTTGTAGCCTTCGGTTTTAAGGTCTCCCATTTGGAAATGATAGACTTTGAGCCGGAGAATGTCCGCACCATAAGTCATGACACGGATCTTAATGTTTTTACTGTTCCAGGGGATGGATATCTTGTCTTGATTGAGCTGATACATCCTGTTCTCTCCGTTTATGGTTAGTTCGGCAAGGCGTATTTCCGGAGAGTCACTACTCTTTTCTATTTGAGTGTCTGCATTGATACATAGTAATCCTTTTACACCTCCCATATAGATGTTGCCTTTGGGGGAAATGAGACGGGGCTCGGCCAAGCATTCATTGGGGGAAATTCCATCCGCTTCTCCGAACCATACAAAACGTTTGGTATCGGTGAGCCATATAAAGAGTTTCTGTTCAGCTCCTATCCACACTTTTCCTTTATTGTCGCATAACACGGTATTTACTTCATTAAATAAGGTGGTAGGAATTCTTTCGAATTTGCGGGTATCAGGGTGATAGGTGTACAGGCCACGGGTGCCTGCAATCCAGAATACGCCCTTGTCATCCCTGGATACAGCATTGAAGAATCCCTGTGGAGCACTTGCAAATATCTCCACTGTGTCTTTTTTACGATCCAGTCTATATATATTATAAGGATCGTTCAGGTAAATGGCAGTGGAATCATATCCAATGGAACTCAACAAGCCTTTTATTTTCACTTCTTTGGCACAAGGGACAGGAGTGAGTTGCCGGGTGGAAGTATGGTAGCGGTAAGGAGGCGAACTTAATATTAAGATCGAATTGGGAGTATCCCGGTATAAGTTGATTGGCTGTCCGCTATAGCGGATGTGATGCTCTAATGAAGGGCTCATAATAGCGAAAGGACGCTTCTTTCCTGTCTTTTTATCGAATATGAAGATACCTTTGGAAAAGGCAGATACTAACAATTCGTTGGGTGTGAAGTCGGTGATGGAGACCATCTTGTCTCCCCAAGTGTCGGGATAGTGCACAAATGTTTCTGTAGAAGGAATGAATTTATTGATACCTCCTCCGTCCGTAGCGATCCAGAGTTCTTCGGAAGCCGGTTCCTGATATAGTTGTAATACCGTACTTTGACTTAATCCTTTGTTGTGCCCTAACACAACATTAGTGTAAGTTCTCATGGATACTTCACGAATGTTGATAACCCCTTCACGTTTACTTCCCGCCCATATATTTCCGGCAGAGTCGCTATGCAGGCAGAGTATTGTATTTGTGGGAAGGGAATGATTATCTCCGGAGATATGTTCGAGTACGGTAATATTGCCGGTTGTGGGATCGAGGATATTGATACCTCCCCCGTCTGTTCCCATCCATATTTTTTGTTTGAATTCGGTCATGCACAATACGATGTCACTGCTCAAACGGGAGTTTTGAGTGGTATAGCTGGCTATCAATTTTCCCTGGGCGGAGAAACACTTGACGCCATTGTTGTAGGTTGACAGCCATATTCTTTGTTGGGAGTCTATGATGATTCCTACGTTGTCGTTCCCGTATTGGAAAGGAAATGGGGTTATCTCGAAATTCTTGAGGTTCATTTGCAGTATTCCCTGTTGCCAGCTTAGACACAATATGGTATCGGGTTTCCACATTTGTATGGATCGTATAATGAACGGCTCGTCGGTCTTGAATTCCCGTATGAGAGAAATCGTGTTGGTGGCATAAGAATATTTATATATCTTGTTGATCCCTCCGAACAGAAGCCCGTCTGCTATTTTGCAGATCGATTTGGCAATGATGGGCTGATTATTTAGTTTGGGGATAAAGAAGTTGTCGTGAATAAGAGAATAACGGGCGATTCCTGTGGTGGTCAGTATCCAGGTTGTCTGCTGATTATCTTCAATAATTTGCAGGATACTGTCATTAGGCAGGGAATTTTCATTATCAGGTTGTGCGGTGTACTTTTTGAGTTCCGTTCCATCAAATCTGATTAGTCCTGTCGGAGTACCGATCCAGATGAATCCCTTTTGTTCGGTATAGATACAGCTGATGATAGACGGCATTCCGTTTTGGGAACCAATCAGTTTAAAGTCGTAATGGTTACCTATACTTATTGCTGGAAATGTGCCTACGATAAGAAAAGCCAGTAAGCAGAAAAAGTGTTTTATCCAAATACTTTTTTTCATCAGTCAAGATTATTAAGGGGAGATTAGTGAAACAAAAGTATGATTAATTCCGCTAAAACAAAAGAAATATTTCCAAAAACCGCCACAAAGACGTTCAAAAACGGAATATGGATGTTTTTGGAAACATTTTGGCGATTTTATGAACTCGCCATTCTGCCAATCAATCTATTTTTGTGGTGTATTTCAATGCCGGATAGTGTGGGCTATTGGCAAATGGAACTCAAAAAAACTTTTAGTATTAACTTTAATATAATGTTATGAAGAAAATGCAGATTAGGATGCAACTGGTGTGTCTCTTTTCAATGCTTTTACTGTTCTTCCCTGTGGAGCTCTTTGCTCAACAGGGCACTATCACTGGTAAGGTGGTAGACGAACGTGGCGAGTCCGTAATCGGAGCAACCGTTATGGTGAAAGGTTCTACTGATGGTACCATTACCGATTTGGATGGAAACTTTAAAATTAACGGTAAAGTAGGTACAACGATAACTGTCAGCTATGTGGGCTATGCTCCTTTGGAAGTGAAAATCACTAAGCTAACAGGAAATCGGTTCGTGATGAAGGAAGACTCCAAAACTTTAGATGAAGTGGTGGTAGTCGGTATGGGAACACAGAAACGTAATACTATTACAGCGGCTGTAGCAACAGTTAATGCGGATGCAATCGCTACCCGTCCTGTGACGGATGTAACCAGCGCCTTACAAGGTAATGTGGCTGGTTTGAACTTTGCTTCGGATGCTTCTGAAAGCGGTACCGGTGGTGAAGTTGGCGGAGAAATCAAATTTAATATTCGCGGTATCGGTTCTATTAATGGTGGAGAGCCTTATGTATTGGTGGATGGTGTGGAACAGAGCTTGCAGAATGTAAATCCTGCCGATATAGAAAGTATCAGTGTATTGAAAGATGCTTCTGCAGCAGCCGTGTATGGTGCTCGTGCTGCGTATGGTGTGGTGTTAGTAACGACCAAGAGCGGTAAACAGGATAAAGCCCGGGTGACTTATCGCGGTTCTGTGGGTATGAGTGCACCTATCAACATGCCCGAGATGATGAACTCTGTAGAGTTTGCCAATTATAAAAATGCGTACCGTTCGGCAATTGGTGAGTCTCCATACTTCTCACAGGAGACTATTGATTTGATGAATCAGTTTTTGCAGAACCCCTATGGTGAAGGTCTGCTCGGTATTACCGCCAATCAGGAGAATACCGGTTGGCGTGGCGGTGAATCGCAGTATGCCAATACCGACTGGTTTGATTATTTCTATAAAAACAAATCTTTGCGTCATTCACACAATCTAAGTATCTCCGGTGGATCGGACAAAGTGACTTATTATGTCGGTCTGGGTTATACTTACCAGGGTGGTTTGCTGGATCGTGTAGAAGACTCTCTGGATAAATACAACGTGAATACCAAATTTCAGATCAAGCCGAATGACTGGTTGAAGTTTAACTTCAATAACAATATCACGTTGAATCTGATTTCCCGCCCGCTCCCCGATATGTCTATTCTTTATCATCAGATAGCTCGTTCGCAGCCTAATATGGTGACTGAAGTTCCTATTTCCGGGCTTTATAATCTTCCTTCATGGAATGAAGCTTTGTATCTGGACAATGTGGGCTATTCGCAGAACCGCATTTCTGATGCCATGACTTTTGCAGCTACTGTTACGCCTCTGAAAGGCTGGGACATTATCGGAGAGATGAAAGTTCGTTTTGATGTGCAGAATGATGAATTCTTGCAGAAGCAGCCCCGTACCACACGGCCCGACGGAACCATAGAGAATGTTACCGCTCCCCGGCAGGGATATTCTTATCCCGGTATCGAATATTCGAATTCTTTGTGGGGATCAATGACTCGTGGAAATCAATTCAACTATTATTTGTCTCCCAGTGTGTCGTCTTCATATACGAATCAATGGGGTGACCATTTCTTTAAGGCAATGGCCGGTTTCCAGATGGAAGTGCAGCAAAACTCAAGCATGTATGCGTATAAAGACGGAGTGATGAGCGATGATACATTCTCTTTTGACAATGCAAACGGAAAAGCCTATAATAGTGAAGCGCGTGACCATTGGGCAACCATGGGATTCTATACCCGTTTGAACTGGAACTACCAGAATGTCTATTTTCTGGAATTTAGCGGACGTTATGATGGTTCGTCACGTTTCGCTTCCGGCAATCGTTGGGGATTTTTCCCTTCTTTCTCTGCCGGTTATGACATTGCCCGTACCGACTACTTCAAGCAATGGAGCTTGCCTGTTTCACAGTTGAAAGTGCGTTTGTCTTACGGACGTTTAGGCAATCAGAATGGAGCCGGACTATATGATTATCTGAACTTCATGACATTGAGACCGGACTATTCAAATGCATGGTTGCTTTCCGGTGTCACTTCGGCTACTCCGGTACGTGGTACAGTCACTTTAACACCTTCTATGGTAAGCCCGTACATTACATGGGAAAAAGTGGATAATGCCAACTTAGGTTTCGACCTGACTTTGCTTAACAATCGTTTGACGATTACGGCGGATATTTACCAACGTACGACCAAAGACATGATTGGCCCGGCTGAAGCAATTCCTGATATTGGCGGTATTGCTGTTGACCAACGTGCTAAAGTAAATAATGCAACACTACGTAACCGTGGATGGGAATTGTCGGTTAACTGGTCTGACCAGCTGAAGAATGGTTTCAGTTATGGAATCGGTTTCAATATCTTTGACTACAAAGCAGTGGTAACCAAATACAATAATCCGGAAGGATTGATTTATAACAACCACACCGGTCTGGTTCGTAACAAAGGTTATTACCAGGGAATGGATTTAGGTGAAATCTGGGGATATGAAGCAAATGATCTGTTTCTCACCAACCAGGAAGTGGATGAATATCTGAGAGGAGTAGACATGTCTTTCTTCAAACCGAATAAGGATTGGCAACGTGGTGATTTGAAATATATCGATTCGAACGGTGATGGTAAAATTGATCCGGGTTCGGGTACATTGAAAGATCACGGTGATTTGAAAATTATCGGTAATACGACTCCTCGTTACTCCTTCGGTCTGAACTTACATGCCGGTTATAAAGGTTTTGAAGTTTCCGCATTGTTCCAGGGAGTCATGAAACGTGATTTCCCGATGGCTGCAAGTACTTATCTGTTTAGCGGTGATTCCAACTTCTTTAAAGAACATTTGGATTATTATAATGTGTACAACCCGGGGGCTTACCTGCCGCGTCTGACAAAACCCGACAGTCCTGAATATAATGCGAACGTAGGTTACAACACTTCACGTTATTTATTGAACGCAGCTTATATGCGACTCAAAAACTTGATGATTTCTTATAACTTCCAGCCTAAACTGGTTAAGAAGATGGGATTGGAGAACTTGAAAGTGTATTTCACTTGTGATAATCTCTTCACGATTGACAATTTGCCGGACGTATTCGATCCTGAAACCTTGAATCAGGTAAATACATGGGCTGGGGGTAGTAACGAAACTGCTCCGGGATTGACTTCCCCAATGAAGCAAAATGGTAACGGAAAGGTATATCCGTTGAATAAAAACTACGTATTTGGTATTGAATTTACCTTTTAAACCATAAGATATGAAAAGAATATATATAATGGCTTTTGTAGCCGCTTCAATATTACCATTTTCATCCTGTTCTGATTTTCTGGATAGGGAACCGATAACCAAGCCGGAAGCCGGTAATTTTCTGACAGGTGCCATACAGGTTGAAAACTATATTAACGGACTATATATGACGTTGCCGTCTTTTAGTAAGTTCGGTTTGGGAGTTCGCAGTGAAGAAAAGAATAGTGACAATATTATTGCAGAAAAGTATGATGCCCGTTTGCATGGACAGAATAACCAGTTTAGCGGAGCTTCCGATTGGCAGACTGGTTATCAGAACCTGCGTAAAGTGAACTATTTTTTCCATAATTATAAAGTACCCGAAGCACAGGAAAACGAAGATGTACTGTCGTTGAAAGGGGAGGCTTACTTTTTACGTGCCTATTGGCATTTCGATTTATTGAAGAAATTCGGTTCTATTCCGGTAATGGATGCTTTTTGGGATGAGAATGCGACAATCGCAGGATTACAGATTCCCGCAAAGACACGTAATGAGGTAGCCCGATTTATTTTGAGTGATTTGGTTGAGGCGAAGAATCTGTTGCATTCGCGCGGTAAATATTCCGGAATTCGTATCAATAAAGAAGCTGCCATGGTTTTGGCAATGAATGTGGCGTTGTATGAAGGAACTTGGGAAAAGTATCACAGCAGCGATGATTTTGCATCTTCCACTAACGAATCAAATTATTTCTTGGGTGAAGTTATTAACTGGGGAAATGAACTGTTCGGTTGTGGCATTGATCTGTATAAAACCGGGCAAAATCCGGGAGATGCTTTTGCGGCATTGTTCAATAGCAAAGATTTGTCAGGAATGGGCGAAGTGCTATTGTGGAGGAAATATTCGAGTGATGAAGGAGTCTTTCATGATGTCAACGGTAATCTGAAGGCAGGTGTTGTCGACTCGGAAGGAGCTGCCGGAATTACTCAAAGCCTGGTGGATAATTATCTGAATGCCGATGGAACATTTATTGATCCGACAAATGAGAAATTTAAGGATTTTAAGGAAACATTTGAAGGCCGTGACCCTAGATTGATTCAAACGGTGATGAATGAAGGTGCCAAATTTGCTTCTGCCACTACTGCGACCCCAATGCATCTGGAAGAATATACGGATGAGAAGAAGAATACTATTAGTCCTCCTAAATTGGCAGGAGATGGAAACACACGTTCTTTGACGGGTTATCACATCCGTTTGGGAATAGATACCACCTTTGTAAGTGGTAATGGTGAGACTGCTTTACCTATTATTCGTTATGCCGAAGGTCTTTTGGCTTATGCAGAAGCTGCTGCTGAACTGGAAATGTGGAGCGATGATATAGCGAATAAGACATTGAAAGCGCTTCGTGAACGTGCAGGAGTGAAATATCTGGCACCGGCAAAGGATGCTAATTTCACCGATTTCGGTTATACATTGACTCCTGTTTTACAGGAAATCCGTCGTGAACGCCGTTCTGAACTTGCTTTGCAAGGTTTCCGGCTGGATGATCTCATGCGTTGGAAAGCCGATAAACTGATTGTTGGAAAGCGTGGTAAAGGTGCTTATGTAGGTGATGAATCTATTTTATTCAAATCTTACAGTCCGGATAATCAGAAAAGAATCAGAGAGCGTCTGACCCTTGATGATAACAAATGGGCGGATCCGATGGCCGGGACTCTGCCAAGCGGATATCAATTCCATGCAGATAGGGATTATCTGTTACCGATCCCTCCTTCAGAATTGGAATTGAACAAAAAGTTGAAACAAAACCCGAAATGGTAATCATTAATAATGATATAATAGGATAGATTATGAAGAAATATTTCTATAGATTATTACCAATTTGCCTGTTTATCCTTGTAATGACAGGCTGTAATGACACCGAGACGGTTATCTCTATCGGAGAAGCCCGGAATCTGGTGGCCGAAATCAGTACTCAAAGTGCTGCTATCGGAGATAATGTGACCTTTACTGTGAAGGTAGATCAGCAAGACAATCAGTTGGCACTCGAAGAAGATATAGACGTTGTTCTGACTTTTGCAGGTAAGAATGTAGAAGGAAAGGATGTCCCTGTATCTGATGTCTTTGAAGGCTTTGCCGGTCATCTTTTTATGAAGAAAGGTGAGAAACAGGGATTTACCGAATTTAAGGTAAAGAACGATCTGGCTAAATATCCTATATCGGGTACTATCACCGCTTATGTCAGAGGATACAAGATCAATGCGGCTGAACGTCCGATTGTGGTATCTGATAAACACTACACCATCTTGTCATTGAAGAACAATTCGGACAATACGGTGAAAGAGTATGGCTCATTTATTCTGGTCGCTACGGTAGGAGCGTCAGCTAAGGAAGATGTAGTCGTTCATATTGATGCGGGTGAAGATGCGGATAAATATGAGAATCTGCCGAGCGAATTGGTGGTGAAAGCCGGGTATAAAACAGCTGAATCTGAACTTATATGGGTGAAAGGAGAGAAAGGACCGAATACTTTCACTTCTGTGTCTATGTCTTTTGCTACCGATTCTGAAATTCATCCGGTATATGGGGACGAGTTGGAAATTAAGGTTACTGATACGGATGCAGGTTTGACTCCGGGCACCGAGTTAACCAATGAGCAATGGGTTTATACAGATCCGGATCAGATATTTGTATCAGCCAGCAATAAAAAGGCTGTAGAAAAATGGGATGAGGTCAGAGCTGCGTCAGCACTATTGATAAAGGAGGGTGATCCGCATCCGAATGAAGCGTTAGCTGCTGAAGGATGGACATTCCTGAATTCTTATGAGTTCCATCCGATTGATGCTTTGACAGAAGGTACCGGACTCCCCAATCAGTATGGTAATCGTCCTCCACGTTTTATGGCGGCACAGAATGTGGCTAACACACAGAAAGTACAAGCGGTTGTAAATGAGAAATATGCAACGATGACTCAAGATGGATATTTGAAAATGTGGTGTGCGTATGATCCGGGAATCAGTGTGACAGGGGAAATTACGGGAACAAGAGATTTTGGAGTTTCCTCCCTCTATGCAAGTAAGTTTGATGGTGTGCCTACGGGTGCTGATTCTTGGGAATCCAGCAATGTACGCGTTTTGCCGGGCACTCGTGTGGAAGTTAGAATCCGTGTGCGTGGAAAGAAACACTCTTTCAACTCGGCAGTCTGGTTCCAAGGAAATATCAGAGGTGTGCAATGGTCTACCTATGGTGAGGTTGATCTTCTGGAAAATCCGGCTACCAATGCGAATCCGAATGGCGCTTGGCAGACTTTCCACTGGAATGATATATCCACTTCATCCGGTGATAAGTATAAACCGTCTTCAGGACAGTTGATAATATCGGATATGGATGAATTCGATATCTATTGGATGGAATGGAGAGATAATAACGAGATTGCTTTAGGTATTAATGGTAAAGAGAATGTACGCATGAGGACTGACGGCAGCTATACCGGAATAGCTAATGGAACGGCTTCATGGAACTCGTCTACACATTGGCCGTTTACGGACAAATACAATACGGAAGGGTTACATTTACTATTGACATTTGCCGGATGTAATGAATGGGCGCTTGGTGACGCTGCGGCAGAACAGGCTGCTAAAGATGGTAGTTGGGCAAACGACTTTAAGCATATTTCTTATCAGGAAAGTAAGTCTAGCAATGATACGCCACGTATGGAAATCGACTGGATACGTTTCTATAAGAAGCCAACCTACGACTATTTTGGAAGTGGTACTCCAACGCGTAACAAACCAATGTATTAATGGTTGTTGAAATAAAGATATTTAATCGAACAAACTTTTATATAGTTATGAAAAAGGTTTATCACTTATTGAGCGTTGCACTGCTGGGCGCAATGGCACTAACCTCTTGCGAAGAGGACAAGATAGTGAATGAAAATAACGGTGAAGGGAACGAAACCGACAAGAATCTGACTGATTATTCATTTATAGCTTCTATTAAACAGTCCGCCCCTTTGGGTCGCAGCAATTTGCAGAATGGAGTGTATACATGGAATAAAGGAGATGCTGTTACATTATGGAATCGCAACTTCGGAGCCGGCTATGATTTCTCTATCACCCCGGGGTATAATGACAACCAACCTGACAAATCTGCTGAATTCACAGGAAAAGCTGCTGTAGAAAATGGCCATAAGCTGATTGCGGTATTTCCACGGAAAGAAGCAAAAACATTTAATGACCTGGCTACCTTTTCTATGCCGGAGACATTTACTCAGACTGGAAAAACAGCAGAACTGGCAGCCACTACCTATATGGTTGCCACCGGGGATGTGACTGATAATAAGATTCCTGCATTAACGTTTTCACCATTGACTGCATTGATACAGTTTGGTTTGAAAAACACGTCGGACCGGGAACTGAAGATTCGCTATATTACGCTGGAGAGTGATGATGATGTATTTCCCGCAGAGTTGAAGATCGACGAAGACGGAGTGGTACAGAGTCTTTCAGGTATGCGTAACAAACTGACACTTGACATGAGTGGACAAGCATTGGCGCAGAATGAAACATTAAACGGGTATTTGAATATATTACCTACAACCTATGGTGATACCCGGTTGATGAAAAGTACGACCGAACTGAATATTACAGTAAGCGTTTTGAATAATGAAGTGGAACAGGATATTATCCTGCTGAAAAAAGTAAAAGTCAAAGATTTGGAGGATAACATCGGACTTGATATGGATGCTACTGCCAATCAGTTTGCAGCCGGCAAGCATTATAAAATGGATTTTGAGGTAGATTATCGTTTCAGAATTCCTGATGAGGGCTATATGATCGATGATGATGGAAATATTCATATCTATAATAAGACTGGATTATTCGGATGGAATAAAATTGCGGATGAATACCGTAAGGCAACTGTTACTTTAGAAAAAGAATATATCGATGAACCGGCAGGGGATGGAATAAAAGTGATTGATATGGGTAATGAACTTTGGGAACCTATTAGTGCGTTTGGAGGTGTATTTGAAGGTAATGGTGTTACCATCCGCAATTTGCAAATAGCTAATAAAGGTTTTATTGCTACCAATACGGGAACTATCCGGAATTTGACTTTGGAAAATGTAAGTTTCTCTGCTGATATCACAGAGGGAGCAGGAGCATTGGCTGCCGAAAGTTCAACGAGTGTCATTCAGAATTGTACAGTCAAGGGAGTGACTGCAACCGTTATAAAACCGGTAGTTTTTGGTGGTTTGATCGGTCGAAACTCCGAAGGAAGAATAGAAGGTTGTCAAGTTATCAGTGGAACTATTAACCTTAATTTGAGTGGTGCTGGTAATTCTAATTATGGTGGCTTGGTTGGTGAGCATTTTAATGGAACGGCTCTTATTATAAATTCGTATGTCGGTGCAGATGTAACAATCAAGCATCCTAGTAACTCTAGTGGTGCATCCTGTGTCGGCGGACTTGTTGGCTGGAACAACTCCGGTAAAGTCAAAGGTTGTTACTCATTAGCCAAACTTGAGGTTTCTTGTTCCGGACAAGTAGGAGGACTTATAGGGGCTAATAGTAACGGTACGGTTCTGGCCTGTTATGTAGCCGGTTCAATTAGTGGAACTATCTATAATAATACTGGCGGTTTCATTGCACAGAATACCATTAATAATGCTGATGCTACTGTGACGGCTTGCTACTCGACCACGCAGATAAATGTGACTAATAATGCTGGAAGTAATAAATTGGGAGCTTTCGTCGCTTCGAATTCAACAGGAATCAACCAGTGTTATTTCGTAGGCGAGACGGTGACTAATCCTGTAGGAAGCGGATCTGTAAATGGAATTAGTAAGGTAACAGCTACTCAACTCAAGGATAAGAAACGTCAGATGAATTTGGCAATAGAAGCCAAGGATCCAGAATTTGGTTTTAGCTTTAAAGTGAATGAGGATGCCGGAACTAATATATACTGTCCGTTGATTCTACAGGGGGCTGTGAAAGAACCTGGCTTCGGTGGATCAGATTTTGGAGATGGTGGTGATATTTAAATAACTGATAACAGAAAAAAATAAATCATGAATAAAATCTATTCTTTATTAGGGATCGGGCTGCTAAGTGCAGCCACCCTAAGCTCTTGTAAAGAAGATGTTTTCATTGAAGGTGGGGATGAACTGCAACGGGGAGAATCACAGACTTATGTGGTTGTTGCTTCTATCCGGGGGTATGAAAATACGGACAAAGAATCGTCTACACGTGCCAACGTACAAGATGACGGTAGTTCCTTTATGTGGAATGCCGATGATAAGGTTACACTTTGGAATGGAACAAATGGCTATGATTTCACAACCATAAATTATGATGAGAGTGAACCGTCTGGAAATGTGGAATTTGCAGGGAATGGTAACTTTGAAGAGGGAGCTACTGTTTGGGGAATCTATCCGAAAAAAGATGTTCCGACTTCAGGGAATGTTTTCACTTTTACGTTGGGAGATGCTACGCAAAGTGCCCAAAAAGCAGAGCTGCAGAATACGATGCACATGCTTGCTAAAGGCACGGTGAATGGGACTACCGTCACCAATCTTAAGTTTGAACATTTGACAGCTCTTTATCAGTTTAAATTCACCAATCGAAGACCGGATGCCTATAAAGTGACAAAGGTGGTTGTTTCGGCTGATGCTGCTATTTTCCCAAAAACGTTGACAGTTTCGGGAGAAGAGAAAACGTATGGTGATAAAAGTAATAGTCTGACTTTGTCTATGACAAGTTTGGAAATGGCAAAGAATGAAGTTGCATACGGTTATTTGAGTTTCTTTCCGATAGCAGACATGACAAAGGATACAGAATTAACTTTTACTGCTACGATAGAAAAAGTGGGAGATTCTTCCTCTACGGAAACAATAGAGAAAAAAGGAAAGATCAGTGAACTTTATAATGCCGAATCGGTGGTAGCAGGAGATGAATATAAATATGTGGCTGGAAAGCGATATGGTATATCATTTATGCTGGTGGCAGACTTGGGATATGAGGAGACTGAAGCGGGTAAGTATTTAGTCAAGAAAGAAGACGGGTTGATAAATTTGGCAAGTGAACCGACTGTTATGACGAATGCTGCTACGGTAATTACATTAGATGCTGATCTTGATATGTCGACTAAAGAGGCATGGGTACCGGTTACGGAGTTTAAAGGTATATTGGACGGCAATGGCAAGACTATTTCCGGTCTTACAATTGAAGCAACAGGAAACGATGCCGGTTTGTTTATAACTAATAATGGTATCATTAAAAATTTAACCCTTAAAGATGTAACGGTGAAACAAGTGTCAGGCGCAGCTGGAGCATTTGCAGCAATAAATACCGGAACGATTCAGAATTGCGTCATTGATGGAGGAGCGTTGACTGTCAATGGAACAGATGCTAAGTTGGGGGCTATTACCGGACATAATCAGACTGGTGCGTCAATGATAAAGGATTGTAAGGTAAAAGGTAATGTGGTACTGACTGTTGCCGGTGGTAAAGTAAATGCTGGTGGATTGGCAGGTGTGAACGGATGGTGGTCTAAGGCACAAATACAAGGTTCTTCGATTGACAAGGAGGTATCCTTTGTATATAGAGGTAATGGTGAAGGTGCCATCGGAGGACTTGTGGGTTGGAATGTTCAGGGAACCATAACTGGCTGTTATTCTTTGATGACTATTACTGCATTTACAGCTGTGAATGCCGGTGGTCTGGTGGGAGGAAACGAAGGACCTGTAACCGCTTCGTTTGCTGCTAGTGAAATAGTGGCCAAAGCGTCCGGAAATATTGGCGGTTTGGTGAAAAATGGTGGAACTTTGACAGGATGTTATTCAACTTCTGTGCTTTCTGGCACTGCTTCTGTTACCATTTGTGGAATATCAACGGGATCAGTGACAGCAAACGAATGTTATTTTATGTCCGACGGAGTTTCGAATCCGGGTGGAAACTTACCAACTTCAACTAAGGTAAGCGATGCTGCTGCCCTGATTGATAAAATTGCATCCATGAATCAAGCGATAGCTGGCTCTGGTTACAAGTATGTTGAAAATACAGGAACCGACAGTGCTAGAGTACCTTTACTCATTCAACCGGATGAATAATAACTGACAGGTATTAGTTTGAATCCCCTTATTTATCCTTGTTTTGTATATGAAGAGGACAAATAGGGGGATTCGTATCTGGAATATACTATCTTTGTGTGTCGAAGACATCTTTGGGTTGATTGCGACATACAACATGACATTCATCGTAAAATAAAACTTTATATGAGACGAATCTTTGTTAGCTTACTGCTTTTATCTCTGTTTTTTATGGGCTATGCCCATGAGCCGGAATTTTCAACAGCCGGTTTCTTCCGGTTGCCGGATACCGGGCGTGATGTGTACTCGATGAATCCTGCCTGGCGTTTTTATAAAGGAAGTGCGGTGGGTGCCGAAGCAAAAGAATTTAACGACAAAGCCTGGCAGGTGGTGTCTTTACCTAATGGTATTGAGTATCTTCCTACTGAGGCTAGTGGTTGCATCAATTATCAGGGGGAAGTATGGTATCGTAAACACTTTACTCCATCCGAAGCATTGAAAGGAAAGAAACTGTTTCTCCACTTTGAAGCCATTATGGGTAAAAGTAAGATTTATGTAAACGGTAAATTATTGGCAGAGCACTTTGGAGGCTATCTTCCCGTATCGGTAGATGTGACTGATGCATTGAAGTGGGGAGAGGACAATGTGATTGCGGTGTGGGCTGATAATAGCGACGATCCGACCTATGCGCCTGGAAAACCACAAGATGTGTTAGATTATGCCTACTTGGGAGGTATTTATCGGGATTGCTGGCTGATTGCACATAATTATGTGTTTATCACGGATCCGAATTACGAGAACGAAATAGCAGGAGGCGGACTGTTTATTGCCACCGATCGTGTATCGGAGCAATCGACAGATATTCTCTTGAAAGCGCATATACGTAATGAAGACAAACAGGGCTTTGCAGGAAAAATTTCCTATTCTTTAGTAGACCGTGCAGGAAAAGAAGTGGCATCGTCAGATGTGAAACTGAATATCCGTAAAGGGACTGCGACAAGTCATAATGGAAAGATGAGAGTGAAGCAGCCGCATTTATGGACTCCTGAATCACCTTATCTGTATAATCTGTGTGTGCGTATTTATGATAAGAATGGAAATGTAGTAGATGGTTATCGTCGTCGTGTCGGTATCCGTAGTATCGAATTTAAGGGAAAAGATGGCTTCTGGCTGAATGGAAAACCTTATGGTAAACCTTTGATGGGAGCTAATCGGCATCAGGATTTTGCAGTTGTAGGAAATGCGGTTGCCAATAGTATTCACTGGCGTGACGCCAAGAAACTGAAAGATTTGGGGCTGGAAGTAATCCGTAATGCACATTGTCCGCAAGATCCTGCTTTTATGGATGCTTGTGATGAACTTGGTCTGTTTGTTATCGTGAATACTCCGGGATGGCAATTCTGGAATAACGAACCCATTTTTGCCAAACGGGTTTATAATGATATACGTAATATGGTTCGTCGTGACCGTAACCATCCTTGTGTATGGCTGTGGGAACCGATCTTGAATGAAACATGGTATCCGGAAGATTTTGCCGGGCGTGTGAAAGGGATTGTTGATGAGGAATATCCTTATCCGTCCTGCTATTCCGGTTGTGATGTGCAAGCCAAGGGCTCGCAATATTTTCCGGTACAGTTTGCCCATCCGATGGATCTTTCAAAACGTGATCCTAAAATTACATATTTTACACGCGAGTGGGGAGATAATGTCGATGATTGGAGTTCGCACAATTCTCCAAGTCGCACAGCCCGTAACTGGGGAGAACAGCCTATGCTTATACAGGCTGCTCATTACGCTTCTCCTTATTATAATTACATTTGCTATGATGGTTTGTATAAAGAGTCTCCCTGCCATGTGGGCGGATGCTTGTGGCATTCGTTCGATCATCAGCGGGGATACCATCCGGACCCGTTCTATGGTGGATTGATGGATGTATTCCGTCAGCCTAAGTATTCCTATTATATGTTTAAGGCGCAACGTCCGGCTGTCGTTTCCGAGAGTTTGGCAGAAAGCGGACCGATGGTTTATATCGCTCACGAGATGACACCGTTCTCAAGCAGAGATGTAACGGTGTATTCCAACTGCGATGAAGTTCGTTTGACTGTGAATAAAGATGGGCAAACTTATACCTATAAAAAAGACAAGACACGAAAAGGAATGCCTTCTCCGGTAATAACTTTCCCCGGGATATTTGACTTTATGGTTGATAAGAAGATGACTCGTGAAAAGCATGATGCGGACGTCTATTTCCTGGCAGAGGGACTGATGGATGGCAAGGTGGTGGCTACACATAAAGTAATGCCCGCCCGCCGTGCAGAACAGATTCGTTTGAGAGTAGACAACGAAGGAATCGGACTGCGTGCTGATGGATCTGATTTTGTTACTGTTGTGGCAGAAATCACAGATAAGAATGGAAATGTAAAGCGTTTGAATAATTATTATATCAAGTTCTTTGTAGAAGGAGAGGGACGTATTTTGGGCGGAGCTAATGTATTGGCAAATCCTGCTCCGGTGAAATGGGGCAGTGCTCCCGTATTGATCCAGTCGACCACGACTCCCGGAAAGATTAAGGTAAGAGCCAGTGTTTTGTTTGAGGGATCACAGATGCCCGTAAGCGGTGAACTGGAACTAACATCTTCCGCTCCAATGTATCCATTGATATTTGATAAGAAAGAAGAAGCGTTGCCTAAGCCATCCGAATCGTTCTCCATGGACAAGAAGAGTGATGCTGAACTGGAGTTGGAACGCCGCCGTCGTGAACTGAATGAATTAAAACTGAAAGAAGTGGAGCAACAACAGACAGATTTCGGTGAGAAAGTAGATTAAGACTACTCATTACAACAATTTACTGTTCCGGTGTGTTTTTTAGTAACCGGAGATAGAGAGTAAATGATATATTCTTTAGGCACGGGATACGCATTCCGTGCCTAATTTTTTATGTTTCATTTTTTATCTCTATCTTTGCGATACATAATAAATAAGGACGTATGGAAAAAATTGAAATAGAAGAGAAGATTGTAGCTATGCTAAAGACAGTGTACGATCCGGAGATTCCGGTCAATGTATACGATCTTGGACTGATTTATAAGATTGACGTCTCCGATAGTGGAGAAGCGGCACTCGATATGACGCTGACAGCTCCCAATTGTCCGGCTGCTGATTTTATTATGGAGGATATTCGCCAAAAAGTGGAGTCAGTAGAAGGAGTGAATTCCGCCACCATCAATCTGGTCTTCGAACCTGAATGGGATAAAGACATGATGAGTGAAGAAGCCAAATTGGAATTAGGTTTTCTTTAATCGTTCTATGTCAGGCAGTGCTCTGATTTTATAAGTTGTAATTCGTTATTAGATCTCGTAACTGGTAATTAAATGAAGAACATTTATTTTCTTTCCGATGCACATCTTGGTTCTCGTGCTATTGAGCACGGGCGTACTCAAGAACGGCGTTTGGTGAACTTCCTCGATAGTATAAAGCATAAGGCTTCCGCCATTTATCTACTGGGAGATATGTTCGACTTCTGGTATGAATTCCGGCTGGTAGTTCCTAAGGGGTACACCCGTTTCTTGGGGAAGCTCTCCGAACTAACAGATATGGGTGTAGAGGTGCATTTTTTTATAGGTAATCATGACATCTGGTGTGGAGACTATCTCACCAAAGAGTGTGGTGTCATCATGCATCGCGAACCATTGACTACTGAAATCTACGGAAAGGAGTTTTATCTTGCTCATGGTGACGGCTTGGGTGATCCGGACAAGAAGTTCAAGCTACTTCGTTCGATGTTCCACAGCAAAACTTTGCAAACGATGTTTTCTGCTATTCATCCCCGCTGGAGTGTTGAATTGGGTTTAACATGGGCTAAGCACAGCCGACAAAAACGGGCGGACGGAAAGGAACCGGATTATATGGGAGAAAACAAGGAACACTTGGTACTATATACCAAAGACTACTTGAAAAGCCATCCCAATATCAACTTCTTTATTTACGGACATCGTCACATTGAACTGGATTTGATGTTGAGCGCCACCTCCCGTGTGTTGATTTTGGGAGACTGGATTAACTTCTTCTCTTATGCCGTGTTTGACGGAGAGAATCTCTTTTTGGAAGAGTATATCGAGGGAGAGACACAGGTCTAATTATGTTTCAACAAAATAAAAGGTCAGGCATAATACGGAACAAAATATAAAACAAGGGCACAAAGAAGTAGCAGAAAAATAACCTGCCATCTTTGTGCCTTTGTCGTTAGAGAATCTTCAATGCTTATTAGTTAAATCTTCCTTTCTGCTCAAAACACCCGCTCGTTATTCGGCAAAGTTGGTGTATAAGCGGAACTCGTGTGCAGGAACACTGATCTTTTTTTCTCCCTCCACGGGATTCCCATTTTCCAGATATAGATACCATGTACCTTCAGGAATAGTATAATCGATAGATGCATTGGTGAAATTCGCATACACATGAAGTTGTTTCCCATTCACAGCTTTCAATGTCAGTGTACGTCCATTATCCCAATCATTATAACTGACTTTCCAGGTAAATTGAGAAGAAGCGTTGAATAAATCGGAGTGTGTTGTCCGTAGAGTGATTAGTTTTGTATAAATATCTACCAAGCTTTTACGCTCTGTCTGATATTCCCAAAGGACTGGTTTCTTTCCGGTACGTCCATTTTCGTCTATTGAAATATCATACCCCATTTCGCCGAATTGCCAAAGCATTTTCGGACCTGGAACCGTAAAGAAGAATGCGGCGTTGGATGATAACTGTTTGAGCCGTTCGGACAGGTTGGTTTTTAAGGCTCCATTTCCGTATTCAATCTGTTTATAGGCACACCGCTCTTCGTCATGACTTTCCATATAGCCCACAAATTGATTCGGACGGGTGGTGTCATATAATCCGGAGAAATCACTATTATCTTTCCAGCCCATAGCCGACTGACAATAAGAATGGTTCATATTCCTCCAAAAATGAATTCCTTCTGTGGCTAAAGTTGTTTCTTCATTTGCACAGAAATGTTCCATGGTAACCATTGCATCTTCTTTGACAGCTTTTACGGCTTCGTAGTATTCTTTCAGTACTGATACACGAGCAGGGTCGGTTGCCGCCAAATCATCATCACCTGTTGTCTGTTTCTGTGTGAAACCTTTGGTGAAATCGAAACGGAAACCGTCGATGTGGTAAGTATCTAACAGATATTTCAGGTTGCGTTTGACAAAAGCTTTTGTTTGTTCTGAAGTGTGATTGAAATCATCCGGTGAAAAAACATACTTCTGATGCGGTGTTACAGCGTTCAGCCATGGATTCTTAGTGGAAGGGCGGTTATTAAACGTATCCCAGTACATACGGGCAAACGGATTATCATTGTTCGTATGGTTGTAGACTACATCGAAAATAACGGCGATTCCATTCTGATGGCAGGCGTCAATAAAAGCTTTATATTCATTTTGAGTTCCATACGAGGCATCCAGTGCAAAGTATAGTCCGGTGTTGTATCCCCAACTGTCATTACCTGCAAATTCTTGTACAGGCATCAGTTCGATAGCATCTATTCCCAGTTCTTTTAAGTAAGGCAGCTTTTCCATTGCTCCTGCCAGATTTCCACTGGAAGTAAAATCTCGCAACAAGAGCTCATAGATAACCGGATTTTCTTTATTCTTCATCTCAAATTCTCCGGCACTCCATTGATAGGGTTGTGGGTTTGTGCTTACGACTGATACGTAAGGTGCTTGTGCGCCAGTGGGAAAGTTGGTATCCACTCCCTTTTCCAATGCTTGCTCACAATAAGGATCGCACAAGTAAGTACCGCCATCCGAAGCACTGTACACAAAGTACTGGAACTGTGTTTCACCGGCAGTCAATTCCTCCAGAGTGATCCACCAGCAATGGTTTGTTTCGTCATATTTCATCATGTAGCGACTATCCAGTTTCCAGTTGTTGAAATTACCTGTTACAAATACACAATCTTTATGACCGCCCTGACTGTCCTTATCATATAATACAAGCGTTATCGAAGTGGCCGAATGGATATGAATACCCTCTTTTTCTTCTCCGGATATGGGGAGAGGGGCTTTTTGCGGTTCTTCCCAGATAAATCCGTTTTGACTATCTTCTACTAAAGTTGCGTAATCGTAGGTTTGTTGGCTACCTTCCGCATCACGTACAATCAGGTTAATGGTCTGTAAGGGAGTAGATGGAGCAACAGAATAGAAATGGCGGATAGATGAGGAAAGGGTGATACTCCACACATTGTCCTTTGTCTTTTTCAGTCTGTATTTATTCTGATTATCTCCCCATGTAGGTGCACCTGTCCAGTTTGCTCCTGTTCCGGAGTGTAAGTACAAGTCGTCAGCGTAACCATAGAAGTTACTTCCTTCGGGTGCTTTGAAGGTGATAGTCAGTGGTTCATCCGCTTTAGGAATAGCCGGATCAAAATTAAATCCGTCGTGGAGAACTTGTTCTTCCGGGGCAGGATCAGTTCCGGACGAAGGACGCTCGCCCGGCATCAACGGATCATCATCTGAACAAGCTCCAAAGCTGTTGAGTATCAGCAATAAAAGGAGCCAAATATATTTAAAGTCTTTCATAAGCCTTATTTTAGAATTCTTCTTCCAATGTAGTGGTACTATATTTAGCTTTGAGTGTGTCAGATTTCGATCATATCTCAAATCTCCTCTTTCCCGAAGAGGGAGACTTGAGATATGATCGTAATTGATTCTACTCGTTGTGCTGTTTAAGAGTGTCTGATAGTTATTCGACTTTACCTTTGCCTGTCGTAAAGTTAATATGGACTTTCTGACCGGCTTTTACATTACATTCGTAGCCAAGTTCGCTTAGATTATCCGATACGTTCTTATTCTCACGGTAAACGATAGTACCATCGCCTTCATTAGCCAGATCAAGTGTAAATTCGCTCTTCCACCAGCCTCCGGCATCTACAGCCGTAGTAGAAATACGTGCCATGCCTGTAACGGTTGCTGCCGGTGATATGAAGTCGCTTGTTTTATCGGTCGGAATCCTGAACAAGGTCGTTTCATCGCAATTCCACGAATTGTTAATTACACCTCCCAACAGGTAAACTTCCGGCAAACGGAATGAAATTGTTTTTCCTTCTGTAGTCACTGCGACAATTACCAGATACCATCCGGATTTACCAATGCCAATATTGCCTCCTGAGGATGTTAATTCGGCGAAATCAATTGCTTCCGGAGATAAGATTTCTTCGTCATAACCAAAGTCTCCTTCCCATTTTCTAACCGGAGCAAACTTGATTTGGTCTCCCGCCGTATAATATTGTATACTCCAGAACATTCCGGGAGTCTGTGTGACAGGAACCATTTCAGGAGCTACTGCCCAATCCCACCCAAGACTGTACGGAGATCCATTGATGTACATGTGCTCGGGTAGATCCTCCTTGATTGTGTATGTATAATCTTCTACATTAATCGTAATTTTCATTTTCTTTCCGCCGGCGCAGGTGAGATTATCCGGGTCGGCTCCTTCTTTATCCCTGAAAGCCAATAATCCCGGATCCGGATCTTCTATTACTTTGGAAGCACCCAAGGCTCTTTGACAGGCATCCGGAGCTTCTATCGCACTTCCCGGGACAATCTTGAAATCAAACTTCTCTTCCGACTCGACGACTACTGAAAAGAGATACTGATTGTCTTTGTCTACTTCGAGCTTTGTGGCTGTCGATTTGTCCATCTGCCAGCTGTTTAGATCACCTACTATATAGTATTCCGTATCCACAGCCGGAGTTGCGACCGGAGTGATGGCAGATTGCATTTCCGGGTATTCAGTCAGTGAAGTTGCTTCACCGTTGGTTGTCATGACTACCGGTGTCAGCTTTAAAGTGACTTCGCGCTCTAAAGATTTTTGTGACTTATACAAACTTGCCACTTTTTGGTCAAGTTCTGTCAACCTGACTTTTATATTCCCATCTTTTACTTTTGACGGTAGATTTAATATCTGCCCTTCGGCAACTAATTCTATATTACAAGCTGTGAGTGAGAAGTTTTCTGCAATCGAAGAAACAGAGGCGATTACCACAGAATCGCCCGGCTGTTCTTCAAGTTTCATACTGGCAACCGGAGTTATATCTACCATTGCAGTTATAGCTTCTTCCTGGGGATTGGACTGGGGATCAGCCCAGTCCTTAAAATCTTCATCGCAAGCGGTGAAAGCTGCCGAAGCAAGCAACAGACACGCCATATATGATAATCTTTTCATGATATTCAGTTATTAAAGTTAACGATTATTGAGTAACGGAACCTGTTTTCTGAACAAAGTTCAGATTTATTTTCTGCCCTGCCTTAACGTTTATCGCATATTCAGGACCTATTTCCGACCAACTGTCAATCACACTTTTGTTTTCACGGAACACGATTTTTCCATTAGGTATAGCGAACTCCGTACGCCACCAGTCTTCTCCCGGAACTTTGACGGACATACGCAATTCTCCGCCTCCGGTGCATACCGGTGAAACAAAGTCTGCATCTGCCGTTGTTGGTGCTTGGAATTTGCCTTTATCGCCGAATGTCCAATCTCCTATAGCATTGCCTATCAGACAAACTTCGCCCGGAGCAATATCCAGCGTAAAGGCATAATCAGTCCCTTTGATGCTTACAGACATGATCACTGTATACCAGCCTGTGACATTAACGCTGATATTTTGTCCGCCAAATCCATCATCCGATCCGGTGAATGCATCCGAGGCTATTGTCAGACGTGGATCGTTGAATCCGATGTATTCTCCTTCTTTAGTACCGAACTTGAACATATCAGTGCCTCCGAAATAGAATAAACCGAAGAACTTGGACATTCCGTTTACTGCTGCCAAAGGCACCCAGTTGCTCCAATTACTACCTGCCATCGAGCCATTGATAAATATACTGGAAGGTAATTCGAGAGGCGGTACAGCTTTATATCCCAATACTTTGGGAAGTTCAATTACATTCGAAAAAGCGATGCCACGACCACTATTGGTCAGTTCCGCTTTCAGGCGTACATAAACGGGTATGGGAGTGGTCGGAAATTCTTCATCGGAGGATGCACTCCACAAGTCTCCCAGTGCCAATGCAAATTCTAAAGCTTTCACTTCCATTTTGGCAGAAGAATGGGTAGTACCCAAAGTTGTATAATTAGCTTCCGTATTTGTCTCTGCATGAGCGTCAACGAAATTTTCTTCCAGTGAAATTTGTACTGAATAAGTGGTTGCCATCGGAATCCCGTAATCCGGTTGTGTACAGGTTAATTCCAATGATTCGGAGTTTTTAAGGTCGTACACGTTGTTGGAAGCAAAAGCTGGCACATTCAGTACGAACGTATCCGGTTCGTTCAACACAGGGTTGCTGTCACGGTCTGCTTCACAGGCGGACAGAGCTAGTAGCCCCATTGTCAATGTAAATAGTTTATATAGGTTTTTCATTGTTTTCAGTCTTTAAAACGTGAATAAAGGTTCTATCAATATCCCGGATTCTGAGTCATATTTGTATTCGTCAGCGTTTCTGTTTTCGGTATCGGATAGAGATTATAGATCGAACTCACACCGTTTCCTTCAAAGGAACCGCCTTTCCAATCCCAGAGGTAGGTGCTTGAGGTGAAATAGCCATAACGGATCAAATCTGTGCGTCTGAATCCTTCCAGATACAATTCGCGGGCACGTTCATCCAGAATATAATCTAATGTCAGGTTATTGGCAGAGGGTATTTCTGTTGCTTTGGCACGGTCTCTGAGGGCTTTGATATCCAACCAGGCATTTTGTTGTGCATTTGCGCCGCCTGCTCTCAAATAGGCTTCCGCGCGAATCAGATAAGCTTCCGCCAAACGGAAGAACGGAATGTCCGTATCAGGAATTTTAGCATCGTGAGCGGGTTGTCCGTCCGAGCGCAGATTACTCCATTTCATAAATGAAAGTCCGTCGGTGAATTTACCTACACTTTCCAGTTCGGCTTTGCGACCGGTTGTATAGAACAAGGCGCGTTCATCTTTTGCAGCAGCCTGCACATCTCTCACATTCTGCCATTTATTATCGGTATATTCGGTGAAAGGAATATCCTCACTGTTTGCGAAGAACTTGTCAACCAGTGCTTTGCGTGTACGGATACATTCCCAAGGGTCATTTGTTCCGCGATTCGGCATGTCGCTCTTTTGCGTTGCAGCAATCAGGAAGTAACTTCCTCCGTAACTCTTTGCTTGTACACCATCCTGACGGATAGAAAGGATGATTTCTTTTTTAGCATCGGGATTTTCATCATTGTCTGCCATAAAAAGTTGTTCGTAATTTCCACACAATCCGTATCCATTGGAGGGATCGAGCACTTTGCCGGCATAGGTGATAGCATCATTCCAACGCGGTTGTCCGGTGTATACTTCGGCATTGAGATACAAACGGGCACGCAGCAACCAGCAAGCAGCTTTGTCGGCACGTCCGAAAGGAGCTTGACGCGGTTCGCTCATATCATTTTCGATGCTTTCCAGTTCGCTTTCAATATAAGCGAACAGTTCGGAGGCCGTCTTTTGAGGAGGATTCTCTTTGGAGAAGTGTTCGGTGAAAGGAGCTTTTCCGAAGGTGTCCATCAGATAATAGTAAAATAAGGAACGGAGAAAACGGGATTCGGCACGTTGCTGAACGGAGGTAGCATCCTCTTTTCCGGCGATCTGATCCAGGAAGAAATTGCAGAGTGTGATATTATATGCTAAACGATTATATAATATTTCTGTCTGCTGATGAGAGGAGTTCCAACGCATATAAGTTAGTTCGGGGATACCGGCATTTTCTTGCCAGGTCCATATCATCTCATCAGTGCCATATTCATTGTTAGTGAAAAGAGCGCGATAGAAACAGGATTGACCTTCGTCCTTTACTGCGATATCCGGATCTTCGCTCAATTTTTGTCCGGTAAGTCCCAGTGAAGCGTATAGTTTGGTAAAGTACATATCTTGGTCGAAGGTGGCAGTCATCTGAGGATCGATTGGAGATATATCCAGGTCATTGATACAGGAGGTCATTCCGGTGGTCAGGCTAAGGAACAACGCTGCTGAAACTATTGATTTTATATATTTGAACTTCATAATAGTCTACTTTTTAATAAATTACAATCTTAGAACTGAAGACTTAGCCCGAACAGGATAGTGATCGGATGAGGATAAATGTTCCTGTCAATACCTGCTACTCCGGCATCATTTCCTGAACTGATAACCGATTCAGGATCGAGTCCTGTATACTTGGTGATAACGAAGGGATTCTGTACAGTACCGTAAATACGGCCGTTGATACCTTTATAAGCCTGGGACTTCAGTAAATTTTTGAAGCTATAACCTACTGTTATGTTATCACAACGCAAGAATGAAGCATTCTCAACGAAACGATCGGACAGATAATAGTCTCCCTTTCCTTCAAATCCCAGATTCACGGCAGCTGTCGGGCGGTTGGAATAGTATCCATGATTAAAGATTCCTCCCTTGCCGACACTGGATTTACTGGCCAGTACGTCATTGTACACATAGTTATTCAGGCTGGCACGGAGGGCAAAGCTTAAATCCCAATTTTTATAAGTGAATTTGGAAGTCAGTCCCATCAATACGTCAGCGGCAGGTTTTTTATAGATATATTTGTCCGAAGCGTTGATGACACCATCTCCGTTACGGTCTACGAACATGTTTTCAATCGGTTTTCCATCCTTATCATACACTTGTTGGTAAACGAAGAATGAGTTCATCGGATAACCTACTTTCTGTACCTGGCAGGTTGCACCGCTAATACCAGTAGATACACCTCCGGTTTCTACATAGTAATTAGAATCATCTCCTCCGGTCAGTTTAGTGATTTCATTTTTGTTCCAAGTGATGTTATATCCCAAGTCCCAGACAAAATCTTTGGTTACAATAGGTTTGGCATTGATGGTGAATTCAAGCCCCGTATTTTTTAATGAACCGATGTTGCTGATCAGTTGGGTATTAAAGTTAGTCCCCGCCGCAATCTTTACGGTATTGATTAAATCGTCGGTTTTCCGGTAATAGTAATCCATCGAGCCGGAGATACGTCCGTTCAGGAAAGCAAAGTCGAAACCTGCGTTATAAGTCGTTGTCTCTTCCCATTTCAGGTCTTCGTTATAAGCTTTAGGACGCATAGTGCCATAATAGGTATCCCCGAAAGGATAATAACCTCCGGCTGCGTTGACGCGGTACAGTGCCATATAAGGGAAATCATAATCGTCGCCTAAGTTCTGCTGACCCGTGATACCCCATCCGAGGCGGAGTTTCAGATCTGACAATACTTCTACGTTTTTCAGGAAATTTTCTTCTTTCAGTTTCCATCCCAAAGCAACAGAAGGGAAGCTACTCCAACGGTTGTCTTTAGAGAAACGGGAAGAACCGTCCTGGCGGAAAGTGGCTGTCAGCAAATAACGGCTAAGTAATGTATAATTTACGCGGGCAAAATAAGAAACTAATGTACTGTGATGTCCCCAGGCTGTTTGTGAGCGCAGATTCGGATTGTAGGCTTCGCCTGTTAACGGATTTGTTCCTTGTCCGACTTTATATCCGGTATAGTGGAAATGTTGCTCTTCACCACCCAGTATTACGTCGACATAATGATCCCCGATTTCTTTGGAATATTGTGCATAGGCATTCACCGACAGGTTATATTTGTAGCCGTAGTCAGTCCCGTTCCAACCATAGTAATAAGAGCCCGGGGCATAAGGTGAATTTACATTCTTTTCCTTACCTTCCGAGTAGTCACCGCCTACGTTAGCATGGATATGCAGGTCAGGGAGGAAGTGGAATTTATAGTCTACTTCTACATTGCTGATAAAACTGGTGTTTCTGGAAGTATGTTTCTTTAGTTTCAGTAGGGAAACAGGGTTGGCGGTTGAATTACTTTCCAGTGTAAGCGGCCATTCCGGATCGTTATATGAACTACCGTCACTGGTCGGTTGGTAGAATCCACCGAAGTTTTTGTACATGTCCGAAGAGTCATATACAGGTTGGGTCGGGTCCATGGTCAAAGCTGCGCCGATAGCCCCGTCGTCAGCATAACGTTGGTTGGCCCACATCATTTTAGCATTGATATTGAACTTCAGGTGATCTTTAAAGAAAGAGGGTGTCAGATTGACGGAGGCGGTATAACGCTCGAAATTAGATGTCATCAGGATCCCATTCTGATTGGTGTAACCGAAAGAAACACGATAAGGCATATTTTTCAAACCACCGCTTACAGTCACGTTATGGTCTGTACTAACGGCTGTCTGGAAAATTTCTTTCTGCCAGTCAGTGTTTGCTTCACCGAAGGGGCTTGGAGCATTTCCTTCACCATAAAGTTTGGATACGTATCCTTTGAATTCATTGGCATCCATTACGTCTATTGTCTTTTGCAGTATACCGGCGGAAACGTTACCTTCATAGTTCACCTGTGGTTTGCTGCCTGCTTTCCCTTTCTTTGTAGTGATGATAATCACACCATTAGAAGCACGTGAACCATAGATGGCGGTGGCCGAAGCATCTTTCAAAACAGTGAAAGTTTCGATGTCATTCGGGTTTACCATTGCCAAAGGATTAGTCAAACCTTGCACACCGCTATTATCCATTGCCAGTCCGTCGATAACGATCAACGGATCGTTTTTGGCGTTCAATGATGAACCACCGCGAATACGAATCGTAGCTCCTCCACCCGGAGTACCGCTGGAAATTACATTCACACCGGCTATTTTACCTGTTATCATATCCTGTGCGCTGGTGGTTACTCCTTTGCTGATTTTATCCGGCTTGATGGCAGTAACTGATCCCGTCAAGTCGTTTTTCTTTACTGTTCCGTAACCTACAACGACTACGGCGTCCAATACTTGAGAGTCATCTTCCAGTGTGACCATTACCGAAGGAGCTGCTTTAATTTCTGCTGCTTTGTAACCGACGAATGTAATGGACAGAATAGAATTTTGAGGAACATTCAATGTGAAGTTACCGTCAAAGTCAGTGATGGTACCCGTTGTGGTACCCTTGGCAATGACATTGGCGCCAATCACGGGTTCGCCCATAGCATCTTTCACATGTCCTTTGACTGTGATTTGCTGTGCATAAGCGCCCAGTGATAAAAACATCCCTATTAACAAGGGGAGAATCGTTTGAACGATTCTAAATTTAACTTGCTTCATGCATTTAAAAAATTAAAGTTAACAATATAGTAATATTATTTCTCTCTCTTAAAAGTTTCTTTAAAAATACCTATTGAAAACACTTTTTTTAAGACTATCCTTTATTTATAGTCTTTTCAATCCCTTAACCTCTGATTTGTTTTTCACCTCTTTGATACTGATTGCGTATCCACCGCCATTGGCAGCGTGCAGATTCAGTTTGCTTTTATTATTCAAGATACCTTTTTTGATGGTGTATGCCTGCGGGTTATCTTTCCAGTCGGCATCTTTGGCATCTGCGTATACGGTAGCGACGTATTGTTTTCCCGGTTCCAGGAAATCGAACGTTAATTGGGAGTCGTGGCCGTTTTCACCGGCTGTGCAGCCTATGTACCAGTCGTCCGTTCCTTTTGCTTTGCGGGCAATTGTGATGTATTCTCCCGGTTCTGCTTCCAGATAGATTGTTTTGTCCCAGTCGAGAGCGACGTCTTTGATAAACTGGAAAGCATCCATAAAGCGTTCGTAGTTTTCCGGAATATCGGCAGCCATCTGCAAAGGGCTATACATGGTGACATACAATGCCAGTTGGCGTGCAATGGTTGAACGTACCTGGGAGTTGTTTGCCGGATTCATCTGGTTACAGTGAGTCTCGAAGATGCCGGGAGTGTAATCCATCGGACCACCGACCAGGCGTGTGAAAGGCAGAATCGTCGTGTGGTATACTTTATTTCCTCCAAATGATTCATATTCTGTTCCACGTGCGGATTCATTACCGATCAGATTGGGATATGTACGGCAGATACCGGTTGGACGGGTTGCTTCGTGTGCATTGACCATGATTTTATAATCGGCGGCTTTTTTCACGGCATACAGGTAATGATTATTCATCCATTGACCGTAATGATGTTCTCCGCGTGGAATGATATTACCCACATAACCGCTTTTAACCGAGTTATATCCATTGTCTACCATGAATTGGTAAGCTTTATCCAGGTGACGTTCGTAGTTGCGAACAGATGCAGAAGTCTCATGGTGCATCATCATTTTAATTCCTTTGCTTGCAGCATAACGATGGATTTCCTGTACGTCGAAATCAGGATATGCAGTCAGGAAGTCAAATACATAGTCTTTGCTGTTGCCGAACCAGTCTTCCCATCCTTCATTCCAACCTTCTACCAGCACTGCATCAAATCCGTTGGCTGCGGCAAAGTCGATGTAACGTTTCACGTTAGCTGTATTGGCAGAATGTTTGCCGTTCGGTTTGGTTTTGGAGTAGTCTGTAACGCCAAGTTTCACGCTGGTCAGTTCATCTGTATAAGCCCAGGAACCTTTTCCGGTAATCATGTCCCACCATACGCCTATATATTTCACCGGTTTAATCCAGGAGGCGGCGTCTGCAATCTTACAAGGTTCGTTCAGGTTGAGGGTGATGCGGGAGGCGAGAATGTTACGTGCATCATCACTGACGATGATCGTACGCCACGGAGAGTTGCACGGAGTCTGCATGTAACCTTTATCCCCTTTTGCATCCGGTGTCAGCCAGGATTCGAATATCATGTTTTTGTCGTCCAGATTGAGGTGCATACAAGAATAATCAATCAAAGCGGCTTCGTGCAGATTGATGTATAAACCATCATCTGTTTTCATCATCAGTGCCGTCTGTACACCTGTCGGTGAAAATGGGGTTTGAGAAGAATTTGGAGTGATCGCCTGTTGCATCAAACCTCTGATTTCCGATAGACGGGAGATGGTGTAGTCGTACTCTTGAGTGTCGTAATCGCCCGGTATCCAGTATGCGATATGGTTGCCTGCCATGGCAAATTGGGAATGTTCTTCCTTGATAACGAAGTAGTTCAGTGATTTCTGTTGCGGAAATTCATAACGGAATCCCAAACCATCATTGAACAGGCGGAAGCGAACAACGATGGAACGGTCGTTCATTGGCTGAAACAGAATGACTGCCAGTTCGTTATACTGATTGCGGATTTCCTTTTCTTCTCCCCAGACTGGTTGCCAGGTTTCGTCAAAGGTAGTCGTTTGCGCATCTTTCAGCTTGAAGCCATTATAAAGATTGGATTTAGAATCGAGCTTGGTGAGGTCTCTGCGGTCTACCCAGTCAAAGTCGGTTCTGGTATTATCTTCTTTTTTCAATTCCAGTCCGAGAGTGCTCGGCTTAATTACCACCTTGCCTTTGTAAGTCAAGTCGTAGGTTGGTGCGCCTTCTTTGTTAACCTGAAAGGTCAGAACCAGATTGCCATCCGGTGAGGTCAGTTTCTGTTGTGCATTCGCAATGAATGAGATGCAAAGGAATGCGATGATCGAAAAAAACTTTTTCTTTTTCATTCTATTTATGGTATTAAATTGTAAGCTAACCGATATTTCTATTCCTGTTTGTTTCGGATATTGCAAATGTAGCAACCACCTTCACTTTTTTGTTTGATTAGAATAAAAATACAAGTTTGTATAAATGCTAGTATCTTGTTTTATAATTGTTTATCTATCTGATTTCATTGGATAAATATAAGTCGTAGTGAACTTGCTTAGAAGGCTAAAAGGTATATCCCACGGCTTGGAAGTGTTAATTCATTTCTTAATTCAATCTTTTTGTCTGTGAGCAAATCATGAGCAGACGAGGTGGAGAGTATTTCCTGATAAGGATGTAAGTCAATAGTCTGTTCCCGGTCGTTTCCATTCAGAAAGACAACGACTGATTGGTTACCGTATTTGCGTTCATAAACATAAATGCCTTTATTGGGTGCGAAATGTTTTAGTTTGCCTTTGGCGATGACTTCATTTCCTTTTCTCCATTGGAGCAGTTTTTGCATAAAAGAGAAGGCTTCATTTTGTTGCGGAGTACGGTTGGTTGCTTCAAAACAGTTTTTGGCGTCATTCTGCCAACCTCCCGGAAAGTCACATCGGAGTAATCCGTCTCCATTTGCTTTGTCGGCTGCCATCAGGATTTCAGTTCCATAATATATTTGTGGAATTCCACGGGTAGTCAGTAAGAATGTCAAGGCTTGTTTATATCGGTTCAGGTTCTTGGTATCTTCCTCCGAACGGTAGAAACGGGAAGTATCGTGATTATCGAGGAAGGTCAGCAGACTCATTGGATCGGCGTAGACAATATCCTGTGAGAGGTATTCGTAGAGTCTGAAAAGTCCTCCGTTCCATTCGGTGGTTTCTTCGTCGAAAGCTTTATTTATTTCTTCCATCAGTGGGAAATCCATGACAGTAGGAAGATAACTGTTTTTCGGATAAGCAAGTTTACTGTCTTTCTGCCAGTAGGAGATCAGTACATTGCTGCCCAGCCATGTCTCACCGACAATGTTGAATGAAGGATATTCATCATTGACCGCTTTGCACCAATGCGCCATCATTTCAAAGTCGGCGTAAGGATGTGTATCCTGGCGGATTCCGTTGATACCCGCATATTCTATCCACCAGATACTACTCTGTATCAGGTAAGTGGCTACGTGACGGTTTCGTTGGTTGAAGTCCGGCATAGTCAGTGTGAACCAACCGTCAATGGCCAGCTTTTTATCATAATCGGAAGTATAAGGGTCCATTTGGGTGGCAGTTTTGAAACTGGTCTGCATGTAGTTTCCCTCAAAGTTGAACCAATCTTTGGCAGGCATGTCTTTGAATAGATAATTGTTCGAACCGCAATGGTTGAAGATCATGTCCATGACTACCTTTAGCCCTTTAGCATTGGCTTCTTTTACGAGATTGCGAAACTCTTCATTGCTTCCGAGGCGACGGTCTACTTGATAGTAATCGGTGATGGCATATCCATGATAAGAGCCTTCCTTCATGTCATTTTCCTGAATCGGGTTAAGCCATATACTCGTAACTCCGAGGTCTGCAATATAATCCAAATGTTTCTCTATTCCTTTTAAATCACCGCCATGACGGGCGAAAGGTTCGTTGCGGTCTATGTTTGCTTCCAACATTCCGGGAATTATATCATTGGAGGGGTTGCCGTTGGCAAAGCGGTCCGGCATAATGAGATAAAGTACATCACTGGAGTTGAAGCCTTCTACTGCTGAAGCATTCTCTTTGCGCTGTTTAAGTTCGTATGGTATTTTAGTCTGTTTTTTACCTTGTTTCAGGAGAATGTCGAAGTGCTGAGGGATAGCTTTTGAAAGATCTAAATATAAGATCAGATAATTAGGATTTTCCTGTTTCACCACGTCCTGCAGGGTGATGTCATTAGAAGAAATACTTACCTCTGCGGATGATATGCCATCGCCGTATAGAAGTATTTGTAGTTCGGGATTCTTCATTCCTGCCCACCAAAAGGTAGGAGCCACTTTCTTTATATTGGTTGCGGCGAATGCTTGATGATAACCCGATAGAAGTAATAGTAAAATAGCAAATAACAAATTTCGTTTCATGGTAGCTAGATTTTTAACTGTTTGCTCGGAGAACCGATGATGCAAATGTAGGGGGATGCTGTGCACCTTTGTGAGATTAGAATGGAAATATAAACCTGTTATCTGACTATGTTGCTGATAATTAGTTGGATATTCTAATACCTTATGCCGAAAAATACAAGTGAAAATGAAAATAGTTATACCCATATTTTTCGTTTTCATTACTATATTTCTTATATTTGTAACATCTTTA
Source organism: Bacteroides sp. OF03-11BH (assembly GCF_003604005.1). Classification (NCBI taxonomy): domain Bacteria; kingdom Pseudomonadati; phylum Bacteroidota; class Bacteroidia; order Bacteroidales; family Bacteroidaceae; genus Bacteroides; species Bacteroides sp. OF03-11BH. Next base: position 17,352 of record NZ_QTMW01000007.1, on the reverse strand, counting down.
AAAAGGAACCTTATGAAAAATCTAACCCTTTATATGCTATTTCTTCTTTTGCTCTTTCCTTTTTCGTTGTGTGCAATGCATACGGATAATGCGGCTGCTCTTAAAAAGCTGGATGAAGTTATAAGCAAGAAAGAGACTTTCCAGATTCGGAAAGAGAAAGAGATTAATAACTTGAAATTAGAACTTGCCCATTCTACTGATCCTGTTCGAAAATATGAATTATATGCCTCTCTTTTTGGTGCTTATTTGCATTATCAGGCAGACTCGTCCTTATATTATATTAACCGTGAGATGGAAATCCTTCCATTGTTGAACCGCCCGGAATTGGAGTATGAGATCATCATTAATCGTGCTACGGTAATGGGAGTAATGGGAATGTATATAGAAGCCATTGAACAGTTGGAGAGGATTGATCCTAAAAAATTGAATGAGTGGACTCGGTTATCTTATTATCAGACGTATCGTGCCTGCTACGGGTGGTTAGCAGATTATACGACCAATAAGAATGAAAAAGAAAAGTATTTGAAGAAAACCGATTTATATAGAGATTCCATTATTGCTGCGATGCCTCCAGAGGCAAACAAAACGATTGTTTTAGCCGAAAAATGCATAATGAACGGGAAAGCCGATGTCGCTGTGGATATGCTGAACAATGCTTTGAAAGAAATTCAGGATGAACGTCAGAAAGTATATATTTATTATACTCTTTCCGAAGCTTATAGTATGAAGAAAGATATCGAAAAAGAAGTTTACTATCTGATTCTGACTGCCATTGCGGATCTGGAAACTCCGGTGAGGGAGTATGCTTCATTGCAGAAACTCGCGCATCTGATGTATGAATCAGGAGATATTGACCGTGCCTACAAATACTTGAGTTGCTCGATGGAAGATGCTGTGGCGTGTAATGCCCGTTTGCGGTTTATTGAGGTGACGGAGTTTTTTCCGATTATCGACAAGGCGTATAAATTAAAAGAAGAAAAAGAACGTGCCGTTTCCCGCGCTATGTTGATTAGTGTCAGTTTGTTGTCTTTGTTTCTTCTGATTGCTATTTTCTATCTATATCGTTGGATGAAGAAGTTGTCTGTTATGCGGCGGAATCTTAGTCTGGCTAATAAACAAATGTCTGCGGTCAACGCGGAACTGGAGCAAACCGGAAAAATAAAAGAAGTCTATATCGCCCGCTATCTGGACAGATGTGTCAACTATCTCGACAAACTGGAAACTTATCGTCGTTCATTGGCAAAATTGGCAATGGCATCGCGTATCGAAGATTTGTTTAAAGCTATCAAGTCCGAACAGTTTATCCGGGATGAGCGGGATGAATTCTATAATGAGTTCGACAGGTCTTTTCTGAAACTTTTCCCGAACTTTATTTCAGCTTTCAATAATTTGCTGGTAGAAGAAGGAAGAGTGTATCCTAAATCCGATGAACTTCTGACAACAGAACTTCGTATCTTTGCCCTTATCCGTCTGGGAGTAGTAGACAGTAACAAGATTGCTCATTTTCTCGGTTATTCTTTGGCAACTATCTATAATTATCGTAGCCGGATGCGTAATAAAGCTGCCGGAGATAAAGATATGTTCGAGCAGAATGTAATGAACCTATAATGTTATTCACAGATAGCAATATGTTATTACTTCGTAATATACGAGCCAATAATGCTTGTGTATAAAGCAAATATCTACTTTTAGTGTTCAATAATCCACTGTGCATCTCTCTTTTTTTTCTACCTTTGTAGACAACTAATCTAAAATAAATATACTAGAAAATGAAAAAGTTAGTCTACACACTGTTCTTTGTCCTTATCTCCGTTGTAGCCAACGGGCAGGCAAAGTACGTATTCTATTTCATCGGAGATGGAATGGGAGTCAATCAAGTAAATGGTACGGAGATGTATCAGGCGGAAATTCAAAATGGTCGTATTGGAGTCGAGCCTTTGTTATTTACTCAATTTCCGGTTGCTACCGTAGCAACCACTTTCTCTGCTAAAAATTCAGTAACAGACTCTGCAGCTGCAGGTACTGCATTGGCAACAGGAAAGAAAACTTATAATGGCGCTATTTCTGTAGGAGAAGATAAAAATGCTATTCAGACTGTCGCAGAAAAAGCAAAGAAAGCAGGAAAAAAGGTGGGCGTAACGACTTCTGTCAGTGTGGATCATGCTACTCCTGCCGCATTTTATGCACATCAACCCGATCGTAATATGAATTATGAAATTGCTCTTGATTTGCCGAAAGCCAATTTCGATTTTTATGCAGGCGGTGGTTTCTTGAAACCTACCACCACTTATGACAAGAAAGAAGCTCCGAGCATTTTCCCTATTTTTGAAGAGGCAGGATATACAGTAGCACGTGGTTACAATGACTATAAGGCAAAAGCTGCAAAAGCAGAAAAGATGATCTTGATTCAGGAAGAGGGAGCCAATCCTTCTTGTCTGCCTTATGCTATTGACCGCAAAGAGAATGATTTGACATTAGCACAAATTACGGAAAGTGCTATTGACTTTCTTACTAAAGGCAATAATAAAGGCTTTTTCCTGATGGTAGAAGGAGGTAAAATAGACTGGGCATGCCACGCTAATGACGCCGCTACTGTGTTCAACGAAGTGAAAGACATGGATAATGCCATCAAAGTAGCTTATGAATTCTATAAGAAACATCCGAAAGAAACGCTGATTGTGATTACCGCAGACCATGAAACAGGTGGTATCGTGCTCGGTACGGGAAAATATGCGTTGAACCTGAAAGCATTGCAATATCAGAAACATTCTGCTGACGGACTTTCACAACGTATCAGTGAATTGAGAAAATCAAAAGGCAATAAAGTCACTTGGGAGGACATGAAAACATTCCTCGGCGAAGAAATGGGCTTCTGGAAACAATTCCCTCTTTCTTGGGAACAGGAAAAGACGTTGCGTGATGAATTTGAGAAATCATTCGTGAAGAATAAAGTCGTATTTGCTGAAAGTATGTACTCTAAGAGCGAACCGATGGCTGCACGTGCAAAGGAAGTGATGGATGAAATCGCTATGATAGGTTGGGTAAGTGGCGGGCACTCTGCCGGTTATGTTCCTGTATTTGCTATTGGTGCAGGTTCTCAACTGTTTGGTGAGAAGATTGACAATACAGAAATTCCTAAAAGAATTGCGAAAGCTGCAGGATATAAATAATAGAACTGTATGAATATAAAAATAGCCGGAAGTCCTTGGACTCCCGGCTATTTTTATATGTTTTTGCAAATTATGCTTTCACACGTCCTACGTAAGAACCGTCACGAGTATCGATTTCGATTGTTTCACCCTCGCTGATGAACAAAGGAACACGTACTGTTGCACCTGATTCCACAGTTGCAGGTTTCAGTGTGTTAGTAGCTGTATCACCTTTCATGCCCGGTTCTGTATAAGTCACCTTCATCTGAACCTTGATCGGCATGTCTGCATAAAGTACAGTTTCAGTAGAAGCATCAGAAACAACTTCCAATACTGAACCTTCGAGCAGGAAGTCAACACCATTAATCAGATCGTGAGCGATAGGATGTTGGTCGAATGTTTCCTGGTTCATAAAGATATAATCTTCTCCTTCTTTATACAAAAATTGGTATGGACGACGTTCTACACGTACATCTTCCAACTTTTCACCGATGTTGAAACGGCGTTCGAGAACGTATCCGCTAACTACATCTTTCAGTTTAGTACGCATAAAAGTGTTACCTTTACCTGGTTTTACATGCAGGAATTCTACACAGAAATAGAGCTTTCCGTCCATACGGATACAAGTTCCGTTTTTGATGTCTTGAGCATTAATCATACTGCTATTTTTCTTATTATATTATTGTTATTTAATTGTTTTCGCAGGAATTCGACTGCAAAAGTAATCTAAATCGGTAAAAAACACAAAAACTTTTGAGCAAAAATGAGTTATCTCTTGGTTAATTTAAAAAAAGTGCCTATTTTTGCAACCCGATTACGTAGAATAATAACATAAAAACAAGATACAGTAATGAAAAGAACATTTCAACCCTCTAACAGAAAGAGAAAGAACAAACACGGTTTCCGTGAGAGAATGGCATCGGCTAATGGTCGTAGAGTATTAGCTGCTCGTCGTGCGAAAGGCAGAAAGAAACTGACTGTTTCTGATGAGTACAACGGACAAAAGTGATAATCACTTGTCATCAGGAAACAAAAAAGGCGGAGAATTTAATCTTCGCCTTTTTTGTTTCTCTGTTTTTCAAGGGGATAGTATGTTAAAAAGCGGTATTGTTTGCTCTTATTTATGACTTTTTGCTTTTCTTTGTGAGATTAAATAAAACTCATAAACGAACATACGCGATGGTAGAGTATATCCGGGACATGAAACCCCGTATCATTATAATAAGGTTGTTGAAATCTATAGGAGTGGGGATTATAGTTGCAGCAATTCTGGCGATGATAAGCGTCTTTGCATAATAGGTAGGGACATTTTTCATCGCCTACTTTTTAAAAGTTCAACTATTTTGTCGTATCTTTGGCGCATATTAACAGCAATGCGTATGACTATTAAAGAATTCTTTTCTTTTAAAACCAATAAATATTTCTGGGTGAATATTATCGCCATGATTGTGGTGATGGTAGTGATGATATTTGGTGTGTTGAAATGGCTTGATATACATACACATCATGGTGAAAGCGTGGTAGTTCCCGATGTGAAGGGAATGACAGTGGAAGAAGCTACGAAGATGTTCCGGAATCACGGTTTGGTATATGTGATTTCTGATACCAAATATGTCAAAGATAAAGCAGCGGGTATCATTCTTGAACTGAAACCGGGAGCCGGTGAAAAAGTGAAGGAAGGACGTACAGTATACCTGACAGTCAATACCCTGGATGTCCCTTTACGTGCCATTCCCGATGTGGCGGACAACAGCTCGCTCCGCCAGGCACAGGCCAAGTTACTGAATGCCGGTTTTAAACTGAATCAGATTCAATTGGTAAATGGTGAGAAAGACTGGGTGTACGGCGTGAAGTATCAGGGACGTCAGTTGGCTGCCGGAGAAAAGATTCCTTTGGGAGCTTCTTTGACATTGATGGTGGGAGACGGCTCCGGTGATATGTCGGAAGAAGAGGACTCGGTTGATGTTTCCGTGGATACGGAGAAACCGGTTACGTCGGAATCATCACCTACTCAAGATGATAGTTGGTTTTAATAGATAAATAACAGAAACGGACTCGCATGATAGAGGAAGAACTTCCGGATGAACTGGAGAATGATTTGGATGATATAGAACCTGTCGGTGACGAATCCCAGCTTTACGAACACTTCCGCGTGGTTGTAGACAAGGGACAGGCGATGGTCAGAGTCGACAAATATCTGTTCGAACGTATTGTCAATGCTTCGCGCAACCGTATTCAGAAGGCTGCCGAAGACGGATTCGTTATGGCCAATGGCAAACCGGTGAAGAGTAGCTACAAAGTGAAACCGCTGGATGTCATTACGGTGATGATGGACCGTCCCCGTTATGAAAATGAAATTATTCCTGAAAATATTCCCCTTACTATCGTTTATGAAGACCCTTATCTGATGGTTGTGAATAAACCGGCGGGATTGGTCGTGCATCCGGGACACGGAAACTATCACGGCACGCTGGTCAATGCGCTGGCCTGGCACATGAAGGATATACCGGATTATGATGCCAATGACCCGCACGTGGGACTTGTTCATCGCATCGATAAAGATACTTCAGGCTTACTGGTGATTGCCAAGACACCGGATGCCAAAACAAATCTGGGAATTCAATTTTTTAATAAGACTACCAAACGCAAATATCGTGCTTTGGTGTGGGGTGTTATGGAACAGGATGAAGGAACGATTGTCGGTAATATTGCCCGTAATCCGAGAGACCGGATGCAAATGGCGGTGATGTCCGATCCGACAGTGGGCAAACATGCCGTTACACACTACCGCGTACTGGAAAGACTGGGGTACGTAACCCTTGTGGAATGTATACTTGAGACAGGACGTACTCATCAGATTCGTGTCCACATGAAACATATCGGTCATGTGTTGTTCAATGACGAACGCTATGGCGGTCATGAGATACTGAAAGGAACCCATTTTAGTAAATACAAACAGTTTGTAAATAATTGCTTTGACACTTGTCCCCGACAGGCTTTGCATGCTATGACATTGGGGTTTGTGCATCCCGTCACAGGTGAAGAGATGTATTTTACTTCCGAACTTCCGGATGACATGACCCGGCTTATCGAGAAGTGGAGAGGCTATATAAGTAATAGAGAATTAGAATGAAACGCAACATCGCTATCGTAGCAGGAGGAGATACCTCTGAAATCGTAGTTTCCCTGCGTAGCGCACAGGGTATTTATTCCTTTATTGATAAGGAAAAGTATAATTTGTATATCGTGGAGATGGAAGGCCGTCGCTGGGAAGTACAATTACCGGACGGAAACAAAGTGCCGGTGGATAGAAACGACTTTAGTTTTACGAACGGAACGGAGAAGGTTGTGTTCGACTTTGCTTATATCACCATCCACGGTACGCCGGGTGAGGATGGCAGGCTGCAAGGCTATTTTGATATGATGCGTATTCCGTATTCCTGTTGTGGAGTGTTGGCGGCTGCCATTACTTATGACAAGTTTACCTGCAATCAATATCTGAAGGCTTTTGGAGTGCGCATTGCCGAATCATTGTTGTTGCGCCAAGGACAATCGGTTTCTGACGAGGAAGTAGTGGAAAAGATTGGCCTGCCTTGTTTTATCAAGCCTAGTCTGGGAGGTTCGAGTTTCGGAGTTACGAAAGTGAAGACAAAAGAACAAATACAACCGGCCATTGTTAAAGCTTTCGGAGAAGCGGAAGAGGTGATTGTTGAAGCGTTTATGGACGGAACGGAACTGACTTGCGGCTGTTATAAGACAAAAGAGAAGTCGGTCATCTTTCCACCTACGGAAGTAGTGACGCACAATGAGTTCTTTGATTATGATGCTAAATATAATGGACAGGTAGATGAAATCACTCCTGCGCGTATCTCGGATGAATTGACCAAACGCGTACAGATGCTGACTTCAGCTATCTATGATATATTAGGTTGTTCCGGCATTATCCGTGTAGATTACATTATAACTGCCGGTGAAAAACTGAATCTTCTCGAAGTAAATACTACTCCGGGAATGACTACTACCAGTTTTATTCCCCAGCAAGTGCGTGCAGCCGGACTGGATATAAAGGATGTGATGACTGATATTATTGAAAACAAGTTTTAAGTATTAAGTATCAAGTATAAAGTATTAACCATGCGGTTTGTACGCAGTCTAATACTTTATACTTATTACTTAATACTTGAGCACATAATACTTGAGACTTATGGATCTGACAGAGTTTAATGAAATTCGTCCTTACAATGATGAGGAACTTCCTCAAATCTTTGAGGAACTGATTGCCGATCCGGCTTTTCAGAAAGCTGCTACCGGTGCTATACCGAACGTTCCATTTGAACTTCTGGCGCAAAAAATGCGTGCCTGTAAGACTAAGCTTGATTTTCAGGAGGCATTTTGTTATGGCATTTTGTGGAAGATAGCGGCAGATCATACTGCCGGACTGACACTGGATCATACCGCCATACCGGATAAAAGTAAAGCTTATACGTATATATCGAATCATAGAGATATTATTCTTGATTCGGGCTTTCTCTCTATTTTGTTGATTGACCAGGGAATGGATACGGTAGAAATTGCGATTGGCGACAATTTGCTTATTTATCCCTGGATTAAGAAACTGGTGCGTGTCAATAAATCATTTATTGTACAGCGGGCGTTGACCATGCGGCAAATGTTGGAATCTTCAGCGCGTATGTCCCGTTATATGCATTACACCATTTCAGAGAAGAATCAGTCTATTTGGATTGCGCAGCGTGAAGGACGTGCAAAAGATTCGAATGACCGTACACAAGACAGTGTATTGAAAATGTTGGCAATGGGAGGTGAAGGCGATTTGATAGACCGCCTGATGGAAATGAATATTGCTCCGCTTGCTATTTCATACGAATATGATCCGTGTGATTTTCTGAAAGCGCAAGAGTTTCAGCTGAAGAGAGACATCGAAGGATATAAAAAGACGACACAGGACGATTTGATTAATATGCAGACAGGTCTTTTCGGATATAAAGGCAGGGTACATTTTCAGGTTGCTCCTTGTTTGAATGATGACTTGCAAAGCTTGGACCGTTCGTTGCCGAAACCGGATTTGTTTGCCCGTATTTCTGCCTGTCTTGATCGCCGCATCCATCGTAATTACCGGATATATCCGGGAAATTATGTGGCGTATGATTGGCTGAATGGCACAACGGAATTCGTGTCCAATTACACGGAAGAAGAGAAACAGCAGTTTATGAACTATATTGAACAACAATTGGCAAAGATCAAGATTCCGAATAAGGATGAAGACTTTTTGCGTGAGAAGTTGTTATTAATGTATTCCAATCCGTTAGTTAATTATTTAGCAGCTTGCCGATGAAAAGAAGAAAATTACATGTTGTTTGGTTGTGGGGATTGCTTTTCCTGATGACTGCCTGTGGAGATGATGACTATTATTATCCTTCGGTGAAACTGGAATTTGTGACTGTAGAGGCCGGAGAAGACGGTCGCATACAAACGCTTATTCCTGATAAGGGAGAAGTCTTGACTGTTTCGGAAGACCGTACGGGTTCTACTATCTCTCCAAACACTTCCAGACGTGTAATGAGTAACTATGAGGTGCTTTCCGGTGAGAACACTGCTACTATATATTCTTTGCAATCGCTCATAACGCCGGTACCTAAACCGGAAGATGATCCGATTTACAAGGACGGTATAAAGCTAGATCCGGTAGAGATGGTCAGTATCTGGCTTGGAAGGGATTATCTGAATATGATTTTGAATCTCAAGGTCAGTACGGGCAAGGGACATGTTTTCGGTATAGTGGAAGATGTGTCCGAACTTAAAACAAATGGCATTGTGAATATGTTGTTATACCATGATGCGAACAGTGATGGAGAATACTATAATCGGCGTGCTTACATTTCTGTTCCTTTGGCGCAATATATAGATGAAGAGAATCCGGGTCGGACGATAAAGGTAAAGTTTAAATATTATACGTACGATAAGGATGGTTCTCCGATAGAATCTGATAAGTACTGTGATCCTGGGTTTGACTATACTCCGGGACAGAATTGAATAATGGAGTGTATATGTTTAAATTGAATCAATTAATCGTGGGAATATTTTTATTTCTCTCTTCCCTTTTCTCTTGTCAGCAGAAAGGGGATTTTCAATCAATGAATGTAGAGGAGTTTGATTCTCTTATTCAGAATGAGGATATACAACGTCTGGATGTTCGTACACTTGCGGAATATTCGGAGGGGCATATCACGAAGACGATCAACATCAATGTGATGGATGACTCTTTTGCTTCAATGGCTGATTCTTTGTTGCAAAAAGACAAACCGGTGGCTGTATATTGTCGCAGTGGAAAACGAAGCAAGAAGGCTGCGGCAATTTTGAGCGAGAAGGGATATAAAGTTTTTGAGCTTGATAAGGGATTTAATTTCTGGCAGGAAGCAGGTAAAGAAATAGAGAAATAAAGTGCTGATTTATCAGCACTTTATTTTTTGGGGTTATTTCAGTCCTTCCAATAACCTTTTCAGAACGACAGTTGCCGAGATTTCACGGTTGGCAGCTTCCGGAATCACAATAGATTGCGGACTTTCAATGACATCGTCTGTCACAATCATATTTCTACGAACCGGAAGACAATGCATGAAATAAGCATTGTTGGTAACTGCCATTTGGCGGTCGCTGACAGTCCAATCACGATCTTTGCTTAATATCTGTCCATAGTTGTCGCCAGAATAAGCAGCCCAGTTCTTGGCATATATGAAGTCGGCTCCTTCGAAGGCCTTCATCTGGTCATATTCTACTTTTGCATTACCTACAAATTGCGGATCAAGCTCATAACCTTCGGGATGAGTGATGACAAATTCGTAATCCGTTGCATTCATCCATTCAGCAAAGGAATTAGGAACAGCCTGTGGCAATGGACGTGGATGAGGAGCCCAGGTCATAACTACTTTGGGACGTACTGTTTTCTTGTATTCCTCGATGGTAATCAGGTCGGCAAAGCTCTGTAATGGGTGGCGTGTTGCCGCTTCCATCGAAAAGACAGGACGTCCGGAGTATTGGATGAATTGATTGATAATAGTTTCCTGATAGTCAAAGTCACAGTCTTCAAAACGGGCAAAAGAGCGTACTCCAATGATATCACAATAGCATCCCATAACCGGAATGGCTTCTAATATATGTTCCGGTTTATCACCATCCATAATTACGCCACGTTCAGTTTCCAATTTCCATGCACCTTGATTGATATCCAGTACCATTACATTCATTCCCAAATTGATGGCAGCTTTCTGTGTGCTGAGGCGGGTACGTAAACTAGAGTTGAAGAAGATCATCATTAAAGTCTTGTTTTGTCCCAGTTCTACATATTTGAAGCGCTCTTTTTTGATTTCGAATGCTTCTGCAAGGGCTGATTTTAAATCGCCAATGTCCTGTACACAAGTAAATTTCTTCATATCATTTATTTTTTAATTTTTAATTAGCTTCGCTCAAAACCTTGTTTGATTTTTAACATATAGGTATAGTCTCAATTTCTTCTCGTTTGTCCATCTCCTTCAATGACCCATTTGTAAGAAGTGATTTCCTCCAGTCCCATCGGACCGCGTGCGTGTAGCTTTTGCGTGCTGATTCCGATTTCGGCTCCTAATCCGAATTGTGCCCCGTCAGTGAAAGCGGTAGACACATTGGTGTATACGCAAGCTGCGTCCACGATTCTGGTGAATAAAGCTGCACGTTCCCCGTTCTCGGTAACAATACACTCGCTATGTTTAGAACTGTTTTCCTGAATATGTCCTAAGGCATCTTCGAAGCTCTTTACAGTCTTGACAGCCATTTTATAATCCAGAAACTCCGTGCCGAAGCTTTCTGCTTTTGCATGTTCCAGGAGCTCGGCAGGATAGCGGCCTTCCAATGCCTGGTAAGCTTGCGGATCAGCATAAATAATGACATGGCTGTCTTTTAGTTTCTCGCAAATCAGAGGGAGGTCGGCCAGTCTCTTCTCATGTATAATGGTGCAGTCCAATGCATTACATACGCTAACTCTACGTGTCTTTGCATTATGAATAATGTCTGCTCCCTTGTTTGTATCCCCAAATTCATCGAAGTAAGTGTGACAGATACCTGCTCCTGTTTCAATGACAGGAATCCTTGCATTCTCGCGTACGAAATGAATAAGACTGCTGCTGCCTCTGGGGATAATCAAGTCTACGTAGCCCACAGCATTCAGTAACGCTGCCGTAGCCTCTCTATCAGCTGGAAGTAATTCTACAATGTGCGGATTGATTTTGAACTTCTTCAATACTTTGTGAATCACACTGATGATGGCCCGGTTGGAACAATCGGCGTCACTTCCTCCTTTCAATATGCAGGCATTTCCGCTCTTCAGACAAAGGGAGAAAACATCAAAGCTAACATTAGGGCGTGCTTCATAAATGATTCCTATGACTCCGAAAGGAACGCTGACTTTCGTCAACTTCATTCCATTGGGACGAACACTCTCTTTCAACACTTTACCCAAAGGAGAGGGGAGTGTTGCTACATTGCGTGTATCTGCGGCAATACCTTTCAAACGTTCTTCCGTCAGTTTCAACCGATCGTACTTCGGATCATTTTTGTCCATCCGTGCGAGGTCTTTTTCGTTCTCTGAAAGAATGAAAGGTGTTTCTGCAATTGCTGCGTCAGCTACTGCATTTAAAATCTGATTGATGACATTATCATTCAGCAGGGCTAATTCCCGACTTGCTACTTGTACAGCGGCAAAGGTCTCGTTTAAATTTGTAGTCATTTGCTCCTTTTTTGCATTAAATGGAAAGATAAACTATGCAAATATAGTGAATGATGTGAATAAAACTTGTTGAAAATAGAAATAAATGTTGCTCTTTACTTATTCACTGGTTTTTTTACAAGATTAATACTAAAAAAATACGAGACTCAATTCTGAATCTCGTATTTTTCATTTATGCACTATATTGGTATAGTGCTTGTTATTCGAACTCCTATTTGGCATTATCTCATTGCCATGGAATGTCTTGTTCAATATCTTCTCCCATTTCTCCTGATTCGACTTCAATTCCTATGTCACTAGGTGTTCCTATATGTTCAATATTGGTTAGTGCGATAGAATGGGTATAGTTTCTCTTGAATGTGATACTGCTACTGATGATTGTCTTTTCTTCTGCTCCTGGAGTCTCTTCCCAAAATACTTCCACTTTTACATTCTCTGTTAAATGTTGATTATCACCAGTAGGTATATTGGCAGTGAGATTTCTCATGCTGACCATTTTTAATTCAGATTCAACAGTCTTATGAATATCTGCATTAGCATTCAAATAGATGCTTGGTGCGTCTTCAAGTTTTATTCTAAGACGTCCTTTCTCTAAACCTGTTTGTTTGAATTTTACTCCGAAAAAACGGCGATAGAGCATTATGTGATTTTGCATGCCATCTGTCACTTCCACTTTATCGTTTAATCCATGATAACGTTCGATGAACGGGCGGTTGCAGGCGTCTTGTGATCCGTTTCTCGTTTGTATTCTCGGGTTTTCAATGTTGTATAAGAATTTGATTCCATCTGCTTGTTCGGCAGTCAGGAATTTGTTCAGGCATTCCCCTTTGATTTTTCCGCTACGTTCCAAATCGAAAGGGGCTCCGAAGAAGCCTTTTTCGTCTTTTATGATTGAGTCCTTTGCATTTGCAATCATAGAGCAAGAGATGCGGTAAGTGTATCCATCAATAACTTTTATTTTTAGGTTATTGGGATCTTTCGCCTTGTCTAACTGGAAAATACCATAAGCGTATGGTTTTGAAGATGGATTCTGTCCCTCTTTGGGTGTCATGGTAATGGCGATTCCCACTAATGTTTCACTTTCATTAATTTTGGTTGGAGTTGTAGCACGTGCCATGGGCAGTTCGGTTGAGAGGTAGTCTCCGTCCAGTTGTAAGTTAAGTTCGGAATACGTAGTAGGAGGTGCCTGATACAGATCTTTCTCCTTAATACATGATTGTAGAGTAAAAGCTGTGAATAGACAGCCTGCGATCATAAGATGTTTGATTTTCATATGAATCTTTTTTAGTAGTTGTTGAGTATGATAATTATTTCCCTATTTCTTGTTCTGATTCTTCCATTTCTGCTTCTTCACCAAAAGAGATAGTAGCATCCCCTATATGCTCATCTATCTTGACTATTTTGATTATGTTCTTTTTGTTTCTTTTCATTTTAATACTCTGATTGGTATATAGAGAATACCATTTCTCTTCATTGGCCGGGCGGTAGGAAATAGTGAAAGCGATTGTTTCTTCTTCCTTAAGTTTGGCCGTATAATAGTCGGATATATCGTACATAGAGATAATTCGTTCCTCCGTCCGGGATGTTCCATCTTTGGAATATAGTAGATAAAATGGAGCAACGTCCGCTGCTTTAATTTTGATGGAGTCACCCGGTGCAAGTTCGTCTGTAACGAATTGTATAGAATAATAAGCACGTTTCAATGTCATTGAAACGGAGGTATTCATATTGGGATTTGAAAAGTCCAATTGCTCACTGCCGAAAAAGCGTTTGACGGTAGGGTGAGTACTAGTACTATCGCATTTTATATGCATTTCTCCTTTGTAAATATGTTGGTGAAATGCCCCATTGATATTCAGGGGATTGATTGAAATCTTTAGATCGTTGTTGACTAACCCGTTCACCTCTTTCTGCAGAGTAGATGAAAAAGGAAGTCCATAAAGTATGTTGTCACTTTGTATTGTATAATATGGGCGGTCTTTATATCCCAGGAAGCTGCAGTCAAAGCGATACACATATCCTTCGATTAACCCGATTTTTACTCGATATGGATTATCGAAAAGGCCTGAAGCATAGGGCTGAAAAGAAGTCAGGCCTTTTCCTTTCCAAAAAACATTAACTGCATATATTCCGTCAGCCACCGTGGAGGTGGAACGGCTTAAAGGTTGTTCGGCTACTTCAAGAAAAGGAGCTATATTTAAACTGACATTAAACTCTCTGCCGACAGGAAATGACGGTGTACTGTTTACTTCAGGTTCATTCTTACTGCTCTCACAAGATATAATTGAGAATGTTAAAAATATGAGTATAAGGTTCCAATGTTTTAGTAGCATGGGGATTATATTGTTTGTTTAGAGGGCAAATATACTGCTATTAATAGTTTTTTGCAAATAAAGTCCCTGTATTTATGTTGCAGATGTCTATCTATAATACATTATATAACTGAAAATAAAAGCGCTTATCTTCACTAAAGAAGCTAATATTCTACCTGAATAAGAGCTTCATTTGGGTGCAGAAATGAGGTAAACTCATACAATTATAATTCAAAAAAACTTCCGTAAACATTCTCAACTATACTTATCCCTATGAGAAAAAATACTCATAGGGATGAGAAGAAATACTCATTACAATGAGAACTTTTTCTCATTGCAGTGAGAATATCCCCTTGCTAGAATAGGATGAAACAGTTTATTACCGTGCAGTCATGAACAAGATTCACCTCTGTGTACTCTGTGGTGAAAACCGTACAGAAACAAGCTAATTTTAGTCTAAAATCGGATAAAACAGAAATTCTTATTATTAATTATTCAATGTATAGATAGTCATAATGTACTACTGGTTTCTTTCCATGCTTGCCAATCGCTTCTTGTGCCTGTTTGGAGTCACAGTTCACTTTTCCAACGCCAACCTGGTTTCCTTGAAAGTCCATGATACGTACAATGTCATCTTTCTCAAATTCACCTTCAATATGAGTGATTCCAATCGGGAGGATGCTGACAGTCTTTTCAGAGTTTAGAACTTCTGTCGCACATTCGTTGATGTGAATTTCCCCTTTGGCAAACCCTTCGCTATGGGCAATCCACTTTTTGACGCTGGATACCGGTTCGTCTGATGGTATAAAACGTGTACAAAGAGTTTCTTCAGGATGCTGTAATAAATCTACCAGAATATTATCCCGCTTCCCGTTGGCAATAATCACTGTAATTCCTTCATCAGCAACTTTGCGGGCAATATTGGTTTTCGTCAACATCCCCCCCCGTCCGAAACTGGACTTAGTTGTCTGAATATAGTTGGATAAGTCTTTGCCGTGACCGATCTCCCGGATAACAGAAGAGTTTGGATCGGAAGGAGAACCATTGTAAATCCCATCAATATTACTTAGGATAATGAGTGCCTGCGTGTCCATCATCGAAGCGATGAGTCCGGACAATTCATCATTATCGGTGAACATCAGCTCACTGACGGAAATCGTATCGTTTTCGTTGACAATAGGAATGACATTATTTTCAAGCATTACCGTCATGCAATTTTTCTGATTCAGATAATGGCGGCGAGTTCCAAAACTTTCCTTCGTTGTCAGTACCTGGCCGACAGGTATATTGTGCTCACGGAAAAGTTCGTAGTAACGGTTGATTAGTTTGGCCTGACCCACAGCAGAAAATAATTGGCGCTGATCTACACTATCGAGTTTTTTCTGCGGATGCACTTCACTGCGTCCGGAAGCAACAGCTCCCGAAGAAATCAAAATGATTTCTACCCCGGACTTATGTAATTCCGCTATCTGGTCAACAAGTGCCGACATACGGGTAACGTCCAGCGTTCCGTCGCGGCGTGTCAATACATTGCTTCCTACTTTTACTGCGATTCGTGTAAATTCCTGTTTCATCCTTACTAACGATTTGAAAGCACAAATATAGAGCTTTTTGCCGATATGCTACCAAAACAGGCTGAAAAGAATTATCTTTGCAGCTAGATAGAGAAAAGATAAACAATGAAACATACAAATCCACAAGTAGAACAGATGACCTCCTTCATCGTAATGGATGTGTTGGAGAGGGCAAACGAATTACAGAAACAAGGTGTTGATATTATTCATTTGGAAGTTGGTGAACCCGATTTTGATGTACCGTCTTGTGTGTCGGAAGCAGCAAAAGCGGCTTATGATCGTCATCTTACTCACTATACACATTCTTTGGGGGACCCGGAACTCCGGCGGGAAATTGCTGCTTTTTATCTACGGGAATATGGAGTGACGGTAGATCCGGATTGCATTGTGGTGACTTCCGGCTCTTCTCCATCCATTCTTCTTGCGTTGATGTTGCTCTGCAACACGGATAGCGAAGTGATTCTTTCCAATCCGGGATATGCTTGTTACCGTAATTTTGTATTGGCTACCCAGGCTAAACCCGTTTTGGTTCCTTTGTCTAAGGAATATTTGCAATACGACATAGAAGCTATTCGTAAATGTGTGAATCCACATACAGCGGCTATCTTTATTAATTCTCCGATGAATCCGACCGGAATGTTGCTGGATGAAAAATTCTTGAGGGAAGTGGCGGCACTGGGAGTTCCTGTTATTTCGGATGAGATTTATCACGGACTTGTTTATGAAGGGCGTGCGCACAGCATTCTTGAATATACCGATCAGGCTTTTGTCTTGAACGGATTTTCTAAACGTTTTGCGATGACAGGTCTTCGGCTGGGTTATTTGATTGCACCTAAATCTTGTATGCGTTCTTTGCAGAAGTTGCAGCAAAATCTATTTATTTGTGCGTCCAGCGTTGCCCAACAGGCTGGGATTGCTGCATTGCGGCAGGCTGATTCGGATGTGGAACGGATGAAACAGATTTATGATGAGCGTCACCGGTACATGATTACTCGTCTTCGGGAAATGGGGTTTGAGATTAAAGTAGAACCTCAAGGAGCATTTTACATTTTTGCCAACGCACGCAAATTTACTACCGACTCTTATCGCTTTGCATTCGATGTACTCGAACATGCGCATGTCGGCATTACTCCCGGGGTGGACTTTGGTACGGGAGGTGAAGGATATGTACGCTTCTCCTATGCAAACTCATTGGAGAATATCAAAGAAGGACTGGACCGTATCAATCGCTACCTTTTTCGTCCCGGCTTCTGATAAGCTCGGTAGCTGCTTCGTATTCTTCCTCTGTCACGAGGACGGATACGGAAGGAGCGATATAGGGTGCTAATGTCCCCATAATTCCATCTTTGATTACACAACGGATATTGTTGCTTTCTAATAACCCTTTAATGATCTCGGCTTCCCAGGGGGATCCGGAGAATACTTCTATTGCCTTGCTATAATCTTCTTCTTTCATGATCTTACTTATTAGGGGTTGTTATCTACAAATATACAAAGAACTCGCAAAAAAACGGCAAAATTTGGATAAATAAAGTAAGTGT